>CAVBBP010000010.1:0-55141 GCA_963593685.1 Segatella copri
TTCGCTCAAACAGTAATTCCGCTTTCTCGAAACACAAAACCTGATTTTTGACACTCGCCGCCCAATGCCGTGTCGGTATCAACAACGCCGCAATCTTCAAATTTTCAAATCTTCAAATGAAAAACTTTTTACTTTCAACTTTATACACTTTTTCACTATTTCGTCTTTCGTCTTTATTCCTTATTCTTTATTCAAAAAAATCTCACTCTTCTCGTAATAATTTATAAAAGTCATTTATTATTCTAACGGATAAACGGTGTGTTTATTTTCGTTTGTAGTCATATTTTATTTCGCTGAAATCGAGATAGGGCGCAAGTCGGTCGAAGTTGTAGCCGTCGAACTCTTTTCTGTCTTTCAGCGTTTTCAGTTCGTCGATATTGTGTAGCGTGCCTTGTGTGCGGCGCAATTCGTAGATGGCTTTGGCTTGGTAAAAATTGAGATATGGGTGCGCTTTCAACCGCTCGACGCTGGCTTTGTTTATTTGAATTTTATTGATAAGGTTCTGATTTACAGACAAATACGGCGCAATTTTATCGAACACCTCTTGCGGAAAATTGTTGATTTCGAGCAACTGCTCGACATGGGCAAAACCGCCAAGTCGGTTGCGGTAAGCCACTATCTGCTTGGCGCGCCCGCTGCCAATGCCCGGCATGCGTTGCAGTTCGGCGGTGTCTGCGGCGTTCAGTTCCATGTGGACATACGCTTTGCGTGGTTTTTGCTGCGCAGTGGTGTCAATTTTGGCCGTTTCGGCTGCTGCAATATGCACATAAGGCAGCAGTTTTTCGACCTCTTCGGGTTCGAGGCGGCAAAATTCTACAAAAAATTCGGCCGTGCGGAACTGCTTTGCCTTGCGCCGAAACGACATGATGCGCCGCACATCGTACGGTTTGAACCCCATGCGCACAAATTCGGTCGAATCGAGCGTGTTCGGGTCGAAATCGAACGGCGTGAGGCGTGTGGGCGTGTCGAAATCGGTCTGTTTCGGCTCTCTGTGCCGCGCCTCGAAGGGCGACTGCCAAACGGGTTTTGGCTTGTCGCGCAACGACTGCTCGAAGGCGGCCACCTGCGCCACAAACGCCGAATCGCTCTCGCTCTCGTGGCTCGACGACGACACCAAGCGTGGCAGCAACACATCAAGTGTTACCACCGCCACTATCAGCATCAACAGCACGATGATGCCAATTTGCTGCCCCCTCGGGAAAAACAGAAAGCGATTCATTTGTATTTCTGGTTTCTAGTTTGAAAAGGTTGATTAGTTGATTGGTTGATCGGTTGATTGGTTTAACGCACTGGTGAAGATTCGTGCAGTTTATTTCTGATTTCTAATTTCTAATTTCTAGCTGTGGCCTCTTTTCCCGTTTTCCCCAAAGGGGAAAAGCCTTTGGTTTAATTAGAAATTTTGAATTTAGAATTATGAATTTTTGCGTTCAACACCACTGCAATTTTCAAATAATAAAATGTCTTTTGTCTTTACTCTTTATTCATCGGACGTGGCATGCCGCGTCCCTACTTTCTCACTTTCACACTTTCTCACTTTCACACTAAAAAACTTCTCACTTCTCACTTCTCTCTAAAATTTAATTCCCACGCCGACGCCGAAGTTCGGGTTTTGGCTGTTTTCGGTGAGGAAAACGGTGGGGCGCACATGCATCGATAGGTCGGGACTGATGTCGAAGTCGGCCAACTGCGCATCGACATACGCCTCGACGATGGTGAGTGCGTAGAACGCCACCGCCCCAACGATGCACAAATCGCGGTAGCGGCGGTAGGTGTTGTGCTGGTTTTTGAGCAGATTTTTGGCATAATCCGATGTTGGATCGGTACCGGGCGGCAGCAGGTTGTCGTAACTGCGCCCCGTGGGGTTACTGCCCATTGCATCGCGGTAGGCGCGCGAGTACTCTTGGTAGTAGCGGTTGTTCCATGTGATGCCATAGACCAGCCCGATGGCACCGCCGTAAACTATCGGCAGTTTCCAATAACTGCGGTTGTATATCTGCCCCAAACCGGGAAAAATGAACGCATACCAAAGCGATTTTTGCGGGTCGGGCAGCCACACCTCGTTGTAGTTTGGCTTGGGTCTGACTGGGCGCGCCTCGGTGAAGAACACCGCCGCCGTATCGGACAGGGTGAACACCTGCTTGTCGGCTTGCACTGGAGCGGCAAAGTCGCTAGCGGGCGTTTGTGCGTGCAATCCCACAACGATTGCCGCCAAAAATCCGATTGTCAGAACAATGCGTTTGGTCATCGAGGGTCAGTCTGCCAATTTTTGGAGCGTTTCCACAATTTTGTCCAATTCGGCCGCCGAAGCGAACTTGATAGTCAGTTTGCCGCTGCCATTTTCGGCGGTTGCCACCTGCGTCGGTGCGCCCACAAGGTGCGCAATGCGCTCGGCGAGTTCGGCGTGCTGCATTGTTTTTGCCGATGGCTTCTTTTTGGTGCCAGCCGCTATGTCGGTCGAGTTTTTTACCAACTCTTCCACAGCGCGCACGGGCAGATTTTCGGCCAATATGCGCTCGTAAACGCTTATCTGGTCGGCGGCATTTTCGATGCCAGCCAGCGCGCGCGCGTGTCCCATGTCGATTTTGCCATCTTTGAGGCCGAGTTGCACTTCGGCGGGCAGTTTCAGCAGCCGCACATAGTTTGCTATGGTAGCGCGTTTTTTGCCAACTTGCTGACTCAATGCCTCTTGCGTCAAATTGTAGTCGTTCATCAACTTGTGATAACTCAACGCTATCTCGATGGCGTTCAAGTCCTCGCGCTGAATGTTCTCGATGAGCGCCATCAGTTGCACCTGCTGTTCGTCGTCGGCAGTTTTGATGTAGGCAGGAATTTTGTCGAGGTCGGCCAGTTTTGCTGCGCGCCAACGGCGTTCGCCAGCGATTATCTGGTAGTGTCCGTCGTCTATTTTGCGCAGTGTGATGGGCGAAATCACGCCAAAAGCGCGTATCGAGTCGGCCAGTTCGGCCAGCGCATCGTCGTCGAATGTGGTGCGTGGCTGGTCGGGATTGGCATCGATTTTGTCGATATCGATTTCGCTTATCGACGAGCCGCCTTGCGGTTGCGCATCTATTTCGATGTCTTTGATTAGGGAGCCAAGTCCGCGCCCTAATGCAGGTTGTTTTTTGACCATAAGGTTATGTTTAATTGCGATTTATCAGTTCTTTTGCCAAATCGAGATAGTTTATCGAGCCTTTCGATTCGGGGTCGTATTGCAGCACAGGTTGGCCGTAACTGGCGGCTTCGCTCAATTTCACATTGCGCTGAATGAATGTGTTGAACACCATATCGCCAAAGTGATTTTTCACTTCGGTGGCCACTTGGTTGGCGTGGCGCAAGCGTGCGTCGAACATGGTCAGCACAAAGCCTTCGATTTTGAGCGACGGGTTCAACTTGCTTTTCAGCAGTTTGATGGTGTGCAGCAGTTTGCCAATGCCTTCGAGCGCAAAGTATTCGCTCTGCACAGGTATGATGACCGAATCGGCGGCGGTGAGCGCATTGAGCGTAATCAGCCCGAGCGACGGCGAGCAGTCGATCAGAATGTAGTCGTAGTCGTCTTTCACTTGGCTCAAAGCGCGGCGCATATAGAGTTCGCGCTCCTTGTCGTTGATTATCTCCAACTCAATACCCACCAGATTGATGTCGGAGGTAACGAGGTCGAGATTTTCGACTTCGGTGTGGCGCACGGCTTCGCGCGTTTCTACCCTGCCGATGAGGCTCTGATAGATGGTTTTGTCCTGATTTTCGATGTCGAATCCAAGACCTGTCGAGGCGTTGGCCTGTGGGTCGGCGTCCACCAGCAGTACTTTTTTGCCGTAGTGCGCAAGCGATGCCGCCAAATTGATGCTCGTAGTGGTTTTGCCTACACCACCTTTCTGATTGGCAATTGCAATGATTTTACCCATAATTTTTTATAGTTGATTGGTTGATTGGTCGTTGATAAGTTGATGAGTTGATAAGTTTAACGCATTGGTGGAGGGCAGTGGATTTCTAATTTCTAATTTCTGGTTTCAAGTTTTCGGTATCAAAAAAGCCGCAATTATTATTCATTGTTCATTTTTTATTGTTCATTTTTCTTGTGGCCTCTTTTCCCGTTTTCCCCAAAGGGGAAAAGCCTTTTGTCTTCGTCTTAATCAAAGTTTTAGTCTATAAACGATAACCTCTAACCTATAAACTTTTCGGATGTGGCATGCCGCGTCCCTACTTTCGCACTTTCATACTTTCACACTTTCAAACTAAAAAATTCCTCACTCCTCACTCCTAATTCCTCACTCAAGAAGTACTCTCTCGATGCACTCGATAATTTTGGCCGATGGAATGCTTTCGAGGCAGCGGTAGTCGCCATATTTGCAGCGTTTGTTTTCGTGTGCGGTGCAGGGTCGGCACGAAAAATCGACACCTACTTGGTTTTCGGCGGGTTGCCGCCAACTGCCAAAGCCTGCGTAGGGGTGTGTTGCGCCCCAAATGCTCACCACAGGCGTGGCGGTGAGTGCCGCCAAGTGCGCATTGCCCGAATCCATCGTTACCATCACATCTAACTGCTCCATCAGTGCCAACTCTTCGTCGAGTTTGAGCGATGTATGCACGGCGTGCACATTGGCAAAAACCGTCTGCCAGTCGCCCAAAAGTTCGTTTTCCATCTCGCCTGCGCCAAACAGAAACAGCGTCGTGTTTGGCTGGCTATCGAAGTGGCGAATGACATTTTTTGTCTTTCTGAAAGGCAATGTTTTGCCGCGCGCTATCGAGAGCGGCGCAATGCCAATCCAGCGTCCATGCTTTTCGCCGTATATTTCCGCCACTTTTTGCCGTTTTTCGGCCGAAGCGGACGGAATGCGCACAAATTGGTCGTCGGTTTGCAGCCCTATCTGCGCAAAAGCCTCGCTGTAACGCTCAAAAATCGGCTTCAACGGCTTGTATCGTTGCGCCCCGAGGCGTATCAATCGACGGCGTTCGGTGCGCTGCTTGTCGATGACCACCACTTTTGCGCCCCACAGCCTGAATAGTCGTCGCAAAAAGCGTGTGCGCGGCGCATCTTGCAAATCGACCACCACATCGAACCGCTGGCGACACAATGCGCCAAAGAGTTTGAGCGCACCACGCAGCCCTTTGTGCTTGCGGCGAATGTCGGCGCCCACAAACGCAACATGCGCAAAGTGAGCAAACAATGGCTGCAAAAAATGCCTGCTCAACACCGTAAATTCGTGCTGCGGATATCGTCTGTCGAGCGCATCGAGCGGCGGCACGATGGACGCAACATTGCTGATGCCCGAAAAACAGATGATAAGCACTCTCATACAATCCAAAAATTACGGCAGCAGCGGCAAAAAAATAGGTTTTCGACCATTTTACCGCAGATTTTCTGCAACCGATTCAAACTACAAATGTAGGCATTTTTTCGGATTGAACAGCAGGGTTGGCACACTTTTTTTGCTTTTGCACAAATTTTGCGCCAACGAATAGGCAAAAAGTGTCGATTAAATCGCCCGTTTTTTATTTTTTCGGAAATTCAATTTTTGGCAAGCGTGCCGAAGCCGAAGCGGGTGGCATATTCAGCCAAATACTCCTGTTCGGTCTGCCCGGGCGTTGGCACTAGCGTGGCGGTGCGACCGAGCGTGCGCAAGTCCATCAGCGTGGAGTAACCCGAACGGCAGACAATGCGCGGCGTGGTCTGCAAAAGTCGTTGCATTTCGCTGGTTGTCAAGTGGTTGCAGAAAGTGATGTTGCCAACAGCCGATCGTTTTTCCGGTTCGTTTGGCAGTCCACGCACAACGAGGCAACGCCCTTCGGCGGCGGCAAAAAGGCGCACCAACTGCTCCTCGAAGCGTGTGCGCTGCGGCTCTGGCCCCGAAGTGATGCCGATAGCATCGAAATCGGCAGATTTTGGACACTTTATTTGTGCGTCGAAGCGCGAAATTATTCCGATGAAAACGCCATTTTTTGGCAATTTGTATTTGTGTGCCAAATCGCCAGCGAGTTGCTCGGTTTCGCTGTCGGGAATCCAACAAAAATCGTATTTTTGAATGATTTTTCGGTGAATTTTCCAAACTGTTTTCTCCAAAAAACGCCATCTCGGCGGCATTTTCACCATCAGTTGATGCGTGATATAGATGCACTGCGCACGCTGCGTCCAAAGTCCGAAACGGTTGTCGGAAATGACCGCATCAATCTTGTGCAACGCGATGATTTTCTGCAAGTTGCGGTGTTCGCACGCTATCTGAAACACAAATTTTGGCAACTGCGTCAACATCACTCCCACCTGCGAGCGCGAGGCGGAATAGCGCACCGTGAGCCCAGCAAAACGGACGAGCGGCAAATCGGGGAACTCCTGCTGCAAAAATTGGTACGCTGCGCCATCGGCCGCCAAAATCACCTGCTTGTCGGCTGCAAGCAACGCCCTGATGATCGGCACACAACGCGTGGCGTGCCCCAAGCCCCAATCGAGCGGACAGACCAAAATGCGGTTGCCTTCGACTTGCGCAATGGCTTTCGGCAGCAGTGCGTTCATTTTCAGCGAGTTATTGCGTTACCAGCGTGTCGTAGCCCAACGCTTGCACGCGTGCGGCGATGGCGTTGAGGGTTGCCGAGTCGGCTTTTTTCAGGGTTTCGACAGGCGTAGCGCGGTCGAGCGAGTAGATCATCACCTGCCGCGGGTTGATTTTGCGCAACGCATCGAGCCAAGCGATAATTTCGGGCGCCGTCGTATTGTCGATGTGCTGTCCGTTGTAGTCGCCTGTGAAGAAGAGCGTCTGCACCACCACATTGTCAAAAGTCGCCATTTCATCGACAATTTTTGCTATCGAGAAGTCGGGGTGGCGAGGCTGATTTATCAGTTTTGCCGTGGCTTCGATGGCGGAATCGAGTTTCAGAATGTTGTTGTCCACCTTGAGCAGCGCGGCACGCACCGATGGTCGGTGAATGCGCGTGGCGTTCGACAGCACGCTCACCTTTGCCGACGGATAGTAGCGGTTGCGCAGCGCAATGGTATCGTCGATGATTTCGCCGAAATGTGGGTGCAGCGTTGGTTCGCCGTTGCCAGCAAAAGTGATGACATCGACAGGCGCATTTTCGGCGGACAACGAGCGCAGTTTTGCCTCGAGTTTATCGGCAATTTCGTGCCGCGACGGAATGCGTGCCTCGCCGTGCGCCGTAGCAAAACCGCATTCGCAGTAGAGGCACTCGAACGAGCAGACTTTGGCGTTTGGCGGCAGCAGATTCACGCCCAACGACGCACCCAAACGGCGGCTATGTATGGGACCGAAAATGGGTTCAGGGAATAACATTGTAATTTCAAATCGGGTTGATTAGTTGATCAGTTGATTGGTTGATTAGTTTAACGCATTGGTGATGGTCTGTGAGGTTTATTTCTAATTTCTGGTTTCTAGTTGTAGCCCCCTTTCCCGTTTCCCCCGAAGGGGGAAAGCCATTCCGTTAATTATGAATTATGAATTTTGAATTAAGAATTTCGGCATCAAAAAACATCTCCAAATTTTAATTAAACGATTGGAAATCAGGTAATTTGGCAATCAAAAAGTCTTTTGTCTTTACTCCTTACTCTTTATTCAAAATTCTTGCGACTTGCTACTCATATCTTGTTACTAAAAAAATCCATTTCGTTTTCGCCGAAAAATTCGGTTTTGTATGGTTTCATCGGGAGATTTGGGGCTTTTACGCCGCTGCCGATGGTGGTGGAGGCGGTTTCGATGCGAGCCTCGTCCCACAAACCGTCGTCGATGAAGGCTTGCAGTAGTTGTCGGCCGCCTTCGACAATCAGCGATTGCAGTTCATGTTGGTAGAGATAGTCCAAAATCTGCGGTACGATGTCGCGCGAAAAGTCGATTTTCACGAAAGTGGTGTTTTGTCCAATTTCGGCGTTTTCATCGGAGAAAATCACGGTTTTTGTGCTGTCGTCGAGCAGTTTGTAATCGGCAGGAATGCGCCGCTGGCGATCGATGGCCATGCGCACAGGATTTCGGGCGCTCCACTTGCGCGATGTGAGGTGCGGATTGTCGAGCAGAACGGTGTTTGTACCGACCAAAATAGCCGATTCTACCGAGCGAATTTGATGATTGAGCGTTTTGGTAACTTCGTTCGAGATGCGGAGCGGTGGCGTGTCGGCATTTTCCCTGATTTTATCGATAAATCCGTCGGCTGTTTGCGCCCATTTGAGCAGAATGTAAGGCCTTTTTTGCGTGTGAAAAGTTACAAAACGGCGGTTCAACCAGCGGCATTCGTCTTCCAAAACATGCTCCGTTACCACAATGCCCGCCTCGCGCAACATTGCGATGCCGCGCCCATTCACCTTGGCGTTTGGGTCGCCCATGCCCACCACCACGCGTGGAATGCCTTTTTCGATGATGAGTTTGGCGCACGGCGGCGTTTTGCCATAGTGCGAGCAGGGTTCGAGATTGACATAGAGCGTCGAGTGCGACAAGAGTTCTTGGTTTTTCACCGAGGCGATGGCGTTCACTTCGGCATGGGGCAGGCCGCAGCGGTGGTGATAGCCTTCACCAATAGTTTTGCCATCGCACACCACCACAGCACCAACCATCGGATTGGGAGCGGTGTTGCCTTCGGCTTGCTGTGCCAACTGCAAACAGCGGCGCATATAGAGTTCGTCGTCGAGCATTTTTTGTATGTAAAAAGTCGGACAAAATTACGCAAACTTTTGCGAATGGCGCACTATTGGCACGAAAAAAACGAAAAACTACACACTATATATTGCGTTTTTGACGAAAAAATACGAACTTTGCACCTTAAAATTTAACAAAAACTAACGAAAAAATGTGTGGAATAGTTGGTTATATCGGTAAGCGTGATGCTTATCCCGTACTGATAAAAGGCCTGCACCGCCTCGAATACCGCGGCTACGACAGCGCAGGCGTGGCACTCATCAATCCGCAGGGCAAACTGAATGTGTACAAAACCAAGGGAAAAGTTGCCGAACTGGAGGCTTTCACCGCCGACAAAGATGTGAGCGGTACCATTGGCATAGCACACACACGCTGGGCAACGCACGGCGAACCAAACACCGTGAACGCGCACCCACACTACTCCGAATCGGAAGAGTTGGCGATAATTCACAACGGCATCATCGAAAATTATGCGGTACTGAAGCAGGGTTTGATAAAACACGGCTACACTTTCAAGAGCGACACCGACACCGAAGTGCTTGTGCAACTGATAGAATACACCAAACGCACCGACAATGTGAGTCTGAAAACGGCCGTGCAACTCGCTCTGAATCAGGTGATTGGTGCGTATGCTATTGCGGTGCTCGACCGTTCCAACCCCGATGTGATTGTGGCAGCGCGCAAAGGCAGTCCGCTGGTGGTTGGCATTGGCGACGGCGAGTATTTTCTCGCTTCCGACGCTACGCCCATTGTGGAATACACCAACAAAGTGGTCTATATCGAAGACGAAGAGGTGGTTACCATCGAGCGCGGCAAAAAACTCGACATCACAACCATCGGCAATGTGCAGAAAACGCCCGAAATCAAGCAACTCGAGATGACGCTCTCGCAGTTGGAAAAGTGTGGCTATCCGCACTTTATGCTCAAAGAGATTTTTGAACAGCCAGCCACTTTGGCGGCAAGTATGCGCGGCCGTGTGAATGTGGACCGAAACAATGTAACCATCGCTGGTTTTATCGACAACAAAGAGCGTTTTCTCAACGCCAAACGCATCATCATCACCGCTTGCGGCACTTCGTGGCACGCTGGGCTCATTGGCATGTACGCCATCGAGGAGTTTGCGCGCATTCCTGTGGAGGTGGAGTATTCGTCGGAATTTCGCTACCGCAAGCCTGTTATCAACAAAGACGATGTGGTGATTGCCATTTCGCAGTCGGGCGAAACCGCCGACACGCTGGCCGCCATCGAATTGGCGAAATCGTACGGCGCATTCATTTTTGGTATTTGCAATGTGGTGGGTGCCAGCATTCCGCGTGCGGCGCACAGTGGCTGTTACACGCATGTCGGCCCCGAAATCGGCGTGGCATCGACCAAAGCGTTTACGGCACAAGTTACGGTGCTCACCATGCTCGCGCTGATGATTGGTCGCGCCAAAGGCACACTCGACGAGGCGCGCTACCTGCAAATTGTGTCGGAACTTGGAAAAATTCCCGATAAAATCGGCGAAATCTTGAAACAAAACGACCATATCGCCGAGTTTGCCAAGACTTTCACCTATGCGCAAAATTTCATCTATCTCGGGCGTGGATTCAATTACCCAGTGGCACTCGAAGGCGCACTTAAACTGAAGGAAATCAGTTATATACACGCCGAAGGCTATCCCGCTGCCGAGATGAAACACGGACCTATCGCACTCATTTCGCAAGAGATGCCCGTGGTGGTGATTGCGCCACACTGCGGCACTTACGAAAAGGTGGTGAGCAACATTCAAGAGGTGAAAGCGCGCAAAGGGCGCATCATCTCTATCGTTACCGAAGGTGACGAAATTGTCCGCAAAATGTCGGACTACACCATCACCATACCGCGCACCGAAGAGTGTTTGGCACCGCTATTGGCTGTGGTGCCGCTGCAACTGTTGGCCTATCACATTGCGGTAGTGAAGGGCTGCGATGTGGATCAACCGCGCAATTTGGCAAAATCTGTAACCGTAGAATGAGCGCACCGAAAAACATACAGCGCAGTTCCGTTCTGCTGATTTTCACAGGCGGCACCATCAGTATGGGCGAAAACCAAACCACGCAGGCACTCGCGCCGCTCGACAGCGACCGTGTGTTGAGTCTGATTCCCGAACTGAAGATGTTGCATGTCGATATTTCGTCGGTGTCGTTCTGCCCGCTTATCGACTCGTCGGATATGCAGCCCGAAGCGTGGGTGCGCATTGCCGAAATCATACGCGACAACTACGACCATTTCGACGGTTTTGTGGTGCTGCACGGCACCGACACGATGGCCTATTCGGCTTCGGCACTCAGTTTTATGCTCGAACATTTGGGCAAGCCTGTCATCTTCACTGGGGCGCAGTTGCCTGTGGGCGTTTTGCGCAGCGATGCCAAAGAGAATCTGATTACCGCCATCGAACTGGCCGCCGCCAAAGACGAACACGGCCGCACACGCGTGCCAGAGGTCTGCCTCTTTTTCGAAAATAAACTGATGCGCGGCAATCGCACCACTAAGCGCACCACCGAAGAGTTCAACGCTTTTGCCTCGTTCAACTATCCCGAATTGGCCAAAACAGGCGTTCACATCAAGTATGCCGCAGGGGCGATTCACCGTGCAAGTGCGCCACGCAAATTTGGTATTCAGACCAAGTTGGACACGCACATCGCCATTCTCAAACTTTTCCCCGGCATCGACGAGGCGACCGTCAGAGCAATTTTATCAATCGACGGTTTGCGCGCCGTGGTACTCGAAAGTTTCGGCGCAGGCAACGCCCCCAGCAGCGAGTGGCTCTATCTGTCGCTCAAAGAGGCAACTGACAAAGGCATTGTGGTGGTCGATATTACGCAGTGCCGCGCTGGCAATGTAGAGATGGGGCGCTACGAAACGAGCCTCAATCTACAACGCGCTGGCGTAGTGAGCGGCAACGACATGACAACCGAAGCCGCCGTAACAAAACTGATGTATCTGCTCGGACAATATACCGACAGCGACCGCATAAAAGAGTTGATGCGCACGCCATTGCGTGGCGAAATGAGTTTGTGAATTTTAGTGAGTAGTTAGTAGTGAGAAGTGATGCGGCAGAGCCGCAATTTCAAATTTCAAATTTCAAATTGTCGGTAACAGAAACGCCTTAATCTTCAAATTTTCAAATAACCAGAAATAAACCTCACAGACTTTCCACAGTGCGTTAAACTAATCAACCAATCAACTGATCAACTAATCAACCTAATTTGAAATTATTTTCCCCGCACGACGAGAAAACTTACTTACGAAACAAAAAAGAACGAATGAATAGAAAATTTTTAGCGATTTTGGTTGCGGCACTGCCTTGGGCTGCAACATTTGCCGAAGACGCCACGACCGACTCGGTACTTTTGGCCGCCGTGCAGGACACCGTCACGGTCATTCCTGCCGATTTCGACGAAGAACTCGACGAAATAGTGCATAATTGGTACTTGCAAAATGTGAAAATGGGCGAGTGCAGCAAAGACACTGGCATGAATTTGGCAACCAACGAGGAGTACATTGCGCGGCTGCAAAAACTGCCCTACATCATGGAGATGCCCTACAACGACATTGTGAAAAAGTTTATCGAACACTACCTGCAACGCCCCGACAAAGTGGGTTATATGCTCGGTTTGGGCGAAACATACTATTTTCCGATATTCGAAAATGCGCTCGAACGCTACGGCGTGCCGTTGGAACTGAAATATCTGCCCGTGATCGAATCGGCGTTGAACGCACGCGCCACATCGCGGGCTGGTGCTGCTGGTTTGTGGCAATTTATGGTGCCCACAGGTCGCCTCTACGGACTCGAAGTGAACAGTCTGGTCGATGAGCGGCGCGACCCACTGAAATCGTCCGATGCGGCGGCACGCTACCTGCGCGACCTCTACAACATCTACCGCGATTGGCATTTGGTGATTGCTGCCTACAACTGCGGCCCGGGCAATGTAGCCAAAGCCACACGCTACGCTGGCGGCGGTAAAAAAGATTATTGGCAAATCTACCCTTATCTGCCACGCGAAACCCGCAGTTATGTGCCGATTTTCATCGCTGCCAACTATGTGATGAACTACTACGACCAACACAATATCTGCCCTGTAGAACCGACTGTTACGGTGGCTACCGACACGATTATGGTCGATAAGCGCATCAACCTGCAACAGGTGTCCGACATTCTGTCGATACCGATGGAAGAGTTGCGTTTTATGAATCCGCAGTATCGGCAAGACCTTATTCCGGGTAATATCAAGCCCTATCCGTTGGTGCTGCCGCTCAACCATGTAGGCGACTACATTGCCAACAGCGACACCATTCCGCTGCATCGCGCCGCCGAACTGGTGGCCAACCGCGCAGAGGTGAAGCCCGCTGCCTACAATCCGTCGGGCGATGGGCGACTGATTTACTACAAAGTGCGCTCGGGCGACACGCTGGGCGGCATTGCAGCACGCTACCACTGCACCGTGAACCAAATAAAACGGTGGAACGGTCTGCGCGGCTCGATGATTCGTATCGGACAACGCCTGAAAATCTATAGGTAAGCGACTTAATAGTGAGAAGTGAGTAGTTAGCAGTGAGAAGTGTTTTTTGAGTGAGGAGTGAGGAATTAGGAGTGAGGAGTGATGCGGCAGAGCCGCAATTTCAAATTGTAGGGACGCACCGCGTGCGTCCGAAAACATGGAAGATAGACTTTTTAATTACCCAATTACCTAATTTCCAATTATTTAATTAAAAATTCAGTAGCGTTTTGGAACTCAAAAATTCATAATTCTAAATTCTTAATTCATAATTAGCCAAAGGCTTTTCCCCCTCTTGGGGGAAACGGGAAAGGGGGCGATGACCAAGACAAAATTATTTGAAAATTTGAAGATTGCGGCTTTTCGGAATGCGAACAATTATTCATTCTTAATTCTTAATTCTTAATTCTTAATTGGAAAAGGTCTATTACTCCATAAACGAAGTGGCGGAGCAGTTCGGGGTGAACGCTTCGACCTTGCGCTATTGGGAAAAAGAGTTTTCGCAACTCAACCCCAAGCGCACCAATGGGCGGCGCTACTACAGCCCTGCCGACATCGAAACGGTGAAGCAAATTCAATTTCTGCTGAACGACCAAAAACTGACCATTTCGGGTGCAAAAGAGCGGCTCGCCACAAACAAAAACGATGTAGAACGCAAGCAAAAACTGCGTGCAACGCTCGAAGCCCTGCGCCGCGAACTCGCCGACTTCCGCCACGAACTCAACGACAACGATGCCTTCGGCGAAGAGATTGTGGTGGAGTAGAGGGTCAGAAAAAACGCCAACAGTATGAATAAGTGGACAAAACTCAGCATCGAATACGCCAACCAGCGTTCTTACTTGGACGATCTTTTCCGCGTGTATCCTACCATACCCGAAGGAATAAGAGAAATTGATGGTAATGCGTGGAAAAATGTAGAAAACGCATTCAAACGAAAAAATAATACCCAACTGATACAATCCCTGTTGGAGTTGGATTTATTCCCAATAAAAGATAGTTATGTCGCTTATCTGAAACGAGATAAAACGGCTATCGAAAGAAATCCAGAAACAATCAATCGCCTTTGTGGCAGAATTTATGAGTTGGGGCTGGCAAAATTGTACGAACGGTGCAGCGAGCCCAAAGAGACCAACCGGCAAATTGGACCAATGTTTAAGGAATGGCTCAAATCGAAAGCATTGGGCATAAAACCTGTCGGATTAGACAAATTTCTTTCGACCAAAGGGAATGCAATTCTCGATGGGAGCGACAAATTGATGATGGATTTTGCGCGAGAAGAATTGGGATACAACAGAGAAAAAGGGCTCGATTTTGTAGGGCGTTTCAACGGCAAATATGTGATTGGCGAAGCCAAATTTTTGACTGATTTTGGCGGACACCAAAACGCACAATTCAACGACGCTATTTCGACAGTGGAAGCAAAGCGTGTAAAAGCCGAAAAAATAGCCATTCTCGACGGCGTGCTTTATATCAAAGGCAATAACAAAATGTATCGCGAAATAATAGAAACTTATAAAACATACAACATTATGAGTGCTTTGGTTTTACGCGAATTTTTATACCAATTGTAATGAAAAACCTGCTGATACATAGCGAAAATGTTGCTGGATTGAACTATCTGCTGGAACAGGGATTTCGTGGGAAAATTGATTTGGTATATATCGATCCGCCTTTTGCTACAGGAGGTAATTTTACCATCACCAATGGGCGTGCTTCGACCATTAGTAATTCGCGAAATGGCGACATTGCCTACACCGACACACTAAAAGGCAGCGATTTTATCGAATTTTTGCGAGCGCGTTTGTTGCTGATTCGGGAACTGTTGTCCGATAAAGGCTCTATCTATCTGCATATCGACTACAAAATTGGGCATTATGTAAAGGTGATGATGGACGAGGTTTTTGGTATCGAAAATTTCAGAAATGATATTACACGAATAAAATGCAATCCAAAAAATTTTGAACGAATAGGCTATGGGAACATAAAAGATATGATACTCTTTTATACCAAAACATCGTCGCCCATTTGGAATGAACCGCGCGAAAAATACACAGAACGAGATCTTGAAAAGTTGTTTCCAAAAACAGACCGAAACGGACGGCACTACACAACGGTTCCTATTCACGCACCGGGAGAAACAGAAAAGGGGAAATCGAATCAGCCTTTCAAAGGAATTTTACCGCCACAGGGACGACATTGGCGAACAGATGTTGCCACTTTGGAAATGTGGGACAAGGCAGGACTGATAGAGTGGTCGTCGAATGGCAACCCACGAAAAATTATCTACGCCGACGAGCGTGAAGGCAAAAGAGTTCAGGACATTTGGGAATACAAAGACCCACAATATCCAAGTTATCCTACCGAAAAAAATGCAGAGATGTTGGATTTAATCATCAAAACATCGTCCAACGAAGACAGCATCGTGATGGATTGCTTTTGCGGAAGTGGCACTACGCTGATGGCGGCTCAAAAAAATGGTCGAAAATGGATTGGCATCGATCAATCGGATTTGGCTATTGCTGCCACGGAAAATAAATTGAGCCTCATAAAAGAAGATATTTTTACTCCGCCCGTAGAATACTCACTTAAAAATTTATACTATGAATATGCAGATTAAAAAACTATTGGTGTGGTCGCTGTTGAATCTGTTCGGCTGCACCCTGCTCCTAGCGCAACCAAAAGCCAAAAATGTCATTTTTATGATTGGCGACGGCATGGGTATCAACCAAATCTACGCCGCACTCACAGCCAACGGCGGCACGCTCAACATCGAACAGTGCCCCGTTACGGGCTTCAGCAAAACCTATTCGGCCAGCCACTACATTACCGATAGCGCAGCAGGCGGCACCGCATTGGCCACAGGCAGCAAAACGCGCAACAATATGGTAGGACTTGCGCCCGACAGCGTTACGCCACTCTACTCGTCGCTCTACTACGCAGGGCAAAACGGCAAAGCCACTGGCATTGTGGTAACTTGTCCGCTCACTCATGCCACGCCAGCCGACTTCTATGCGCACCAGATTTCGCGCAAGATGTACGACGAAATTGCGCTCGATATGCTCGCAGCCGACATCGATGTGCTGATTGGTGGCGGTCGGCGCAACCTCGAACAACGCGCCGACGGTCAAAACCTCTCGCGCCAGTTTGCCGACAAAGGCTACGATGTGGTCTATACCGAAAAAGCCTTGCTCAAATCGAAAAGTCAGAAAATTTTGGCACCGCTGGCCGACATCGATATGCCAATCGCCTCGAAGCGTGGCGACTATCTGCCGCAAGCTGTCGAAAAAGCCATCGAAGTGCTGGCGCGCGACACCAACGGCTTCTTTCTGATGGTCGAAGGGTCGCAAATCGACTACCAATGCCACAACAACAACTGCGAAGAGATGATTCAGGAAATGCTCGATTTCGACCGCGCCATCGGCAAAGTGCTCGATTTTGCACGCAAAGACGGCAACACGCTTGTGGTCATCACTGCCGACCACGAAACAGGCGCACTTGCCATCATCAATGGCGATTTTGCCACGGGCAGCGTCGAGTGCAAATTCAACAAACCCGACCACAGCGGCGTGCCTGTGCCTGTGTTCGCCTTTGGTCCCGGCGCAGAACGCTTCACAGGTATGCAACAAAACACCGATTTCCGCAACAAACTGCTCGATGCAATGGGAATTCCCTTGGGAAATAAATAATGAAAAATTAATAATGAATAATAATTGCGGTGTTTCGTTTCCGAAAACTTGAAACTCTTAAACTCTGAAATTTTGAAATAAACAATGACTCGCATTGGACTGCTTTCGGACACGCACGGCTATTTCGACGAGCGTTATTTGACGCATTTTGCCGACTGCGACGAGATTTGGCACTGTGGCGACATCGGTAGCGACGAGTTGGCGCAGCGTCTGGCCGATTTCAAGCCGTTTCGCGCAGTTCACGGCAATGTCGACGGCGGCTTTGTGCGCTACACCTACCCCGAATTTTTGGCGTTTCGCTGCGAGCAGGTCGATGTGCTGATGACGCACATTGGCGGCTACCCAGGCAACTACAGTCCGCAGGCCTACCGCCACATCGTGTCGGACAAACCGCGGCTGTTTGTGTGCGGCCATTCGCACATTCTGAAAGTGCAGTACGACAAGCGGCTCGATATGCTGACCATGAATCCTGGAGCGGCTGGCATCTACGGCTTCCATCAAGTGCGCACGCTGCTACGCTTCGAAATCGACGGCAACAAAATTCAAAACCTCGAAGTGGTAGAAATGCAGAAGCACTCGAATTAGTAGCAAGATATGAGTGAAAGTTCGGTTGATGAGTTGATTGGTTGATAAGTTGATTAGTTTAACGCATTAGTGTTGGTCTGTGAGGTTTATTTCTAATTTCTAGTTTCAGGTTGCGCGGTGAGCCTGTCGAACCGCAATTTTCAAATAATTAAATAATTGGAAATTAGATAATTGGCTAATTAAATTCACTGCTAACTTCTAACTTCTCACTACTAACTAAAAAATTCCTCACTCCTAATTTGTCTTGCTACTTGCTACTGAAAAAATGAAAAAAATCGCCACCATATTCGTTGCTTTTTGGGCGGTTGCAGTGGTAGCGGCACAAGACATCATCATCTTTGGGCAAGTGGTTGGTGCCGCCGATGGGCAGCCCTTGCAAGCCGCTAATGTGTGGTTCAAAAATACGCAAATCGGCACTGCCACCAACGACGAAGGCTACTTTATTCTGCGCACCAATGTGCCGTACAAAACACTCTGCGTGTCGGTGTTGGGCTATCGGCGCAAGGAGATTCGGCTCACGGGCGGCGACCAAGTACTGAACATTGCGCTGAAAGAGGAGCGCAATCTGCTGGACGAAGTCATCGCGATGCCTGGCGAGAACGAGGCGTTGCCGCTGCTGAAGCGTGTGCGTGCCGCCGCCAACCAAAACGACCCCGAAAAATTCGACCATTTTGCCACTATCGAGCAACAAAATGTGCGTTTAAGTCTGACCAATTTGCGCCGAAAAACGGCACAACGCCGCCTGCTGACCGACGCACTCTCTGGCACGGTGGCATTCGACGATTCCACGCTGTTTGTGCCGCTCTACGATGGCCGCCAAACCGACGAGGTGCGCGTGGAAAACGCCGAGGCGCAGCGCACCACCACCAGCCGCGACGAGAAGGCGTTGCAGGTGCTTCCGCCCGATCAAATCGGCATTTTTTTGAGCAATTATGCGCCGCACATCAACTTTTATCGCAACAATGTAACCGTTTTGCAGACCAATTTCATCAGTCCGCTGTCGGGGCAGGGTTCGCTCTACTACCAATACTTTCTGATTGACAGTCTTGCGACCGATTCGACCAAAACTTATCACATTCGCTTCCGTCCGAAGAACGACAAGGAGTTGGCTTTTCGTGGCGATCTGTGGATCGATTCGGCCTCGCTTGCACTCACACGCATTCGTGCGACGCTTTCGCCCTACGCTGCCATCAATTTCCTGAACGGTTTGACGATAGAGCAGACTTTCGACCGCCAAAGCGACGGCCGTTTCTACTACGCTCGGCGCGACTACGCCATGTCGTTTTCGTTCAATTTGTTCGATAAAAACGCGCGAAATAGTCCTTCGGTGGTCTATTACAAAACCATCGCCAACAGCCCGATTGCGTTGGGTGGCGAAGAGCCAAAAAATGCCGTTTTCATCGAGGAATTTTCAGATTCAGCGGCCATAGAAAATCAGCAATTTCGCGCAGCTATCGACAGCCTCAACCAGAGCAAACTGCAACGCATTGCCTACAATTTGGTCGATTTTGCCATTACGGGCTATGTTCACGCGTGGAAATTCGACTTGGGACCGCTCATCGACTGGGCGCGCTACAATCGCTTGGAGGGTTTTCGGCCTACGCTGCGGCTGCGCACAGGCGAAACACTGATGGAACACTTCACCATTGGCGGCTATGTGGGCTACGGATTTGGCGACAAGCGGTGGAAATACGGCGGCGAATTTCAGGCGCGTTGGGGCGAGAAAAACGCCCATTCTATCGGCATTTTTTACGACAACGATGTGATTCGGCACGGCTATCGATTTGCCGATATGCTGAACGAAAATATGTACGGCAGTCCCGAAAATCTGCTGACTACCTGCTCGCATGTGGTCAAGTACGACAACTTGTACCAAATGCAGCAAATCGCCGCGCGCTACCGTTACCACCGAGCAAATTTGCAGTTTACGCTCGATGGGCGTGGCGCAAATTTTTTGGCGAACAATGCGTTGCCATTTCTGCAAAATGATGTAAATTTGCACCGAGTGCAATCGGCTTCGGTGGCTGCAAGTGTGCGCTTTTCGCACGACGAACGCACGCTCGACCGCTTTTTTCACCGCTACTATCTGCGCACCAAGTATCCGATAGTCAGTCTGCTGGGCGAATATGGCTACTACACCGCAGGCGATGTGGCGGGGCATTACGGGCAGTTGCGCCTGACGCTGAAACAAGATGTGCCGCTCTTTTCGGGGCAGTTGAACTATGCGGTCGAATCGGGCTGTATTTTTGGTCGAGTGCCGTGGTTGCTGCTCGAATCGCCGCGCACAGCACGCAATTTTTGGTCGCAGTACGACTTTGGACTGCTGTCGCCCATGGAGTTTATGACCGACGCTTACATCACAACCCATGTGCGCTACATCACCAGCGGCTGGCTGTTCAACTACATTCCGTATGTCAAACGGCTGAACCTGCGCGAAGAGTTTGTGCTGAAATTGGCGTATGGCGGTTTGCGCTCTGGCCACAGCGATGTGCTTGCTCTGCCCGAAGCCACTGGCAGTCTGCGCACAATGCCCTACATCGAGGCGGGCGTGGGCATCTGCAACATTTTGCATCTCTTTTCGGTGCAATCCATCTGGCGTTTGACCCACCGCAACGCCCCCGACGCCATCAAATGGGGCATACGGGTTAGGGTGGAACTTGGATTTTAGTGAGGAGTGAGGAGTGAGGAGTGGCGCGGCAGAGCCGCAATTTCAAATTTCAAATTTCAGATTGTCGGTAACAGAAACGCCTTAATCTTCAAATCAATAACTAGAAATTAGAAACTAGAAATCTGAAGCCAACACCAATGCGTTAAACTGATCAACCAATCAACCAATCAACTAATCAACCAAAAAATTGACTATGAAAATCCTAATGGCTATGAGCGGCGGTATCGACAGCACGGTGTCGGCTATGTTGCTGCTCGAACAGGGGTACGAACTTGTGGGCGTTACATTTCGCACATTCGATAGCATTCGCGAGAGTTGCTTGGCCAAGGAGAAGGGCTGTTGCAGCATCGACTCGATAATGGAGGCGAAACACATGGCCGAAAAACTCGGTTTCGAGCATCATATTCTCGATTTTCGCGACACTTTTCGCCAGCATGTCATCGGCAATTTTGTCGATGAATATATGCGCGGCCGCACGCCCAACCCTTGCGTGCTGTGTAATTCATCGATTAAATGGGGTAAATTGCTCGATATGGCCGACGAATTTGGTTGCGACAAGATTGCCACAGGGCACTATGCGCAAATCGTCGAAAGCGACGGACACACCTACCTCGCCAACGCCGTCGATGCGCACAAAGATCAGACCTATTTTCTCTGGATGCTGACCGAAGCCAACTTGGCACGCACCATTTTTCCGCTGGGCGGCTACACCAAACTGCAGGTGCGCCAAATGGCAGCCGAGCGTGGCTACACCAAACTGGCGCAAAAGACTGAAAGTCAAGAGATTTGCTTCATTCCAAACAACGATTACCGCACATTTTTGGCGCAGCAAGTTCCCGACTTCGGCGAAAAGTGCAAAAAGGGCGATTTCATCGATAAAAATGGGCAGATTGTTGGCACGCACGACGGTTTTCCGAACTACACCATCGGGCAGCGCAAAGGGCTGAAAGTGGCGTTTGGTACGCCGAAATATGTAACCAAAATCGATGCTGCCACCAACCGCGTTACGCTCGGCGACCGCGACGACCTGCTCTCCGACACACTCACGGCGGCGCAATGCAGATTTACCGATAGCGAAAAATTGTCGATAAAACCGCGCATTTTGGCACGCATACGCTACAAAAGTCCCGCCACTCCAGCCACCGTCGCCATCGACGGCAACCG
The DNA here is from genome assembly GCA_963593685.1 of Segatella copri. GTDB lineage: Bacteria > Bacteroidota > Bacteroidia > Bacteroidales > Paludibacteraceae > W0P28-013. The sequence goes on from CAVBBP010000010.1 coordinate 21,251, forward strand.
CTGCACGCTCCGTTTCGACGAACCAGTGTGGGGCATCACGCCGGGGCAGTCGCTCGTGCTGTACCAAGACGGCAAAGTGGTCGGCGGAGGAATTATTGAGTAGTTAGGAGTTAGGAGTGAGGAGTGAGGAGTGAGGAATGATGCGGCAAAGCCGCAATTTCAAAATTTCAAATTTTATTTGATTTTTGCTCCGCTCGGCATTGCTCAAACAAGTTTGGTACTGCGCTCGCTTATCGCAAAAATTCAAAATTTCAAATTGTAGGGACGCACCGCGTGCGTCCGAACGATTCAACAAATTTCCAAATAACCAAATAATCAAATCCGCAAATCAACAGAAACATAGGAACCGCGCGCAGCGCGAGAAACTTAGAAACTAGAAACCAGAAATCAGAAACCAGAAATAAACCTCACAGGTTCTGACCAACGCGTTAAACTTATCAACTTATCAACTAATCAACCTAATTTGAATTCTCTATCGCTTTTGGAATTGAACGAAGCCTTAAAAGTGTCGATTAAATCGGCATTTTTGGAGGTTGTGTGGGTGCGCGCCGAAATCAGCGAACTGCACGAAAACGCCAACGGCCACTGCTACCTCGAATTGGTAGAAAAGGCTGCCGATGGCGATGCGGTGGTTGCCAAACAGAAGGCCGCCATCTGGGCTTCGACCTACGGCATGCTGAAACCCTATTTCGAGTCGGCGGCGGGCGTGTCGCTGGGCGTGGGGCTGAATGTGCTGGTGGCTTGCACGGTGGAGTTTCATGCGGTTTACGGTTTGAGCCTCAACATACGCGACATCGACCCATCGTTTACCGTGGGCGACATGGCATTGCGCCGCGCCGAAATCATTCGTCGCCTGACCGACGAGGGCGTGGTCGATATGAACAAACAACTGGTGCTGCCGCTGGTGCCGCAGCGCGTGGCGGTGATTTCGTCGGCATCGGCGGCGGGGTTTGGCGACTTTTGCGACCAACTGCACGCCAATCGCTTCGGCTACAAATTTTATGTGCGACTTTTTGCTGCCACCATGCAGGGCGCGCAAACCGAAGCGTCGGTCATTGCGGCACTCGATGCCATCAACGACCACGCCGACCAGTTCGATGTGGTGGCAATCATTCGTGGTGGCGGTGCGACGAGCGATTTGGCAGCGTTCGACAACTACAACATGGCTCTACACTGCGCCGAATTTCCTCTGCCAATCATCAGCGGCATCGGCCACCAGCGCGACGACAGCATTGTGGATTTGGTGGCGCACACGCGTGTGAAAACGCCCACTGCTGCCGCCGAATTTCTGATAGACCAAGTACACGCTTTCGACGAAAAAGTGGACGATGCGGCGCAACAACTATCGGATTTGGTACGCGACATTTTGGACGAACACGAGCGCACGCTACAACGGCAGTTGGCGCGTTTGAGCGTGGCACGGCAGTTTGTCGGAAGCCAAAACAACACGCTGCTTGCCTCGATTTTCCGCCTCGAAAAATCGGCAAAAACCGCCATTTTATCGGCAAAAAATAACCTTTCGCTCGTCGAAAAATCGCTCGAACTTTCCGACCCACGCACCCTATTGCAGCGCGGCTACACACTGACGGTGAAAAACGGCAAAATTGTGAAATCGGCAGCCGATTTGCAGCCCAACGACACGATAGAGACGCATTTTGCCGATGGTGTGGTGCAATCGGAAGTGAAAATCGCAAACAAAAACTGAACAGATATGAACACAAAACAGACCACTTACGCGCAGGCCGCCGACCGCCTCGAAGAGATTGTGCGGCAGATAGAATCGGGCACGCTCGCCCTCGACGACCTGTCGGCCAAGGTGAAAGAGGCCGCCGATTTGGTGAAATTTTGCAAGAAAAAGTTGCAAGAAACCGACGAATCAATCGAAAAACTGCTCGAAAACTTGTAACCAACCGCGCAAAAATGCAAAAAAAGAGCCGACAACTCCACGAGAATTGTCGGCTTGCTGCGTAGTGGATACGGGACTCGAACCCGTGTTACCGGCGTGAGAGGCCGGTGTCCTAGACCGCTAGACGAATCCACCAAAAATGACACCGCAAAGATACGCAGTAATTTTGACATAAGAAAATTTTAGGCAAAAAATTTGCGTTCTAGTCGTTTTTTTCTGTGATTCGCACAAATTTTGCGGTCCAAATTGTGTGTTTGTGGATTTTATTTCTGGTTTATAGATTTTGCAGATTTGGTTATTTGTTGATTTGATTATTTGGTTTTCTAACCCCGCCCGAAAAACGGATTTCCGTTTTTCTCGTCCCCTTACAAAGGGGACAGGTTCGCACTATTATTGGTACAGCCCTCTCCCCTTTTCAAGGGGAGTACCTGCGGAGCAGGGGAGGGGTTCAAATCAATTAAGAATTAATAATGAATAATTTTTGCGTTCCAAAACGCCTCAATCTTCAAATTTTCAAATAATTAAGTAATTGGAAATTAGATAATTAGATAATTAAAAAGTCTATGTTCTATATTTTCGGACGCACTCGGTGCGTCCCTACTTTCCACTTTATACACTTTTCACTTTACACACTTTTCACTAATTTTTGTACCTTTGCACAGACAAAAAAGGGCGTATGCTTTATCCGCACGACATAGAGGAAAAAATCGGGTTCGATAGGGTGCGCGCGCTGCTCAAGGGGCACTGTATCAGCACTTTGGCACAGGAGGAGATTGACCGCATAGGCTTTTCGACCGATTTCGACACTATCGTTGGGCGGCTCGCTCCTGTGGACGAGGCGGCGCGTCTGCTGGCCGATGGCGTTGCACTGCCACTGGGCGATACGGCCGACCTGCGCAATGCGTTTGCCAACACGCGCATCGAAGGCACTTGCCTCGAACTGGCCGACATCGACCGCATACGCCGAAATTGCTTGCACTTGCAGCAGGTTGCCGATTTCCTGCGCAAAACCGATGCTCAACGGTTCCCTACCTTGCACCGCATGGCCGACGATTGCGCCTGTTTCCCCGATATTCTGCACGCCATCGACGCTATTCTCGACAAATTTGGCGACATCAAAGAGAACGCTTCGCCCGAATTGGCACAGATTCGGCACGATATGCGGCGCGCCAAAACCAGCGTGCAGCGCACACTACACGCCATTTTACGCCAAGCGCAAGCCGACGGATTAGTCGAGAAAGAGGCCGCTCCCACCATGCGCGATGGGCGGCTGGTCATTCCTGTGTTGGCGATGAACAAACGCAAAATCGGCGGCATTGTTCACGACGAATCAGCGACTGGCAAAACGGCTTACATCGAACCGAGTGCGGTGGTAGAGGCCAACAACCGTCTGCGCGAACTCGAAGGCGACGAACGGCGCGAAATTCTGCGCATCCTGCAACGATTTACCGATTTTGTGCGACCCTTTTATGCCGATTTGCTCGATGCGATGGACTTTTTGGCACGACTCGATGCGCTGCAAGCCAAAGCCAAACTGGCGCGCCAGACAAACGCCATCAAGCCACACCTGAAAAACGATGCGTACATCGATTGGTACGACGCACGCCACCCGCTGCTCGAACTGTCGCTCGCCAAACAGGGCAAAAACATTGTGCCGCTCAACATTCGCTTGACCAAACAGCAGCGCATACTGCTCATTTCGGGGCCAAACGCTGGCGGCAAATCGGTCTGCCTGAAAACCGTCGGGTTGCTGCAATATATGCTGCAATGCGGTCTGCTCGTCCCCATCGGCGAACGGAGCGAAGCGGGCCTTTTCGAGAGCATTTTTATCGACATCGGCGACGAACAGAGCATCGAAAACGACCTATCGACCTACAGTTCGCACCTGCTGAATATGAAACAGTGCTTGCGCCACTGCAACGGCCGTTCGCTGCTGCTTGTCGATGAGTTTGGCACGGGCACCGAACCGCAAATTGGTGGCGCGCTGGCCGAAGCGATGCTCGAAAAATTCAATGCCAGCGGCACTTTCGGGCTGATTACCACGCACTATACCAATCTGAAACATTTTGCTGCCGACACTGATGGCATTGCCAACGGCGCGATGCTCTACGACCGCCACGAAATGCGTCCGCTTTTCGCGCTGCAAATCGGTCAGCCGGGCAGTTCGTTTGCCATCGAAATAGCCCGAAAAATCGGTCTTCCCGACGAAATAATCGAGTCGGCGACGCAAAAAGTGGGTGCTGCGCATATCGATTACGACAAAAATCTGCAAGATGTGGCGCGCGACAAACGCTATTGGGCAAACAAACGCCGCCAAATTCACGACAAAGAGAAGCAAATCGACGCACTGAAACGCCAGTACGACGAGGCGATGGCCGACATCGGGCGACGCCGCAAGGAGATGTTGCGCCAAGCCAAAGCCGAAGCCGCCGACATTTTGACCGAAACAAACTCCAAAATCGAGCAGACAATTCGCACCATCAAAGAGACGCACGCCGACAAAATGCAGACAAAAAAAGTGCGCCAACAGTTGGCCGAACACAAGGCGAAACTCACCGAAAAACCGCAAAAAAAATCAGCGCAAAAACCGCTGCACATCGGCGATAGCGTGCGCATTGTCGGACAAGAAATTGTTGGTAAAGTGCTGGAAATCAACGACAAAACGGCCGTCGTTGCTTTTGGGCAGATAAAATCGACCGTTGGCCTCGACCGACTTGAACCGTGCAACGCAAGCCAACCCACGCGCAGCGACCGCCCAGCGTCGAATACGGCAGACACCATGCACGCGCGGCAACTCCGTTTCAAGCCCGAAATCGATGTGCGCGGTATGCGCATCGATGAGGCGTTGAATGCCGTCATCTATTTTATCGACGATGCCGAAATGCTGGCTGCTGGCCGTGTGCGCATACTGCACGGCACAGGCACGGGCGCGCTGCGGCAAGCCATACGCGACTACCTGCACAACGCTCCCGCCGTCGCCTCCTACCACGACGAACATGTGCAACTTGGCGGCGCAGGCATCACCGTGGTGGAGTTGAAATGACCCATGGCGGCAAGCCGCGATTGCAGAATTTCAAATTAGGTTGATTAGTTTAACGCATTGGTGAAGGCCGTCGCCCCCTTTCCCGTTTCCCCCGAAGGGGGAAAGCCTTTTGATTCATTGAATCATTGAGTTATTTTCAAACCCCTCCCCTGCTCCGCAGGTACTCCCCTTAAAAAGGGGAGAGGGCTAAACCAAGTTGGGCGCTCGTCCCCTTTGCAAGGGGACGAGCGAAGCGGAGGGGTTGGAGGGCAATTTACAAATTTACAGATTGACAAATTTATTTGCTTCAACAATTCAACAAAAAAAAGGCGCAGCCAACGACCGCGCCCCTTTTTTAATTGTCAATTGTCAATTTTCAATTATCAATTATTTCACCACCACTTTCTGCGCTTTGTCGCCCACTTTCACAATGTAAACGCCACAGAGCGAGCCGTTCATGTGGGTTACATTCTGACCTGTGAGTGTGAAAATCTGCATACCATCAGCACCATAAATGCGACCATCAGCAGCGTAGATTTCTACCATTTCGGCATTTTGCAGAGCGGTTGGCGTTATGATTTTGAAGGTAGCCGTTACCGTTACTGCGCTGGCTGGCATGATGAATTTGTTGTCCGATACCAAAATTTCGTTGTTTGCAGCGTCTTTTACGGTAAGCACATCGAGTTCGTAGCCAGTGGCTGGCGTGATAGTGAGTTCTACCTCGTCGCCATAGTTGGCGGTGGCGGCAGCAGTAACTTTGCCATTTGCAATTTCGCTGTCAATGGTAATTGCATAGTCAATTTTCTTGAAAGTAGCCGTTACCGTTACTGCACTGGCTGGCATGGTAAATTTGTTGTTTTCAACCAAAATTTTGTTGTCTTCAGCGTCTTTTACCGAAAGCACATCGAGTTTGTAGCCTGTGGCTGGCGTGATGGTGAGTTCTACCTCGTCGCCATAGTTGGCGGTGGCGGCAGCAGTAACTTTGCCATTTGCAATTTCGCTGTCAATGGTAATTGCATAGTCAATTTTCTTGAAAGTAGCACTTACCGTAACTGCGCTTGCCGGCATGGTAAATTTGTTATCTTCCGAAACAGGAATTTCTTGATTATCAGCGTCTTTTACCGTGATTCCTTCAAGTTTATAGCCTTTGTCAGGCGTGATGGTGAGTTCCACCTCGTCGCCATAGTTGGCAGTGGCGGCAGCAGTAACTTTGCCATTTGCAATTTCGCTGTCAATGGTAATTGCGTAGTCAATTTTCTTGAAAGTAGCCGTTACCGTAACTGCGCTGGCTGGCATGATGAATTTGTTGTCCGATACCAAAATTTCGTTGTTTGCAGCGTCTTTTACGGTAAGCACATCGAGTTCGTAGCCAGTGGCTGGCGTGATAGTGAGTTCTACCTCGTCGCCATAGTTGGCAGTGGCAACAGCAGTAACTTTGCCATTTGCAATATCGCTAGCAATGTTAATAGCATAGTCAATTTCCTTGAAAGTAGCCGTTACCGTTACTGCGCTGGCTGGCATGGTGAATTTGTTGTTTTCAACCGTAATTTTGTTGTCTTCAGCGTCTTTTACCGAAAGCACATCGAGTTCGTAACCAGTGTCGGGCGTAATGGTGAGTGTAACAGTTTTGCCTTCGGCGGCTTTAGTTTCATCGGCGGTAACTGTGCCATTCTCGGGCGTGGTAATTGTAACCGCATACTTCACAACCTCTTGCACCGGGCGAACGGGAAGCCCATTTTTGCGGTAGTTGTAGAGTGAAGTTGCACTCTGAGTCTCTCCGAAGCATATGTCCCATGCGCTGACCGATACGCTCCCATGAAGCGAACTCGACCAGTAGTAGCCGTATTTGCCTACGTTTCCATTGTCTGTGCCGCTATACTCGCCCATTGCAGGTAGGAAAATGCTGTTGTCGTTGGTTTTGCTCGCAACAATGCACCCTGCAACGCCTGTGTTATTGTAGTCGGCTGTCCATGTCCAGTCGCAGTTTTCGCGCAGTTCTGTCCATTCAGCATCGGTTGGCATACGCCACAAACCGCCCCAGTTTACGGCCGCAGCATCGTCGGCTGCTTCGAGGGTAGTAAGGTTATCTACCGTGCCATAGTCGCTGGCGGTGCAGTATTTGCTCATTTGTTTGTAAGCACCAAATTTATAGTTATCCCACGAGTAGTTGCTTTTTGTGTCGGTTTCGCCCCAAGCGTAGTAGTTGCCATAGATTTCGGGCGAGTAAGCACCCACATTGCAGGTAGCCCAGCGCAAGCCGCTTGGCAAGCCAAGGTCAACCCACTCTTGGGTATCGGGTCTCTTGAAGGTAGCCGTTACCGTAACTGCGCTTGCGGGCATGGTAAATTTGTTGCCTTCCGATACCGTAATGGTGTTGTCATTAGCGTCTTTCACCGTAAGTGTTCCCAATTCGTAGTCGGTGGCTGGGGCAATGGTGAGCGTAACCGTTTCGCCAGCGGCGGCTGTAGTCTTATCGGCGGTAACAGTGCCATTCTCGGGCGTGGTAATTGTAACTGCATAGTTTACAATATCTTGAACGAGACGGACTGCTCGCCCAGGGAAGCGACTGGCCGCCGCACTGAGAGATATTTCATTCGAGGAGAAAGACAGGCTGCCCGCACCTGTGGTTTCGAACGCCGTAGCAGACCAGTAGTAGCCGTTGCTCTGCACATCGCTCATAATCGCCCTATTGCGAATACCCATAGCAGGCAAAAATACTGCACCTGCGGCTTCAAGTTCCTGCCACTGGTCAGATGTGAAAGTTTGAGAGGTATAGTCATGCACACCACTGATGAAATTTATGCCATCTGGGGCAGTCCAATTATCAGGCAGCAAGATAAGGCCGTTGGCGTATTGCGAGCCGTCGCTATTGAGGTTGATACAAGCAGTACCCTTCTTTACACTTGAATTGTCGCGCGTGTTGAGGAGATAATCCCACTCGTCTTTCGTCAGTGTGCGGTAAGTGTTTGACGCATTGGTGCCGATTGTATTCGTACCCCAATCCACAAAGTCGCCCGAGTAATAGGTGTTGGTGTTGAGGACGCTGATGCCATACGAAGCGTAGGTGGCGGTGCTGCCACTCCAGCCGAAGAGGTCGATTTTGTCGGCAAGCGCGGAGCCGCTCACATTGGCAGTGCCGAGCATGTCGTACTGGTTCTCGGCAAACGACCACACATAGTTTTTCGTGGTAACGCCAGAGCATTGCAGGTTTCCTGGCGAAAAATATACCTGCTTGCCGCTAGCAATAGAAAATGCGGCAGGCGTAAAATTACTTGCCCAGAGGGCTGCGGTGGCGCAGAGTGCCACCAAACAAGTTGTTAGTTTTCTCATAAATTTTTGTTTTTTTTAGAGATTATTGAATTTTGTTAGTTGATAAAATTCCTTTTTGTACAACGCCCCAAGCGCGGCTTTGCTGTAGCAAATAAACCAACCTTTAATTGCTACACTTTTTGAACATTTCGCAAGCGGCAGTAAAAATTTGCACTTTTTAACGCAACCAATTCATTTTCTGTGCAAAAAAGTTTGGCGGTTTGAAATTATTCCGTACTTTTGCGGCGTGTTTCAACGCAAAAAATGTGTAGCGAAAAAACCTTGGTTTATTTGCTACACTTTTTTTGGTGGTCATAGCCCCCTTTCCCGTTTCCCCCGACAGGGGGAAAGCCACGCGTTCCGAAAAACCGCAATTTTCAAATCTTCAAATGATTAAACTCACTTGCGAAAATTGAGTTATTATCTCTTTCTGTTAATTGATAAATTTCCCTTTATTCATCGCAAAAGTGCGCGGCTTTGTTGTCGCAAATAAACGAACCTTTAATTGCTACACTTTTTGAACATTTCGCAAGCGGCAGTAAGAATAGGGTGTATATGTCAAAAAAATCGTATTTTTTGCGAAAAAAAAGTCCAACATTTCAAAATTATTCTGTACTTTTGCGGCGTGTTTCAACGCAAAAAAATGTGTAGCGAAAAAACCTTGGTTTATTTGCTACACTTTTTTTGGGTAAAAAATAGAAAATCAGCGTGTTTGTGTCAGCGTTTTGTCGGCACAGATACGCCACAAAAGTAACCTAACCCGAATTATCAACCACCTGTAAATCAACAATAAAAAAACGCCCTTTTCTGCCAAGGCACTCCCCGGTTCGAGTCCGGGAATTGGTTCAGAAAAAACGCCTCCGAATTTTCGGGGGCGTTGCGTTTGGTAGAGTAATAACTTAATAACTCAATGATTCAATAATTGTAGGGACGCGGCATGCCACATCCGTTTCTGTGGATTTGCAGATTTGGTTATTGGGGGAAAATCAATCTTCAAATAGAAAACTAGAAACTAGGAATAATTGTCCATTGTCAATTATCAATTATCCATTATCACTTGCAGTAGCGTTTGGCCGACCATGTAGAGTGTGCGGCAGTCGATGTGGCGCATGTCGTCGGCGAGGGTGTGCCAGTAGTCGCCGAAGCCCGTCGTGCCGTAGGGGTTGTATTGTATGATGTCGATGCACGGCACGCCCGCCACGGTGTTCACATAGTAGTGGTCGTCGGTGATGGTGCCGCCACGCGCATCGACAAATGTGTTGCCAAAACCGAGCGATTGCGCTGTATTCCACACCTCGTCCTGCACGGCGCGTGCAAAATGCGACGAGAATTGTTCGCGGTAGAACTGCGCCCCCGACGCGCCCACCATATCGAGCAGAATGCCGAAATCGGCTTTGTAACCAGCGTTTTTAGCCTCTTTTGCCCAAAATTGCGACCCAAGACACCACGCATCGGAGCGTTCTGCGCCTGTGTAAAATTCGGGCGCACCCCAATCTTCCAAATCGAAAAAGATGATGTCGATGCCCACAGATGGCGCATTTGTGGACAACTGGCGCGCCACCTCGAGCAGCACGCCCACGCCACTGGCACCGTCGTTGGCGCCCAAAATGGGTGTGTGGTGGTTGGCAGGATTTGGATCTTGGTCGGCAAACGGCCGCGAATCCCAGTGCGAACAAAGCAAAATATGTCCCTTCGCATCAGGATTAAATTGACCGATGATATTTTTGAGTGGTTTCTTTTCGCCCGAATAGAGCGGCATTTCGCCCTGCTGCACTTCGACTTGCGCACCAAAACGCTCCAGCGTGGCAGTCAGATAGTCGGCACAAGCAGCATGCGCCGCTGTGGCGGGTACGCGCGGCCCAAAATCGACCTGCGCCTGCACAAAAGCGTAGGCCGAATCGGCATTGAAAGTTGGCACAAATGCAGTCGCAGCGGCTGGCTTCTCGCTGCGCATGTTGGGACAGGCAGCCAAACAGACGGCCACGATGGGAAGCAACATTATTTTTGTGTGGTGTATCATAGTTCGAAATCGAGTGCGATGCTGCGCTCGGCCACGGCGTGCATCTGTTTTTTTACCACATCGCAGTGGTAGCGGTCGTTTTGATAGCGTTCCAAATCGGCAAACGAGAGCAAATCGACCTGAAGCATCAGATCGAACGAGCGCGGCGAATGCAGTTCATCGACAAATACTTCGATGTGCTGCGCTGTCGGCACTTGGTGGCGCATCGACAACAACACATTGCGTGCTTGGGCGCATTTTTCTGGCGTGTTGTCGGTCAGTTTGAAACAGACGATGTGGCGTATCATACGGTCTATTTTTCGGTGTACCAACTGGCGTACATGGCGTAGTTGTGGGCAATTTTTTGGTTGATTTCTTTGGCTTGTTCGGGCGAAACCTCTTTGACCTGCTTGGCGGGAACGCCTGCCCAAATGGTGTTTGGCGGCACAATAGTATTGCTCAAAATCAGCGCATTAGCCGCCACAATGGCACCTTCGCCCACCACTGCGCCATCGAGTACAGTGGCTCCCATACCGACGAGCGCATAATTCTTGATCGTCGCGCCGTGAATGGTAACATTGTGTCCCACAGACACATAGTCGCCAATGTGGACTTGCGATTTTTCGTAGAGCGTGTGCAGCACTGCGCCGTCTTGAATGTTCACATGGTTGCCGATGCGAATAGAGTTTACATCGCCGCGCAGCACCGCATTGAACCAAATGCTGCAACCATCGCCGATAATAGTGTCGCCCACGATGGTGGCATTGTCGGCCAAAAAGCAATTTTTCCCGATTTGCGGTTTGAACCCGCGCACTTCTTTTATCAGAGCCATTTTTTTCTATAAAGTTGATGAGTTGATAAGTTGATTGGTTGATAAGTTTAACGCATTGTCTTGGCAGTAGCCCCCTTTCCCATTTTCCACGAAGGGGAAAAAACCTTTGGTCTTTGTCATAGTCAAAGTCTTAGTCTATAAACGATAACCTCTCACCGCTAACCTTTCGGACGCACTCGGTGCGTCCCTACTTTTTCACTTTTATACTTTCACACTTTCATACTGATTTCGTCTATGCTCTATATTCCATCTTCTATGTTCTCAAAAAAAACTCGCTATTTTTTTCGCCTCAAATAGCCGCGGACATTGTGTTTGGCTTGCTCGCGGCGTACTTGGGAGTCGCGGTCGTCGTGGCGGTCGTTGCGCTTGTTGCCAAAGGGCTTTTTGTCGCTTCCGAAATCGGGTTTGTCGGACTGAAAACGGCGTGGCTTGCGTTCATCGTCGAAGTGCGGACGGTCGCCAAAGTGTGGTTTGCGGTCAAATTTTGGCCTGTCGTCGAACTTTGGTCTATCATCAAAGCGGCGGGAGCGTGGTTTGTCGTCGCGTTTTTCAAAGTTCGGGCGTTCGTCGTCGCGATTTCTAAATTTTGGTCGCCGTTCGTAGCGGTCGTTACGGTTGCGCCTATCGTCGAACGGTGGACGATCGTTGTAACGGCGTTCGTTGCGCTGCGCGAATGCAGGTTTGCGGTCGTCGTCGCGATGCCATTCGCGTCGTGTTTTGCGGTCGAATTTTTCGTGCGTGCGGTCGTCGTTGCTTTCGTTGCATTCTGGGCGGCGCGGTCTGCTTTCGTCGTCGTGTGAGCAACTTTTGCGCTCGGCAACAAAGTCGTTGCGCTTGCCGCTGAATAGTTCGTATTTCAGAAATTTGCACTCGAGTGCGCCGTTCAGCACCTCCACTTTTTGCGAGGCGTGCAGCCCGATTTTTCGAACGCACTCATCGTTCGACGAGATAATCCACGCCGTGCTGCCTGCAAAATTGCGTTTCAGCGAGGTGCCAATCTGCTCGTAAAGTCCCACCATATCGTCCGACACGAGGCGTTCGCCGTAGGGCGGATTGGTTACGACAAGGCACGGCTCGGTTTGCGGTGTCCAGTCGGCAATGTCGCGCCGTTCGAGGGTGATGTATTTGCCGAGTCCCGCCGCTTTGATGTTGGCTTCTGCCACTTTCAGCGCACGCGGCGAGATGTCGCAGCCGATGATTTTGTGGTCGAAAGTGCGCTCGTTGCTGTCGTCGTTGTAGAGAAAATCGAATAGTTCGGGGTCGAAATCGGCCCATTTTTCGAAAGCGAACTCTTTGCGATAGATACAGGGCGGAATGTTGAGCGCAATGAGCGCAGCCTCTATCAGAAAAGTTCCCGAACCGCACATCGGATCGACAAAATCGGTCTGTCCGTCCCAGCCAGCCATCAGCAGCAAACCCGCTGCCAGCGCCTCGTTTATCGGTGCATCGGTTTGTGCATCGCGGTAGCCGCGCTTGTGCAGCGATTCGCCGCTACTGTCGAGCGACACGGTGCATTGGTCGTGCGAAATATGCACATTCAGGCGGATATCGGGATTGTCGATGCGAATCGATGGGCGTTTCTCTTCATGCTCCATAAACCAGTCGGCGATGGCGTCTTTCACGCGGTATTTCACGAACTGCGAATTGCGAAACTCTTCGGAATAGACCGTGGTGTCGATGGCAAAAGTTTGGCGCACATTCAGGTGTTCGCCCCAATCGATGGTTTTCACCTGTTCGTACACCTCGTCGGCGTTTTTTGCCTTGAAAGTGAGCAGCGGTTTCAGCACGCGCGACGCCGAGCGCAGGTAGAGATTGGCTCTGTACATCAGTGCTTTGTCGCCAGTGAACGACACGGCGCGGCGGTCGATACGCACATCGTTTGCGCCCAGTTTTACTAACTCTTCGGCCAAAACATTTTCCAATCCGTTGAATGTCTTGGCTATCATTTGGTATTCTTTGCCCATGGGTTGCGATTTGGTTGAAACCACAAAGGTACGAATTTAGTTTGAAAGTGAGAAAAGTGTGTAAAGTGTGTAAAGTGAAAAGTGTATAAAGTGGAAAGTAGGGACGCACCAATACTGTCCAATAACAAATGCAATTTGACCTATACGCCAGAAACAACACCCATGGAAAATTAATTAAATAATTGGAAATTAGACAATTAAGCAATTATTTTTCATTCTTAATTCTTCATTAAACACAAGCAGAGCCGTCACATTGTGGCGGCTCTGCGGTGGTTTTTGATTGTCGGCCTTTTATTCGCCTTTGATGGCTGCGATGCCAGGCAGTACTTTGCCTTCGATGGCTTCGAGCAGTGCGCCGCCGCCTGTCGAGATGTACGACACTTGGTCGGCCAAGCCGAATTTATTGACGCAGGCTACCGAGTCGCCGCCGCCGATGAGCGAGAATGCGCCCTCTTTGGTGGCTTCGGCAATGGCTTCGCCGATGGCACGCGAACCGTCGCAGAATGCGTCGCACTCGAACACGCCAGCAGGACCATTCCAAAGTATGGTTTTTGCGCCTTTGATGGCTGCTGCAAACGCTTTGCGGCTTTCGATGCCAGCATCGACACCTTCGAACCCAGCAGGAACGGCAGTAGCAGCGCAATCGACAATTTTTGCGCCCGGTTTTAGGCTCATTGTGCCAAAATCGAGACCGTCGGTGGCTACGCAGTCGCTGCCAAGCACGAGTTGTACGCCGTTTTTCTTGGCGAGTTCTTCCACGCCCAGCGCCACATCGAGTTTGTCCATTTCGACGATAGAGTTGCCTATTTCGCCGCCGTGTGCTTTGGAGAATGTGTAGGTCATGCCGCCGCAGAGAATGAGTCGGTCCACCTTGCCGAGCAGGTTTTCGATGATGCCGATTTTCGACGACACTTTCGAGCCGCCCATGATGGCCACAAACGGGCGTTTGATGTTGCCAAGCACAGCATCGACAGCCGCCACCTCTTTTTCCATCAGGTAGCCGAGCATTTTGTTGTCGGTATCGAAATAGTCGGCAATGACGGCCGTAGAGGCGTGTTTGCGGTGCGCTGTGCCAAAGGCGTCGTTCACATAGCAGTCGGCATACGAGGCCAGCGTTTTGGCGAACTCTTTTTGGCGCGCTTTCATCTCTTTTTTAGCGGCTTCGTAGGCGGGATCTTCTTTGTCGATGCCCACAGGTTTGCCCTCTTCTTCGGGATAGAAGCGGAGGTTTTCGAGCAGCAGTGCTTCGCCGGGTTTCAGTGCGGCAGCGGCATCGGCGGCTTTGGCACAGTCGGGAGCGAATTTGACTGCCACACCGAGTTTTCCCGATACAGCATCGACTATCTGGCCGAGCGACATTTTTGGATTCACTTTGCCTTTGGGTTTGCCCATGTGGCTCATGATGATGACTGCGCCGCCGTCGGCTATGATTTTTTTCAAGGTGGGCAGTGCGCCGCGAATGCGGGTGTCGTCGGTGATTTTGCCATTTTCGTCCAGCGGCACATTGAAGTCCACACGGACAATCGCTTTTTTGCCAGCGAAGTTGAATTTGTCAATCGTTTGCATGGTTTTGTAAAATTAAATTGTTTCTATTTTATTCCCAAAAATGATTTATTTCGGTCGATTGCTGCGTTTTTGCTTTTGCCAAAAAACGGACAATAACCGTGTGCAAAAGTAGCGAAAATTCTGCAAACAAAAAAAGGCCTATTTCGGAAATAGACCTTTTCTTTTGTGTTGTTGTTGCTAACAATTATTCAGCAACGACTTCAGCAGCAACTTCTTCGGCTGGTGCTTCAACAACAGCAGAGTCGGCAACAACGGCTTCTTCTACAACAACTTCTTCAACAACTGGAGCGGCTTCTTCAGCGGCTTCTTTGTTGCATTCTTTGGCACCGCACGAAGCGAAAGCAACCGTAACAGCGGCAGCCATGAAAAGAACTAGTTTTTTCATCTTAGATGAGAATTAAATTGGTTAAACAAAAATTTTTGTTATAAAACACTGCAAAGTTAGCAAATAATCTACATTGTTGATATTTTTTTTTGCAAAAATTACACAAAAGTTGCAGTTGGTTGAAAATCAGCGAGTTGCAAGTGCGAAATTTTTGATTTTTTTGCGTTTGAATCATTTTCCAGCGGTCAAAGAGGAGCGTTTTTGCCGTCCGTAACTGCGGTATTCGTCGTATGGAATGTCGATATCGGGTTCTTTCCACGCGTTTTGGTGCGCTATGCCAAAGCGCATGTATTTGATGTCGATGCCGCGCGCGCGCCACTGGGTTTCGTAGTAGGTGCGTATGGCCAGCAGCGGGTCGTCGGGGTGAGTTTTTTCGATATTATCGGTGGCGGCGAGCAGATTTAGGCCGTTGCATTCGACCATCGCTTGGGCGTAGGTAAAGAGAAAATTGCTGTCGGTTTTCAGATTGATAACGCCATCGCTGGGCATGATTTGTTCGTAGAGTTTCAGAAATTCGGTGCCGACAAGGCGTTTGCCCGGCTTTTTCATCTGCGGATCGGGAAAAGTAATCCACAGTTCGGCCACTTCGGCAGGGGCGAAAAAGTGCGGAATGGCGTTGATGCCTGTACGCACAAAAGCGGCGTTTGTCAGCGCGAGTTCTTGCGCCAGTTTTGCGCCTGTCCACATGCGCGCCCCTTTGATGTCGATGCCGATGAAATTGCGATTGGGGAAGCGTTTGGCGAGTTCTACCGTGTATTCGCCGCGCCCGCAACCGAGTTCGAGCGTTATCGGGTTGGCATTGTGAAAAAAATCGGTGTGCCAGCGACCGCGCAGCGCAAAGGTGCTGCCAGCCGCCAGTTCGTTGTACGACAGTTGGAAAACATGCGGAAATGTCTCCATCTCGGCGAATTTTTTCAGTTTGTTTTTGCCCATGTTTTTGCTTCGCAAAAAATTTCAGATTTCACTGATTTTTGCTCCGCTCGGCATTGCTCAAACAAGTTTGGCACTGCTCTCGCTTGTCGCAAAAATTCAAATTTCAGATTGCGCTTCGCGCGGTTTCAGAGTTTCAAGTTTTAGGGTTTAGTCTTCGTCAAAAGTCATCGTCTTAGTTTTCGTCTTGGCAGTGGCCTCTTTTCCCGTTTTCCCCAAAGGGGAAAAGCCTTTCGTTAACTATGAATTTTGAATTTAGAATTAAGAATTTTTACATTCCGAAACACCGCCAAAATTTTAATTAAATAATTGGAATTTAGATAATTGGATAATTAAAATCACTGCTCACTCCTCACTCCTAATTCCTAACTCCTCACTATCTATAATCTCTCACCTATAACCCATAACCTATAACCGTATACTGCGTCCCTACTTCACCTTCATCACATCGAAGCCTTGTCCGTACACGCCGATGGCCGACGACTGCGATACAAAGGCGTTCGGGTCGATGCTTTTGACGATTTTGAAAATTTTGGCCGATTCGTTTTTGCGTGCCAGCACAGTGATGACCTTCACAGGTTTTTTCGAGTACCAGCCCATGCCGTCGAGTATGGTTACACCGCGGCGCACTTCGATGTTGATGGCGTTGGCAATCTCCTCGTATTTGGCCGAAAAGATGAAAAACTGTACCGATTGGCGCACGCCGTTCACCACCATATCGAGCGTGAAAGTGGTTATCGCCATAGTAGTGAGGCCTTAAACCACGCTCTCGATGCTGCCATTGGGGAGCAGGCACGACGAACAGATGATGAGCATATCGCAGTAGAGCAGTGCGCGCCCCAGCGTGATATTGCGGTACTTGTTCACAATTTTGGCGATGATGTCGGTGCCGCCCGAACTGCCATTGTTCAAAAACATGATGCCCATGCCTGCGCCAGCCAGTATGCCGCCCAAAACGCACGCCATAAACGGCTCGTTTTCAGAAACAAATGTGCCTATTGGTGCTTGTGGCAGCACAGCCAAAAAGAGTGTGAGGCAGCCCACGCCGTAGATGGTACGCAGACTGAACTCAAGCCCGAGTTTCCACAGCGAAAACACCAGCAGCACCGCATTGATGAGGCCGTAGGTGGCAGCAATGGGGAAACCAGTGCCATACTGCACAATAGCACCGATGCCTGTGGCACCGCCGCCTGTGATTTCGTGTGGCAGCAAAAAGCCTTTCCAAGCCGACGAGTACATCAGCAGACCGAGCGCAATCATCAGATATTCGTGCGCCGTAGTCCATGTGAGCCGTTGTTTTAGGTTTATCATAGTGGTGATAGTTTTTTGGGAGCAAAATTACATCTTTTTGCGAAGATGTGCAAAGCGAAGCGCAGGGTTCTGTTTTAATTGAGAATTTTGAATTTAGAATTATGAATTTTTTCGACAAGCGAGCGCAGCGCCAAACTTGTTTGAGCAGTGCCGAGCGGAGAAAAAATGCGCGCAGCGAATTAGGCGGTTTTCAGCGCATTCTGTATAACCAAAGCCGCACTGCCCACCAACAACGACAGTAGGGGCGCGCCGCGTGCGTCCGTTTTTTGTTGAAGCGTTGAACTGTTGAAGCAAGAATTTGGTTGCCCGAAAATTGCTGGCGCAAAAAAAATCATTTGCACAACAATCAACTAATCAGCGCAACCAGAAATTAGAAATCAGAAACCAAAAATAAATCAACTTTATACACTTTTCACTTTTCACACTTTCATACTAAACAAAAAATTGCTATCTTTGCAAAAATGGTTCACACGACGAGGCGATGCCTAACGAACAGTTTTTGCAATATGTGTGGTTTGGTCGCCACTTTGCGCCGATACAGACGACTACCGATGGGCTTCCTGTCGAGATTATAGACACAGGACAGCGCAACACCGATGCTGGTCCCGATGTGTTCAACGCCAAAGTGAAAATAGGCGATACGCTGTGGGCGGGCAATGTGGAGTTTCACCGCCGCGCAAGCGACTGGCTGCGCCACGGCCACACCGACGACCGCGCTTACAACTCGGTGGTGCTGCATGTGGTGTGCGAGGCCGACAAAGAGATTGTGCGCGCCGATGGACAGCCTATTCCGCAATTGGTGCTGAAGTTTGCGCCCGAATTGGCCGCATCGTACGAAAGGCTGGTGAACGACACACGCTTTGTGCGCTGCACCGACCGCCTGAAACAAGTGCCTGAAGCCGAAAAAACTGCTTGGCTCGACCGTCTGCTGGCCGAACGGCTCGAACAAAAAACGCACGCCATCGACGCACTGCTGCAACAGACCACCAACGATTGGGACGAGGCGTTCTACATTGTGCTGGCGCGCAACTTTGGCTTTTCGACCAATGCGCTGGCGTTCGAACTGCTGGCAAAATCGCTGCCGCTGGCGGTCATCGGCAAGCACCGCAACGACCCGATGCAGATAGAGGCACTGCTCTTTGGGCAGGCTGGACTGCTCGAAAGCGCGCCGAAGGACGATTATCAAGAAAAATTGCAGCGCGAACACCACTTTTTGAAATCGAAATTCGGACTGAAGCCTATCGATTCGGCGTTGTGGAAATTTTTGCGGTTGCGCCCTGCCAATTTTCCGACCATTCGCCTGTCGCAATTCGGCAATTTGGCCTATCGATCGCACCGACTGTTTTCGCAGATTGTCGAAACGGAAGATAACGAAACGCTGCGCCGTCTTTTCGGCTGCGAGGCGACCGATTATTGGCAAACGCACTACCAATTTGGCACCGAATCGGCCAAGCGCACCAAGCGACTTTCCGACCAATCGATCGATATTTTGCTGACAAACACCGTGGCACCGTTTCTCTTTTGCTACGGCAAATCGCACAACGACGAGCGAATGGTGCAGCGCGCCATCGACCTGTTGACGGCACTGCCCGCCGAGCGCAACCGCATTGTCGATGAGTTTGCTGCGGCTGGAGTTGCGGCGCAATCGGCCGCCGACACGCAAGCCATTGTGCAACTGAAACGCGCCTACTGCGACACACGCGACTGTCTGCGCTGTCGGTTTGCGCACCTGACGCTGCAAAAAGTTTAATTTAAGTGAGAAGTTAGTAGTTAGTAGTTAGAAGTGAGAAGTGATGCGGCGAAGCCGCAATTTCAGATTTCAAATTGTAGGAACGCACCGCGTGCGTCCGAAAATATAGAACATAGACTTTTTTAATAACTTAATTACTTGAATTTCAATTATTTAATCAAAAAAAACTCAGAGATGATTCGGAACGCGAACACGGCATTGGGCGGCGACTTTTCTTTAATTCTTGATTTTGCTTGCGCTCGCTAAATCGCAAAATTGGTTTGTTTTTTTTGGTCGCCAAGAGAAATGAACGAAAAAAGATAGAAAAATTTACTTCGCAAAAAATTTATAGAAATCCACTTAATTATTAACCTCAAAAAAAGTTGAGTTATGAAAAACAAAATCACTATTTCGAGCGTTTTGGGCGAAGGTCTGAACATTGGTCTGAAAAACGCACTGTCGATTATCTTCGCCATCGTTCTGTGGCTGCTGACCCTTTGGGTACCATACATCAATGTCGGCACAACCATCGCCATTTGCGCCATTCCCGTCGCATTGGCACAAGGCAAAACCATTTCGCCGCTGTTCATTTTCGAGTCGAAATACCGCAAAATGATGGGCGAGTTTTTCCTGCTGGCCGTCTTCATCTACATGGCGATGATTCCGCTGCTGATTTTTCTGATAGTGCCTGCGTTTGTGGTTGGCATTGCGTGGTCGCTGGCGTTCTACCTGCTCATCGACAAAGGCTTAGCGCCGGGCGAAGCATTGACCACGAGTAACCGACTGACTTACGGCTACAAATGGCGCATTTTCGGCGTGTCGGTGGTGATTGCCATTGTGCCGTTGCTGCTTGCTTGCATCTCGTTGCTAGCGGGGAATGTTGCAGATTCGTGGTGGTTTTTGCTGCTCATGCTCGTAATCGAACTGCTCATAGCCGTTTGGGGGCTTGGTTGCAACGCCGTCATCTACCGCAATTTGTCGGCCGAAGAACACAAAGAAAACGCAACTTCTGCCGATTTAATCACGGAAATTGACTGATAATTTTAGTTGATGAGTTGATTAGTTGATCAGTTGATCAGTTTAACGCATCAATAAAGGTTGGTGCGGCAAACCCAATTTTCAAATCTTCAAATAAAAAAACTTTCCACTTTCAACTTTATACACTTTCACACTTTCACACCTTCACACCTTCTCACTAAACAAAAATGAACCGCCTATTTCTGCTCGATGCTTACGCGCTTATCTACCGCGCCTACTATGCGTTTATGAAAATTCCGCGCATCAACTCGAAAGGGCTGAATACATCGGCAATTTTCGGGTTTTTGAACACGCTGCAAGAGGTGTTAAACCGCGAAAATCCGACGCATATTGCGGTCTGTTTCGACCCATCGGGACCGACTTTCCGCCACGAAGCCTACGAAAAATATAAGGCGCAGCGCCAAGAGACGCCCGAGGTGATTCGCCAGTCGGTACCAATCATCAAAAAATTGGTGGAAGCTTACCGCATTCCTGTGCTGCAGGTGGCTGGTTTCGAGGCAGATGATGTTATCGGCACGCTTGCCAAAAAGGCCGAAAAAATGGGCTTCGACACCTACATGATGACTTCCGACAAGGATTACGGACAGTTGGTTTCGGCGCACACTTTCATCTACAAACCGAAGTTCGGCGGCAACGGTTTCGACACGCTCGGCGTTCCCGAAGTGCTTGCCAAATGGGGGCTGCAAAATGTGGCGCAGGTCATCGATTTGCTTGGATTGATGGGCGATGCGAGCGACAACATTCCTGGCTGTCCGGGCGTAGGCGAGAAAACGGCGGTGAAACTGCTGACCGATTTCGGCAGCATCGACAGCCTACTGCAAAACACCGACCAACTGAAAGGCGCATTGAAGACGAAAATCGAAGAAAACCGCGAAAAAATCGAGTTTTCTCGCTTCTTGGCGACCATCAAAACCGATGTGCCTATCGACTTCGACGAGGAGCAACTGCGGCGGCACGAACCCGACCGCGATGCGCTGGTGGCACTTTTTTCGGAACTTGAATTTCGGTCGCAACTGAACCGCCTGCTCGGCAAGGAGCCAGAAAAAGCACGCAAACCGCAAGAAAAAGCCGTGCAAAGTTCACTTTTTGCCGATGAAATCGGGCAAAATGAGGTTTCGGACAAACCTGCCGAACCGCTCAATTTCGATTCAGTTGCCACCGTTGAACACAGTTACAAAACGGTGCAGACAGAGGCCGAAATCGGCGATTTAATCGAACTTTTATCGGGTGCAAAGGCGTTCTGTTTCGACACCGAAACCACTTCGGTCGAGCCGTTCAAAGCGGATTTGGTGGGAATGTCGTTTGCTGTAAAAGCGCACGAGGCTTTTTATCTGCCAGTGCCACAAAATCGTGCCGAAGCGGAGAAAATTGTGGCGCGTTTCAAACCTGTTTTTGAGTCGAAAAATAGCGATAAAATCGGGCAAAATATCAAATTCGACCTGCTGATGCTCGACCGCTACGGCATAACGGTGCAAGGCCGCCTGTTCGACACGATGGTGGCGCACTATCTGCTCAATCCCGAACTGCGCCACGGCATGGACTACATGGCCGAAACGATGCTGAACTACCGCACCATTCACATCGAGGAGTTGATTGGCGCAAAAGGCAAAAACCAACTGACGATGGATTGCGTTCCGCTCGATAAAATCGCAGAATACGCCGCCGAAGATGCCGACATCACCTTGCAACTGCACGCTGTTTTAGCACAAAAAATCGGCGAAAATCATCTCGAACACCTTCTTTACGACATCGAAATGCCGCTGGTGCGCGTGTTGGCCAAAATGGAGAAAAACGGCGTTTTAATCGACGATTTTGCACTGGCGCAGTCATCGCAAACGATGACCGCCGCACTGACCAAAATCGAGCGCGAAATAAAGCAGATGGCGGGCTACAACATCAATGTCGGCTCGCCAAAACAGGTGGGCGAACTGCTCTTCGACCGCTTGAAAATTGCCGAAAAAGCGAAAAAAACCAAGACGGGACAATATGTTACCGACGAGGAAACACTGGAGTCGCTGCGCCAAAAACACCCGATTGTAGCGAAGATTCTCGACTATCGCGGACTGAAAAAACTGCTCTCGACCTACATCGATGCGCTGCCTGCGCTCATCAACCCCACAACGGGCAAAGTGCACACCTCGTTCAACCAGACCGTTACCGCCACGGGGCGGCTCAGTTCGAGCAATCCCAACCTGCAAAACATTCCCATACGCGACGAGCAGGGCAAAGAGATTCGCCGCGCATTCATCGCCGAGCAGGGCTGCCTGTTTCTGAGTGCCGACTATTCGCAGGTGGAATTGCGCATTATGGCGCACCTGAGCGGCGACAAGCGCATGATTGCCGCTTTCGAAAACGACCACGACATTCACGCCGCCACTGCCGCCAATATCTACAAAGTGCCGCTGGAATCGGTAACTTCGGAGATGCGCCGCAAAGCAAAAACCGCCAATTTTGGTATCATCTACGGCATTTCGGCGTTCGGACTGGCCGAGCGGCTCGGCATTCCGCGCAGCGAAGCCAAAGAGTTGATTGACAGTTACTTCGCCACATTCCCCGAAGTGCGCACCTATATCGACGAGGCGGTGGCGACGGCACGCAAAAACGGTTTTGTGGAAACATTGTTGCACCGCAAACGCTACCTGCCCGACATCGCCTCGCACAACGCCACCGTGCGCGCTTTTGCCGAGCGCAACGCCGTGAATGCGCCCATACAAGGCACCGCCGCCGACATCATCAAGATAGCGATGGTACGCATCGACGAGCGGCTGGAGCACGAAGGGCTGAAAACGCAGATGATTCTGCAAGTGCACGACGAACTGAACTTTAATGTGCCGCTCGACGAACTGGAGCGCGTGCAAACGCTTGTGCGCGAAGAGATGGAAGGCGCATACCAACTGCGCGTGCCGCTCAAAGTCGATATCGGCACAGGCCACAACTGGCTCGAAGCGCACTAAATGAGTAGCAAGATGTGAGTAGCAAGATTTTGAATAAAGAATAAAGAATAAGGAATAAAGACAAAAGACTTTTTAATTATCCAATTATCCAATTATCTAATTTCTAATTACTTAATTATTTGAAGATTTGAAAATTATTTTTGCCACACAGGCTTTCACCAATGCGTTAAACTCATCAATTTTTTCGACAAGTGAGAGCAGTGTTAAACGGAGAAAAAATCTTGCGAAGCAAAACTTTTCAACTCATCAACGACCAATCAACACTTTCAACTTTATAGACTTTACACACTTTTTACTTTCAACTAATTTTCGTACCTTTGCAGGTTGATGTTTTGGTACAGAAATGCTTTTTGCCGATATCATAGGACATGAAGGTGTGAAAGAACGCCTGCGGCAGTCGGTGCGCGAGGGGCGTATTCCGCATGCGCAGTTGCTGTGTGGAGTCGAAGGGACGGGCAAATTGCCGCTGGCGCTGGCCTATGCGCAGTATGTTTGCTGCGAACACCGCACCGCCACCGATGCGTGCGGGCAGTGTCCGTCGTGCGTGCAGTTTTCCAAGTTGGCGCACCCCGATTTGCACTTGGTTTTTCCCATTGTGAAGACCGACAGCCGCACGCTGTGCGACCACTATCTGCCCGAATTTCGCGAGGTGATGACTGCCAACCCCTACGCCACGCTCAATCAATGGCTTGCGCGTATTGGTGAGAACAAAAAAGGGCTCATCTATGCAGCCGAAGGCGATGAGATAATCCGCAAACTGAATCTGAAAGCCTACGAATCGGAATACAAGGTGATACTGGTGTGGCACCCCGAAAAACTGCACGAAACCTGCGCCAATCATCTGCTGAAAATCATTGAAGAGCCGCCCGAAAACACGCTTTTTCTGCTCGTTACCGACAAACCCGACGAGATTATCGGCACCATTCTGTCGCGTGTGCAGCGTGTGCCTGTGCCGCCACTCGACGAGGCCGATTTGGTGCGCGCCGCCCAAACACGCTACAACCTGTCCGCCGACGACCTGCAACTGTTGTCGCGCATGGCGCAAGGCAGTTGGTCGCGGCTGTGCGAACTGGCAGAACAGAGCAGTGAGCAACAGCGCCATTTCGACTGGTTCACACGCATGATGCGCCTGTCGTGGACGCTAAATGTAAAAGAGATTTTTGTGTGGACAGCCGAACTGAAAGCCGCTGGGCGCGAGGCGATACGCAACTATCTGCAATATGCACAACGCATGCTGCGCGAAAATTTTGTATTGCGCATTGCCCAGCCAACTCTCAACTATATGAACGCCCAAGAACAGGCGTTTGCACAGAAGTTTGCGCCCTTCATCAACGAGCGCAACATCGCCGCCATCGCCGATGAACTGGCACTGGCCGAAGCACAAATCGAACAGAACGGCAACTCCGACATCATTCTGCTCGACCTTTGCGCAAAACTTTATCGCTGTTTGAGGAAATAGACTTTTTTTTAGTAGCAAGTAGCAAGTAGCAAGACAATTGATAATTGACAATTATTTGAAAATTGCGGCTTTGTTAATACCGACAATTTGAAATTTGAAATATGAAATTCTGAAATTCTGAAATATGAAATACACTCTTGACAATGGCTGTTGCAATCCTGGGCACATGGCTTTTTGTGGCAATTCGCGCCAAAAATTGCCTGTGGTCGATTGGTTGGCCGACATTCCCGAAGCACAACTGGCCACCGATTTGGTGGAGGTGCAGTTCAAAAATACGCGCAAAGGCTACTACCTGAACAGCAACAAATTGGAACTGAAAAAAGGCGACCTTGTTACCGTCGAGGCCTCGCCCGGACACGACATCGGCACGGTGTCGCTCACGGGGCAACTGGTGCTGGAGCAGATCAAAAAGAACAACATCTCGCTCGAACGCTACGAAACGAAACGCGTTTACCGCATCGCTCGCCAAACCGACATCGAAAAATGGGAAGAGTCGAAAGCCAAAGAGCAAGACACGATGATTCGCTCGCGGCAGATTGCCAAAGACCTCAATTTGCAGATGAAAATAGGCGATGTCGAGTACCAAGCCGACGGCACAAAAGCCATTTTCTACTACATTGCCGATGGGCGCGTCGATTTTCGCGAACTGATAAAAGTGCTGGCCGCCACATTCCATGTGCGTATCGAGATGAAACAGATAGGCGCACGCCAAGAGGCTGGGCGCATTGGCGGTATCGGCCCGTGCGGACGCGAACTCTGTTGCGCCACATTCATGAGCAATTTTGTGTCGGTTTCGACCAGCGCAGCACGCATTCAGGACTTGGCGGCCAATCCGCTGAAACTGGCGGGACAATGTGCCAAAATCAAGTGCTGCATGAACTACGAAGTGGCGACCTATTACGATGCGAAAAAAGATTTTCCGCGCACCGATATTCCGCTCGAAACCACCGACGCCACCTACTATCACTTCAAGAGCGATGTGTTCAACCACATGCTCACCTACTCTACCGACAAACATGTGGCTGCCAATCTGGTTACCATCTCGGTAGAGCGCGCCAAAGAGGTGCTGGCCGCCAACCGCCGTGGCGAAAAGGTAGAATCGCTGCTCGACAAAGCCGCTGCGCCAAAAGCCGAACCAGTTATCGACTACCAAAATGTGGTTGGACAGGACAGCCTCACGCGCTTCGACCGCACCAAAAACCGCCGCCGCGACAACCGCAATTTCCGAAACAACAACCGCAACCACCGCCGCGACAATAACGGCGGTCAGCAAAACCGCCGCCCCGAATGAAACGCCTCGGACTGAAAAAGAGCGCCCTTGTGGCGGTGTGCGCCTGTGCGCTGCTGGCGTGCGAGCGAGTTGTTTACAGCGACTGCCGCTCCCTGCCTGATGGCTGGGACAAAGATTCGGTGCTGGCGTTCCCATTCACTATCGACGATGTGGACGGACTCTATCAAACGCAACTAATCGTCAGAAATACAGATAGTTACAAAAACCAAAACCTCTGGCTTTTTGTAGAGCAATCGACGCCCAACGGCACCACAACACGCGACACCGTGCAGTACTTTTTAGCCGATGAATTTGGTCGCTGGCTCGGCTCGGGCATCGGCGCAATACACGAAAATGTGTGCATCTACCAGCCGCGCGTGCGCTACCGCACAGCAGGCACCTACACGCTGCGTGTGGCACACGGCATGCGCTACAACAACCTCGACGGCATCAGCGAACTGGGCGTAAAAATCGTGAAATTGGAACAATGAAATGTAAAAATATGTAAATTTGCAGAGCAAAAACTCTGACTTTTTTTGATAGTAGCAAGTCGCAAGTAGTAAGTAGCAAGAGAGTTTGAGAGTGTGAAAGTATGAAAGTGCAAAAGTAGGGACGCACCGCGTGCGTCCGAACGCTTCAACGATTCAACAAATAACCAAATCCGCAAATCAACTCATCAACATTCAAAACACATAATATGGCAGAAAAAAAATTAAATCTTTTGGCTGATTTTCCAGCCGTTTCTACGCAGGAATGGTTGGACAAAATCACAGTCGATCTGAAAGGAGCCGATTTCAACAAGAAATTGGTTTGGCGCACGACCGAAGGCTTCAATGTGCAGCCTTTCTATCGTGCCGAGGACTTGAACGGGCTGCAAACGCCCGATTCCGCACCGGGAAAATATCCTTTTGTGCGCGGCACGAAAGTGGATAACATTTGGCATGTGCGGCAAGACATCGACGCACACAACGCTGCGGCAGCCAACGCCAAAGCACTCGATGTGCTGAACAAAGGCGTCGATTCGCTCGGGTTCAAACTCGACAAGAGCCAACTCGGTGCCGACTACATCGCCACGCTGCTCAAAGGCATTTGCGCCGATTGCATCGAACTGAATTTCACGGTTTGCGTGCGCCGCGCCGCCGATTTAGTGGGGCTGCTGGCCGACTATTTCAAGAAAGCGGGCTACGACCTTGCCACGCTGCACGGCTCTATCAATTTCGACCCGATGAACCGCATGTTGCTGAAAGGCAAACGCCTCGACAAACAGACGATTGCCGACTTGGCAAAAGGTGTGGTCGAAGCGGCGGCAGTGCTGCCAAAATACCGCGTTATCGGCGTAAATTCGGTGAGTTTGAACCACGCTGGTGCCTATTGCGCACAAGAACTCGGTTATGCGCTGGCTTGGGGCAATCAGTACATGGAAATGCTCACCGACGCTGGCGTTGATGCTGCCACGGCTGCACGCGCCATCAAATTCAATATGGGTGTGGGCGGCAACTACTTTATGGAGATTGCCAAATTCCGCGCCGCGCGCTTGCTATGGGCGAAAATAGTTCGCGCGTTCGAACCCATCTGCAACTGTGGCGACAACTGCTCCTGCGAGAAAGTCGATGGCAAATACTGCCCTTGCGCCATGAAGATGCACATTCACGCCGAAACATCGCTCTTCAACAAGACGATTTACGACGCGCATGTCAATCTGCTGCGCTCCGAAACCGAAGCGATGAGCGCGGTGCTTGGCGGTGTCGATTCGCTCACAGTCAATCCGTTCGATGTTACCTACAAACATTCTGACGACTTTTCGGAACGCATCGCACGCAACCAGCAACTGCTGCTCAAAGAGGAGTCGCACTTCGACAAGGTGGTCGACCCTGCGGCTGGTTCGTACTATATCGAAACACTCACCGCCAACATTGCCGAACAGGCGTGGAAACTATTCTTGGAGATAGAAGACAACGGCGGATTTTTTGCAGCCGTGGCCAACGGCAAAGTGCAGGAAGATATGAAAGCCACCGCCGCCAAACGCCTGAAAGATGTGTCGGCGCGCAAAGAGATTCTGCTCGGTACCAACCAGTTCCCGAATTTCAACGAGAAAGCCGCCGACAAAATCGTGCTTGAACAAGGCGACTGCCGTTGCGCTTGCGCCACCGAGGGCGGTTTGGAAGCCCTGCCGCATGTGCGTGCAGCGCAGGAGTTCGAAGCCTTGCGCCTCGCCACCGAGCGTTCGGGCAAACGCCCCAAAGCGTTCATGCTCACCATCGGCAATTTGGCCATGCGCTTGGCACGTGCGCAGTTCTCGTGCAACTTCTTTGCTTGCGCTGGCTACGAAGTCATCGACAACCTCGGTTTTGACACCGTAGAAGATGGCGTAGCCGCTGCCCGCAAGGCTGGTGCCGACATCATTGTGCTCTGCTCGAGCGACGACGAGTACGCCGACTTTGCGCCTGCAGCCTACAAAGCCATCGGCAACGGCAAAGAGATTTTCGTCGTGGCTGGCGCACCTGCCTGCATGGAAGACCTGCAAAAACTCGGCATCGAGAATTTCATTCATGTACGCGCGAATGTGCTTGAGATGTTGCAGAAGTTTAATGAGAAGCTGCTTAAGTAAGAACATAGAACATAGAACATAGAATATAGAGCATAGATATGCATAATTTTCGGAATTTGGAGATTTGGCGCAAGGCTATCACATTGTCGACCGAGGTTTATTCGATTACGAAGTCATTCCCTGCATCGGAGCAATTTGGACTTACTTCGCAAATTCAACGCGCAGTAGTTTCGGTTGCTGCCAACATTGCCGAGGGTTCTGCAAGATCGAGCAATAAAGAATTTGTTCATTTTCTTGAAATTTCGCTTGGCTCGCTCTATGAACTCGAAACAGAATTGATAGTTGCTAACAATGTAGGTATTCTCGACCAATCGATGTTCGATAATATATCGGATAAGATGAGGGAACTTGAAAAAATGATTCTGTCGTTCAAATTTACGCTCCAAAAGTAGTCTATATTCTTTGCTCTATATTCTTAAAATCTAAAAAAAGAATCATGAAACCCAATTTCAAAAATATCGACATTAAACAGGTTCCCGCTTCGGAGGCGAAGGCGGCGAATACTGAAAATTGGCTCACTCCTGAACAGATTCCTGTGAAGCCGATTTACACCAAAGAGGACCTCGAAGGTCTTGAACATTTGAACTACGCTGCTGGTCTGCCGCCGTTCTTGCGCGGTCCATACAGCGGCATGTACCCCATGCGTCCGTGGACTATCCGCCAGTACGCAGGCTTCTCTACCGCCGAAGAGTCGAACGCTTTCTACCGCCGCAACTTGGCAAGCGGACAAAAGGGCCTTTCGGTGGCATTCGACTTGGCCACACACCGCGGCTACGATGCCGACCACGAACGCGTTGTGGGCGATGTGGGCAAAGCGGGCGTTTCTATCTGCTCGGTCGAGGACATGAAAGTGCTGTTCGACGGCATTCCGCTGAACAAAATGTCGGTGTCGATGACGATGAACGGCGCAGTGCTGCCCATTTTGGCATTCTACATCAACGCTGGATTGGAGCAGGGCGCAAAACTCGAAGAGATGGCTGGCACCATTCAAAACGACATCTTGAAAGAGTTTATGGTGCGCAACACCTACATCTATCCGCCCAAATTCTCGATGAAAATTATCGCCGACATTTTCGAATACACTTCGAAAAATATGCCGAAGTTCAACTCTATTTCGATTTCGGGCTACCACATGCAAGAGGCGGGTGCCACGGCCGACATCGAGTTGGCCTACACGCTGGCCGACGGCCTCGAATACCTGCGCACTGGCGTGAACGCTGGCATGGATGTCGATTCGTTTGCTCCACGCCTGTCGTTCTTCTGGGCCATCGGCACCAACCACTTTATGGAGATTGCCAAAATGCGCGCTGGTCGTCTGCTTTGGGCAAAGATTGTGAAGAGTTTCGGTGCGAAAAACCCGAAATCGCTGGCATTGCGCACGCACTGCCAAACATCGGGCTGGTCGCTCACCGAGCAGGACCCGTTCAACAATGTTGGACGCACCTGTATCGAGGCGATGGGCGCAGCACTCGGTCACACGCAGTCGCTCCATACCAACGCCCTCGACGAAGCCATTGCGCTGCCAACCGATTTTTCGGCGCGTATTGCGCGTAACACGCAGATTTACATTCAAGAAGAGACCAAAATCTGCAAACAAATCGACCCATGGGCTGGTTCGTACTACATCGAAGCACTCACCAACGAGTTGGCCGAAAAGGCGTGGGATCATATTCAAGAGATCGAGAAACTTGGCGGTATGGCCGCTGCCATCGAAACAGGCATCCCGAAAATGCGTATCGAAGAGGCGGCCGCACGCACCCAAGCGCGCATCGACTCGGGCGTGCAGAAAATCATCGGTGTGAACGAGTACCGTTTGGAACACGAAGACCCGATCGACATTCTCGAAATCGACAACACCGCCGTGCGCGAACAGCAGATTGCTCGTTTGAAAGAGTTGCGCGCACACCGCGACGAGAAAGCCGTGCGCGAAGCATTGGCCGCCATCACCGCGTGTGTCAAAGATTTCAACGAAGGCCGCAAGAGCAGCGAAAACCTGCTCGATTTGGCCGTGAAAGCCGCCAGCGTGCGTGCCACCTTGGGTGAAATTTCCGATGCCTGCGAAGCCATCGTAGGCCGTTACAAAGCAACCATTAGAACAATTTCAGGAGTGTATAGTGCAGGAACCAAAGACGACGCAGAGTTCAAAAAAGCCTGCGAAATGACCGCGGCATTTGCCAAACGCGAAGGCCGCCAACCGCGTATTATGATTGCCAAAATGGGGCAGGACGGCCACGACCGCGGTGCCAAAGTGGTTGCCACGGGCTATGCCGACTGCGGATTCGATGTGGATATGGGACCGCTGTTCCAAACGCCAGCCGAAGCCGCCAAACAAGCCGTCGAAAACGATGTGCATATCTTGGGCGTGTCGTCGCTGGCAGCAGGCCACAAGACACTGATTCCGCAGGTAATCGCCGAACTGAAAAAACTCGGTCGCGAGGACATCATCGTAACTGCTGGCGGTGTTATTCCAGCGCAGGACTACGATTTTCTCTACCGTGCTGGCGTGGCGGCCATTTTCGGCCCTGGCACGCGTATTCCCTACTCGGCCATCAAGATGATGGAAATTCTGAACGCCGAATAACCGTCGGAATTTCAGCCGATTCTAACGCAAGCGGACTCCCAAAATTGAGAGTCCGCTTTTATTTGTGGATTTCTATAAATTCCCAAATGCAACAAAATGCGCCCCAAAGAGCGCATTTTGTTGTAAGAAGTGCGCTACATTTCTGTACGCGCTTTATAAAAGTTGTCGGAATTTATTTCCAAATAAATTGGCAACTGATTTGATTTCCATCAACTTCCGACCATGTCAATTCGGTTGGATATTTACTTAATAGTGTACTCGTGTAAAACTTAAAACCAGCGAGTTTTGTGCCATTTCCTGAATTACTATTACTGTAATACACATTTATCATATACCAGTCATCATCAGCAAGTCCATTCATCAAAACAGGACTCGACAATGGAAATGGATATGGTAAATTTGCCGTTGATATCAGTTTGTAGACAGAATTTGCCCATGTTGTTGTAAATATATCATCGTCTATTAATTTGAACTTGATATACTTATTGTTTACCGACAATTTTTTGTATGTTACACCAGCAAAGTAACATTTTGTCGGAGCCTCTACGGTTACATTTTTTGAGACAGAAGACTTAAGACCCATCTGGCCAGTCACCGTCAATGTAATTTTGTAAACGCCGATGCCATTGTATTTATGGGTCGGATTTTGCTGTTTTGATGTATTCCCATCTCCAAAATCCCAGTGATAATAATACGCATTTTCGGATTTATCGGTAAGAACAACCGTCAAAGGTTGTTGAACTTTTACCGAAAAATTTGCCGTTGGGGCAGTGGGTGTAGTACTCGGAGTACTTGGATTTGACGGATTGTTTGTCCAATAATACGACGAATCGGGGTCCTCTTTGCAAGCCGTACAACAAACGACTAACGCAATACAATAGATGATTTTCTTCATAAGTGCATTTTTATGGTTAAAAATTTAGAAATTCAAGGCAAGACCGAGTCCTGTTTGGCTCACATTCAGGCTCAATGCCAACTGGGAAGCGCAGTTTTCGTTGTATGTGTCGATAGATTTACGCTCGTTTTTAAGACCGACGACAAGCAGAGGAATAGCGACCGAACAAGTAACAATACTAACGACATCTAGCGCAATAGAGGCTTCAGGCGAAGTACCCAACATACAAAGCCCTCCTATCAAACAGCCGCCACCAATGCCCGTAAAGACAGCACCTGCAATGGCACAACGCTCTGCTTTTTTGTACTTTTGGTATGCCACAGGACAGTTCTTCTCCAATATGCGCACATACTCCTTTGCCGATATGTAGCGTCCTTGGAAAACAAATTCTCCATCGTCGCGATAGATATAGCCCAACGCTTCGTCTGAAGAGGAGGCGTTAAAAACGCTTTTCTTGTTTTCGGCCGATGGATTGTAGGGCGTTTGTTGCGTGGTGGTGGTTGTTGGTGTTGAACGCACGGTTGGCATCTGTTGGGTTGTCGTTTGTGCGGTTTGTGCCGTTTCTTTTTTGTTGAACACCTGCACCTCGCCGTTTTTGAAGATGATGGCACTCAGGTCGCTCACACCGATAACAAAGGTCGGCCCATCTTGGAAACTCCACTTTTTGTAGCGAATTTCGGTGGGCGACACCTCGGTAATCAACGCCTCGATACGCTCGGCCTTGGCGGTAACGATGATGTCCTGCGCCGACAAAACTGCGCAAAACACCACGCAACAGAATAGGGTAAGTAGTTTTTTCATGGTCGTTTTTATTATTAAGTTGATTGGTTGATTTTTTCTGTTGAAGCGAAATAAATTTGTCAATCTGTCAATTTGTAAATTTGTAAATTGGTCTTGGCCTTGGCCTCTTTTCCCGTTTTCCCCAAAGGGGAAAAGCCTTTCGGTCTTCGTCTTAGTCATCGTCTTAGTCTATAAACGATAAACCTATAAACTCTAACCTTTCGGACGCACTCGGTGCGTCCCTACAATACAATTATTGAATTATTGATTTATTGAATCATTGAAATGTTCGGACTTTCAACTTTATAACTTTACAAACTTTATAAACTTTCTACTTTACACACTTTTCACTTTATACACTTTCACACTAATTCACTATTTTGTCTTTTGTCCTTATTCTTTACTCTTTATTCGATATTATTATTCATTGTTCATTTTTAATTATTCATTGCAACTAATTGATAATCAATTAGTTGCCCCCCCCCATTTTTGCATGGAGGAGGGCATTCGTTGCACTTTTATGCTGACAAAGGTACATCTTTTGTTTCGCTCCACCAAATTTTTTCGGCGTAAAAATCTATCGGCAGTAAAAATAGTCAATCATCGGGCGGTGCAAGTAGGCAGAAGTAGCCGTGCCGTCGTCGAGCAGCCAGCGGCGGTTGTTTGCATCGAGCGCCCACAATTGCCCAGCCTCGTAGTCGAACACCCAGCATTCCATCGTTGGGAAGCGTGGCAGCAAATTTTCGCACTTGCGGAGCGTGCGTTTCAGTTCGCGATGCGTGGTAATCTCCACCAGCACCAGCGGCTGCATAGTTTGGGCGGCGAACACCACCAAATCAGGAGCGCGATCGTCCCAATCGTCGGTGAGCGTTATCTCGGTGGCCACCACAAAACGGCTGCGCGGCAGTTCAGAAGCCACATTCACAAGCAAATCGCCCAGCAAAAACTGATGCTGCCACTGTGGTCGCGGCGACATACCGATGCCCGTGTAATTGTCCAATAAACCCAATTTGCTTGTCGATTTTATTTGCAAAATTAGGACTTTTGCGCCGCCCAAACGCACAAAATGGTCGATTTAAGGTTACAGAAAAAGCGGCTTTATGGTTACAAACGGCCGCCGTGTGGCGAAAATAGCGTATCTTTGCACAAACAAACGAGAGAACTTTCGCCAGTAATTTATGACCGATTTTTTGAATTTATCGGATTTCTAGATGTTTTCAGAGATTTTACACAAATTATTTCTGATTTTTCAGACTTTTTGTGTCGTTTTATTATGATTTTTGGCGGCTTTTTGGATGCCGAAACGGCATTGGGCGGCGAGTGTCAAAAATCAGGTTTTGTGTTTCGAAAAAG
>CAVBBP010000011.1:0-51002 GCA_963593685.1 Segatella copri
TCGCAAAATTGGTTCGTTTCTTTTGGTCGTCAAAAGAAATGAACGAAAAACAAACAGAAAGTTTTACTTACGAAACTACAAAGGAATTTATCTAAATCTCCCTTTAATGGTTTGCACTCCAAAGTTCGCCATTTTTTCCGTTCAAACCAAATTAAAAAATATGTTGTTCGGCATATTTTTAGCCTCACTACCCTATCTTTTGTCTTTACTCTTTATTCTTTATTCCTTACTCACCGATAAATCGCATTCAAGATGGCAGCCAAATGCAGGCCGCCGAGCATCAGGCTGCTCTCCCACATGTTTTTGAAGCGGAAAATGTAGTTGTATGGCTTGGCTGTCAAATCGACATTGGCATAAACCTGCTCGCCGTTCTGCACCGTGCGCCACGCCCAGTCGAGCACTTGCGGCGACTCGAAATCGGCATACCGATAGGGCTGCGTGCGCATTATGTGGTCGGTGTATTCGGTGTAACTCAGTTTCTGCCCATCGATGAGCGCATCGTCCCAAATGGCGTGCAGGTTGGTTTTGCGGCCGAACCACTCTATTTTGATGCTGTTGCCGCCACGGTCTTCGGGACGCCCCATGTGCATCGGGCAGTGAATGTCGCCCACAATGTGAATGAGATAGCGCAGTGCCACTGTGTCGTTGCGGTCGGCTTTCAGCCTGTCAATCAGGTGATAGATGCGATAAACGGCTTGTCCGCGGTCGGTAAGCATAGCCACGCTGTCGAATGTTGCGCGGTCGAGCCCCGCCTCGAAGTTGTTGTAGTGCCAATCGCTGTAAGCCTTGTAGTTAGGGTCGCTCTTCACAAAGTCGCCCCAGTTGGCCTCCATAGCCACGGTGGAACCGCCCAACACGGCCATCACCTGTTTTTGCGCCTTTTTAGTCAAGTTGCGCTGCGCTATTTCGCCGATAATGCGGTGGCCTTCGAGCCCCCAAGCGCACGCCAGCACTGGCACAAACAGCAGTGCCGACAAAACAAATCTCTTTTTCATGGTCTTATGTTTTTTTAAGCGAAACAAAAGTAACCATTTTTTCCGTTTCGGACAAACTAGCGGCAGAGAAAACAAAAAACGGTACTCCACAACACGACTTACAAATTAGAAGTTGAATATATTGCAATTTTTTTGTATTTTATCTTGCACAGATTAAAAAATGTCCGTATTTTTGCAAATAAATCGGATATTTTATTGCAATGGAAGGAAAATATAAGATAAACAAGAATGTAAAAGCAGCAGTACAGCAGGTGGATACACCTACTATCTTTTTTGCGACCGACTTCCCCGAATATACACACGAGTATATTCGGAAAGTATTATCAAAATTGGTTGAAGAAGGAGAGTTGATTCGTCTTGGAAAGGGAGTATATATGCGCCCAAAGATAACCCGTTTGGGGGCATTGTATCCCGATATAGATACAATTACTCAAGCCATCGCAGTACGTGATTCTGCCAATGTGCTACCTACTGGTGTTGCAGCAGAAAATCTGTTGGGGCTATCCACACAAGTCCCGATGAATTATGTATATTTGACTGATGGGTCTTCGCGTGTACTAACTTTAGGAAAACAAACTATCAATTTCAAGCGCGTAGTGCCTAAAAACTTTGCCATCAAGAACAAAAAACTTGCTATATTGGCATTAGCGATGAAGAGTATCGGTGAAGAAAACTTGACGGACGAGCAGTTAGGTCGTATTGGTGAGATAGTAAATAGCGAGAAAAACAGTGATGGTTTTCAAGCCGACCTAAACCGGATGCCTATCTGGGAACAAGCCGTAATTAACAAGATTCTAAAAGAGACGAAATATGAGCAAGTGGATTGACTGCACTTTAGATGAGCGACGGCTAATGTTGCAGGAAGTGGCAAGAGAATATAACATCAATTGGAAATCGGTAGAGAAAGATTGGTGGGTTACCATGGTATTGAAAGCCATGTTTCATACCTCATTTGCTCCTTACTTGCTATTCAAAGGAGGAACTTCTTTGAGTAAAGGCTGGCATATTATTCATCGTTTCAGCGAAGATATTGACATTTCTTTTGACAGGAAATGGTTTCTTGAACACGGATATAACTATGCCTATTGCGAGAACAAGTCACAACGGGAACGGTTGCGAAAAAAATCACGCGAAATAATAACTACTGAATTTGTAGAAGAGTTGCGCAATCAACTGACAGATAGCGGATTGAGTGATTTTGCAGTTGATGCGGTAACTACACATCCAACGAAAGATGGTAAAGTACCTATTGATAGCGACAAAGACCCAACTGTCATCCAAGTGGAGTATAAGAGTATCGTTACTACAGAGAGCGGGTTTGATTATGTTCTCCCCATAGTAAAAGTGGAGATAAGTTGTTTGAGTATGTCCGAGCCTTTCTCTTTGCGCACCATATCATCGCTCATCTACGACAAATTTCCCGATGAAGATAATGAGAGCCTGTTTTCAGTGAACACGGTTTCTCCCGAACGCACCTTTCTTGAAAAGGCGTTTCTGCTCAACGAAGAGTTCCAAAAAAAGACACCTCGGACACGCCGAATGAGTCGTCACTACTACGATTTAGAAAAACTGATGAACACGGAATATGGAAAAATGGCTTTGCAGAATATAGCATTGTATAACCGTATAATAGACCATCGACGAAAATATAACACACTACACTATATGGATTATGAACTCGATCGTCGCGAGAATATATCCATACTCCCGCCAATAGAGTTGCTGCATGCGTTCGAGAAAGATTATGCGGAAATGAAAGAGAATATGGTATTCAAGGACACATTGCCTTTTGACGAGTTATTGCGTCGAATAGCCGAATTGCAAGAGTGTTTCCATAAAATACAATAAATTTTCTAAAAATATTGCTAATTATTTATCCCTAAAAAATATCCGCTTTTTTTACAAAAAAGCGGATATTTTTACGAGTATAAAGCAGTTCTAAACAAAAAAATAAGGCGAACCGCCTTTGTGCCGATTCGCCTTGTCGCGTGCGCGATTGTACTTGGTTTTGTCCGCAAAAACTTTCCGATAATTTATCGGATGCCCGAAGAGCGCAATCTCCTCTTCCCTACTCTTTCGGCGCGCCAACTTCAACGCCAGCAACGCCTCGTTTTTCGCTGTTTTCATCGCTGTTTTTCTCCTTTTTTGTATTTATGGAATTTTTATAAATTGCTTTGTAGTTTTTTCGCCATGCGAAAAAATAATTTCTAATTTCTGGTTTCTAGTTTTCGGTATCAACGCCGCCAATTATTGTTCATTATTCATTGTTTATTGTTTATTGTTAATTGTTGGCAGTAGCCCCCTTTCCCGTTTCCCCCGAAGGGGGAAAAGCCTTATGTCTTGCTACTTGCTACTCACATCTTGCGACTAAAAAATTTGAAATTCTGAAATCTGAAATCGCGGCTCTGCCGCGACACTCCTCACTCCTAATTCCTAACTCCTCATTCAAAAACCACTTCTCACTACTCACTCCTAACTTCTCACTTAAAAAGTCGCCCACCAACCACAACGGTCAGCAGGCGACA
This sequence comes from Segatella copri, assembly GCA_963593685.1. GTDB lineage: Bacteria > Bacteroidota > Bacteroidia > Bacteroidales > Paludibacteraceae > W0P28-013. Next base: position 3,521 of record CAVBBP010000011.1, read on the forward strand.
TCGACTATTTTTCTCTCAACTTATTGATCGCTTATTTCACAAGAGCCGTAAATTCGGCATCTTCGGCGTAAGCGATAAACTCAACATCGTGAGCGGCTTTTACCTTCCAGTCGGCATTAGCGTCGATGGCTTTTTTCAGATTATCGAGCACAGCGGCACGGTCGTTTTGGCGTGCACCCACAATAGCCAACAGGTAGTTGGTGCGGTCGTTCGGTTTTTCGATGCTTTCGAGCACCGAGCGTGCGCCTGCGTAATCTTTCGTCAATATCTTGGCAAGTGCTGCGTTGTTCAGTTTGGCTGCACCAAAGAGTTCTACGGCTTTGGCATAGTCGGCACGGCGAATAGCAATCACACCGTTTACATAGTTCAGTTCGTCGCCCACGCCGCCAGCGTTACCAAAATACTCTTCGGCTTTAGCGTCGTCGCCTTTTACCAGCGCAACGATACCGCAGTTGAGGTTCACAGCAGCGTTTTTAGGCTCCATTTCGCGAGCCTTTTCAAAGGCGCGTCCAGCAGCGTCGATGTCGCCTTGGTTGTAGCGCACTACGCCAAGGTTGTTAAAACCGCGATAATCTTCGGCGTGCAGTTCAGTTGCTTTGGTGTAGATTTCGGCTTTGCGGTCGAGGTCTTCGGTGAGCGTGGCTGCATAGAGCAACTCTTCGAGCGACAGTGTGTCGGGATTAACTTTTGCTACCGAGTCAATCTCTTCGTCGGAACGGCCGATTACATCGACAGAAAGCACCATTTTCGAGCGGCGCAGTTGCGGCAAAATCTCTTCGGCAATGGCTTTGTAGGCAGCCGACAGATTTTTGATTTCGGCTTCGCGCTGTTCGGGGTCGCTATACATCGAAAGCACGCGGAGAATCACCTCTTTGTCCTGAATGTTCGACGCTTCCATCAGTTTTTGGAAACCTTCCCAGTCTTGTGCCGTAAATTTGCTATCGATAGTAACGGTGGCTTTCAGTTTTTTCAACTCTTTGTTGATAAACTTCTGCGATGCTTGGTCGCGTTTGCCAGCCAATTTTTCGTTCAGTTCTACACCACCATCAGGCGAAGCATACGATGCTATTTCCAACTCTTTCATTTCGAGGTTGGCGGCTTTGTTGGCTTCGTCGATGCGCTTGGTAAGTGCAACTACGGCGTCGCTCTTGATTTCGGAGTTGCGAATTTCCGACTGTTGAATCAAGAATTTAATTTCGGCTTCCTGCTTCTCTTCGATAATGCGTTGGAAGTTGTCTTTTTCGATTTTGGCGTTGATTTCGCCCGGTTCAACGGCTACCAACAGCGGCGTGATGTTCACACCATCGGCCACTTTGATTGGATCGAGCGTGAAATCTTTTTTGCCCAATTTACCAGTTACTTCGAGCCAAAGTTCGGCGCTCTCCATCGCTGGGTCGTAGTCAAATTTGGCAACTTGCGTGTATTTGCCGCCTACTTTGTACTTGATAACTTGGTTGTTGTCTTTGATTTTTTCGCCTTGATAGGTTACAGGCTCGGCTTTGAAAGTAGCGTCCGAAAGTTTCGATTTCAGAACAGGCGTTACAGTCATCACCATCTTTTTTTGGAAATACTTCACGGGGAAAGTACCGTCGATGGTAACTTCTACCTTACCAGCGTGCGATTCCAATGGATTCACAGACACATTCAGGTTGTCAACAAATTGTTGAGGCGGTTTGCAGGCAAACAGCGCCAATACGACTACCGCCAGTGTCAAAAAAATTGATTTTTTGTTCATAATGAAAAATTTAGTGGTTAGTTATAATCAATCCATTTTACAAAAGGCAAAGTTACGAAATCTTTATTTTATAGTGTGCTATTTTGTAAAAAAATTGTGCCAAAATTTTTTAATGATAGTTAATTATTTGATTATCAATAATTTAGAATAATCGTATTGAATTAAAAAAAGGTGTATTTTTGCATTCTGAATGCAAAATTTTGTGCAGATGAACCAATTTTTAGCCACATTGAGTGTAAAAAAAGTGCGCAACTTGCTGAAAAATAGGGTAAGTTTCGTTTGGTCGCTCGTCAGTCGGTCGGGGCGCGTGGCGGGTGCGCCTGTGTCGCTGTCGGTGGAGCCGAGCGCGGTGTGCCAACTACACTGCCCCGAGTGTGTGCTGGGCGCGGGGCGGCTTCGCCGCACGCAACGGTTCATCGATTTCGACCTCTACCGAACGATTATCGACCAAAACTGCGCCACGCTCTGCTATTTGATGCTCTATTTTCAGGGCGAACCGTTTTTGTCGCCGCACATTTTCGATATGATTCGTTACGCCGACCAGCGCGGAATTTTCACCGCTACTTCGACTAACGCGCAAAATATAGACGCTACGATGGCCGAAAAAATTGTGGCATCGGGGCTAAAAAAACTGGTCGTTTCGCTCGATGGCACCACGCAACAGTCGTACGAACGCTATCGCCACAGCGGAAAAATAGAAAATGTGCTGGTCGCTATCGAAAAAATCAACGCTGAAAAGGCGAAAAAGTCAGTTGCCACGCCCGCCATCGAACTGCAATTTATCGTGTTTCGGCACAACGAAAACGAAATCGACGCTTTCAAGCGGTTGGCAAAGCGGCTGAAGGTGCAAAAAACGACGATTAAATCGGCACAAATTTACAATTTTCAGCAAAAAGAAACACTGATTCCAACCAAAAAACGGTTTAGCCGCTATATTAAAAAGGGTGAAATTTGGCGATTGAAACGGACAAAACACAATTTTTGTTTGCGGCAGTGGCAGGGCGCAGTGGTAACCACCGATGGCCTGTTAGTGCCGTGTTGTTTCGATAAAAACGCCGATTTTTCATTTGGGCAAATCACAAATTCCAACTTTATGCAGATTTGGCACGGTGCGTGCGCCACGCAGTTTCGACGCCAAATTTTGTGCGATTGCAGCAAGTTCGAAATGTGCCGCAACTGTTCGGAGTAGAAAAGTAGGTTTTTGGCGTTTTCACCGCAATTTTTCAAAGGAAATTACAAACCAACTATTAGATTTATATTTTTTATTTGCAAAAATAATTTATGATGATAATTATAGGCTGTTGAAATTGCGTATAACATCGCTAAAAAGTTGATTTTGAGCCTTTTTATCGCTATTTTTTGCGTTAATAATTTTGTTTATAAGTTTCGAGATTTTTATCGGGTTTGTTCATTGTGCTTTCAAAAATTGGTATATACAACGCGAAAGTTGAAATTTGCAAGTATAAGTTTTCAAATTTTTTCAAAAACAATTGACAACTTTTCAACACCCTTTTCAAACCATTTTTTACTTTCCACTTATTTTTGTAACTTTGCCCTTTCTTTTTTCAGAATCAGAAGATAAGCATGGAATTCATCTACGATGTCATTGTGATTGGGGCTGGCCACGCTGGTTGCGAGGCGGCTTGCGCTGCGGCCAATATGGGTTCGCGCACGCTGCTCATCACTATGGATATGAATAAAATTGCGCAGATGAGTTGCAATCCTGCGGTGGGCGGAATTGCTAAAGGTCAGATAGTCAGAGAGATAGACGCGCTTGGCGGTCAAATGGGATTAGTTACCGACGCTACAGCCATACAGTTTCGTATGCTGAATCGCTCGAAAGGGCCAGCCATGTGGAGTCCGCGTTCACAGAGCGACCGCATGAAATTTATTGAGCAGTGGCGCGCAGTGCTCGATGCCACACCAAACCTGCATATCTGGCAAGACACGGTTATGCAACTACACATTTCCGACGGCGCAGTGAGCGGTTGCCGCACGCAGATGAATGTCGATTTTTACGCCAAAAGTGTGGTTCTGACCAACGGCACTTTTCTGAATGGTTTGATGCATATCGGGCGGACGCAGATAAAAGGTGGTCGCATTTCGGAGCAGGCCTCCTACGGTTTGACCGAACAACTAAAAACAATAGGTTTCGCCACCGACCGCATGAAAACTGGCACGCCTGTGCGTCTGAACGGAAACACCATCGATTTTTCGAAAATGGCGGAGCAGGTGGGCGACGACGATTTTCACCGCTTTTCGTTTCTGCCCGCATCGCAGCGCAAACTAAAGCAGCGCAGTTGTTGGATTACCTACACCAACCCCGAAACGCACGCCATTCTTCGCAGCGGTCTGAAAGATTCACCCTTATATAATGGTCAAATTCGGAGCATTGGGCCGCGCTACTGTCCGAGCATCGAAACGAAAATCGTTACTTTTGCCGACAAGGAGCAGCACCAACTTTTTCTTGAGCCAGAAGGCGAAACTACGCAAGAGTACTATTTAAACGGTTTTTCGTCGTCGCTGCCGATTGAGGTGCAGTTTGCTGCGTTGAAAACTATTCCGGGTTTAGAGCATGCGCAGGCTTACCGTCCGGGTTATGCCATCGAATACGACTTTTTCGACCCGACGCAACTGACGCACACGCTCGAAACAAAGTTGGTGAAAAATCTCTTTTTTGCTGGTCAAATCAACGGCACCACAGGTTACGAAGAGGCGGCTGGGCAGGGATTGATTGCTGGTATCAATGCGCACTTGAAGGCGCATGGCGACGGCGAATTTACGCTAAATCGCGACGAGGCTTACATCGGCGTTTTAATCGACGATTTAGTAACTAAAGGCGTGGACGAGCCTTACCGTATGTTCACTTCGCGTGCAGAATACCGCATTCTTTTGCGCCAAGACGATGCCGATCGGCGTTTGACCGAAAAATCGTTCCGCCTCGGATTGGCCACTCAAGCGCGTTTTGATTTGATGCAATCGAAATACGCCGCCATCGACAGTTTGATTGAATTTACAAAAAATCACCTCGTCAAGATGGGCGACCTCAATACATATTTAGAGCAGAACGGTTTGACACTATTAAAACAGTCGGCGAAACTTTATGATCTGCTGCTTCGTCCGCAGTTGAATATCGCCATTTTAGAAAAACTGATTCCCGAATTTTCTGCAGTTATTTCTAAAATTGAAACCGCTCGCCGCAACGAAATTTTGGAGGTCGCCGAAATTCAAATCAAGTATTCAGGCTACATCGAGCGCGAAAAACAGATAGCCGACAAACTGAATCGGCTCGAAGATATTAAAATCGAAAATCGGTTTAACTACTCCGAAATTCATTCGCTCTCGACCGAGGCGCGCCAAAAACTCGAAAAAATCAATCCGAAAACAATCGGGCAGGCGAGCCGCATTCCGGGCGTTTCGCCAAACGATATAAATGTGTTACTGATTTTATTAGGACGATAAAAATGTTCCATGTGGAACAATGGGATTTCTTGAATAAAGAATAAAGAGTAAGGACAAAAGAATAAAGACTTTTTTAATTACCCAATTATCTAATTTCCAATTACTTAATTAAATTTTGGCGGCATTTCGGAATGCGAATAATTCTTAATTGAATTGAACCCCTACCCCCACTTGCGTGGGTACTCCCCCTATCTGCTGGCGCAGCAGGGGGAGAGAATCGAAAAAAATAATTGATAATGGATAATTGACAATGAAAATCACAAGATATAAGTAGCAAGACAAAAACCAATACTAAAACCTGAAACTCTGAAACTAACTTGGACGCGATTTTGTCCCTCTGCTTGGAGCGGAGCGGAAAGATAGGGGGACGAGGAGCGACAGCGACGGAGGGGGTTAGAAAATAACTCAATGATTCAATAAGTCAATAATTTAATGGCTTTTCCCCCTTCGGGGAAAACGGGAAAGGGGGCTACTGCCAATAATTAATAATAAAAAATAAATAATAATTGGCGGCGTTTCGGTTACCGAACTCTGAAACTCTGAAATTATTTTTTTTCGCATGCGAAAAAAAACACAAAGCAATTTATAGAAATTCCCTTAATTTATAAAAATGTTCCATGTGGAACATTAAAAAAAAGTGATAAAATAATAATCAAAAAATTATGACAATAGAAGAGGTAAAAAAGCAAATTCGCGATGTGCAGGATTTTCCTATCAAGGGCGTTGTGTTTAAGGATTTGACCACGGCGTTCAAAAATCCCGATTGTATGCGATTTTTCGAGAATGCGATGTACGACCTTTACAAAGATAAAGGCATCACAAAGGTAATTGGCATAGAGTCGCGCGGGTTCATCATGGCACCTGTGCTTGGTAATAAATTGGGCGTTGGGTTTGTGCCGATTCGCAAAAAAGGCAAACTGCCCGCCGAAACCATCGAAATCAGTTATGCCAAAGAGTACGGCGTGGACATAATTCAACTGCACAAAGACGCACTCACGCCCGACGATGTGGTGCTTATTCACGACGACCTACTGGCGACGGGCGGCACCATGCGCGCCGCTTGCGAACTGGTGCGTAAGTTTGGTGTGAAAAAGATTTTTGTCAATTTTTTGGTCGAACTCGATTTTCTGAAAGGCCGCGAAAAATTCGACGAAAACATCGTGGTCGATTCGCTCATTCACTATTGAGCAGCACTTAATTTTTATCGATGAAAGCGCAGAATTTTTAGTTTTGCGCTTTTCTTTTTTATTCCAACTAAAAAAGTTGTATTTTTGCATAAGCAATGAACGAACAACTGAAAAATAAAATTGCAGCGCTGCCACACTGCCCGGGCGTGTACCAATACTTCAACGCCGACGGCACGATAATTTATGTGGGCAAAGCCGTCGATCTGAAACGGCGCGTGTCGTCGTATTTCAACAAAGAACACGATTCGCCCAAGACAAACATTCTGGTGCGCCACATTGCCGACCTCAAATATATTGTGGTAAATTCGGAAAACGAGGCGCTGCTGCTCGAAAATAATCTGATAAAAAAATACCAGCCGCGTTACAACATTTTGCTCAAAGACGGCAAAACCTATCCGTGGCTCTGCATCACGCGCGAGGAGTTTCCGCGTGTATTCAAAACGCGCCAAGTGATGCGCGGTGCCGACTACTACGGACCATACAGTTCGGTGTGGACACTCGACACACTTTTGGAACTTATTCGCGAACTTTATCCCGTGCGCTCGTGTCGCCTTCCACTCACAAAAACCGCCATTTCATCGGAAAAATTTAAGGTTTGCCTGCAATATCACATCAAAAATTGTATGGCACCATGCGTCGGGCTGCAATCGGCCGAAGAGTACCGAAAAATGATCGATGAAATCGTGCAGATTGTCAAAGGAAATAGCCACGCCATCACCTCGTTTTTACTCGATGAAATGGCGCATTTGAGTGCGGAGATGCGTTTCGAAGAGGCACAACGACTGAAAGAAAAGTACGATGCCATCGTAAAATACCAGTCGAAAACGGTTATCACCACCACGCACGACGACAATATCGATGTTTTTGGCTACGATTCCGACGAAAATTCCGCCTATGTTACCATTCTGCGAATAGCGAAAGGCTCTATCGTTCAGGGACTTACGATTGAATATCAGAAAAAAATGGACGAACCAGACGCCGAAATTCTCGCCCTTGGCATTTTGGAATTGCGGCAACGGTTGCGCAGCGAATCGAACACGCTCGTTTTGCCATTTTTGCCCGATTTAATCGACGAAAAATTGATATTCATCGTGCCACAGCGCGGCGACAAAAAGAAATTGCTCGACTTGGCGCAACAAAATGTGCGGCAATACCGCGTGGATAAGTACAAACAGGCCGAAAAACTGAACCCCGACCAGCGTATGACGCGCCTGCTGGGCGGCTTACAAAAATTGCTGCAACTGCCCGCTATGCCGCTCCACATAGAGTGTTTCGACAATTCGAACATCAGCGGCAGCGATGCTGTGGCGGCGTGCGTGGTCTTCCGCAAGGCCAAACCGAGCAAAAAAGAGTACCGCACATTTACCATAAAAACGGTGGTCGGTCCCGATGATTACGCCTCGATGCGCGAGGTGGTGCGGCGGCGCTACACACGCATGCTGGCCGAGGGGCAGCCCCTGCCGCAACTGGTCATTGCCGACGGCGGTGTGGGACAGATGGAGGCCATCAGACAGGTGGTGGAGGACGAACTTGGGCTGCAAATTCCCATCGCTGGGCTCGCCAAAAACGACCGCCACCGCACCGCCGAACTGCTCTACGGATTTCCGTCGAAAGAGATTGGACTCTCGCCCACCGACCCGCTGTTCAAATTTCTCACGCAAATTCAGGACGAGGTGCATCGCTTTGCCATCGCTTTTCACCGCAACAAACGCAGTAAACGCCAGACCGCCTCGGAACTCGACGCTGTGAAAGGCATCGGCGAAAAGAGCAAAACCGACCTTTTGCGCCACTTCAAAAGTGTGAAACGCCTCGCACTCGCCCCCCTCGACGAAATCGCCAAAATCGTCGGAAAGTCCAGAGCATCAATTATTTACGCACATTTTCACGAAGAAAAGTCGCAAGATATGAGTAGCAAGTAGCAAGACAAATGAGGAGTTAGGAGTTAGGAGTGAGGAATGATGCGGCAAAGCCGCAATTCCAAATTTCAAATTCCAAATTGTAGGGACGCACCGAGTGCGTCCTTTTTTGTTGATTTGCAGATTTGGTTCTCCAACCCCTCCGCTTCGCTCGTCCCCTTGCAAAGGGGACAGGTTCGCGCCCAACTTGGTTTAGCCCTCTCCCCTTTTCAAGGGGAGTACCTGCGGAGCAGGGGAGGGGTTTGAAAATAACTCAATGATTCAATGAATCAAAAGGCTTTCCCCCTTCGGGGGAAACGGGGCTATTTTTTATAAAAAATCTGCCTTTGAAAAACTTTTTTGCGAAAAAGTTTGTGAGTTTCAAAAAGTTGTTGTAATTTTGCAGCGGAATAAGTTGCGTGAGAGGGGACTTGACAAAGTCCCCTTCGTCGTTACAAAAACGCGCGTAGAAGATGATAGACAGAGAGTTGATAGCACAAACAGTGCGCGACCGGTTGGCCAATACCGACTGCTTTTTGGTAGATGTAACTGTGTCGCCAGCCAACGAAATTGTGGTCGAAATCGACAGCGAAACAGGCATTGATGTGGATTTTTGCGCCGAACTGAGCCGCCACATCGAGACACGGCTCGACCGCGATGCCGACGATTTTTCGCTCGAGGTGGGCTCGGCGGGGCTTACAGCACCGTTCAAAGTGCAGGCGCAATACGCCAAAAACTTGGGCAACGAGGTGGAACTGCTCACCAAAGACGGCCGCAAACTGTCGGGCATTTTGAGCCGCGTGGACGACGCTGGATTTGCCATTGAGATGACCAAAATGGTGAAGCCCGAAGGCGCAAAACGCAAAGTGCCGCAGACCGAAACGCTCGACTTTGGCTACGACGATACCAAATATGTGCGCGCCGTGCTAAATTTCTGATAATCAGGAAATAAATTACAAAAACAAATAATCAAAAAAATTGTTATGGCAAGAAAAGAAAATGTCAATCTGATTGACACATTCGCGGAGTTCAAAGAGTTGAAAAACATCGACCGTTCGACGATGATTTCCATTTTGGAGGAGTCGTTTCGCAATGTGATAGCCAAGATGTTTGGTTCCGACCAAAACTACGATGTTATCATCAATCCCGACAAGGGCGACTGCGAGATTTTTCGCAACCGTGTGGTGGTCGAAGATGGCGAGGTGAAGAACCCCAACACCGAGATTTCGCTCTCGGAGGCGAAGCAAATCGAAGAGGACTACGAGGTGGGCGAAGAGGTTACCGACCAAGTCGATTTTATGCAGTTCGGCCGCCGCGTGGTGCTGAACTTGCGTCAGATTTTGGCTTCGAAAATTCTTGATATTCAGAAAGATGCGCTCTATACGCAATACAGCGAACTGGTAGGACAAATCGTAACTGGCGAAGTCTATCAGGTGTGGAAAAAAGAGGCACTGCTGCTCGACGACTCTGGCAACGAGATGTTGCTCGAAAAAGACGACCAGATTCCGACCGACTTTTTCCGCAAAGGCGAGGTGGTTCGCGCCATTGTCGATCGTGTGGACAACACCAACAACAACCCGAAAATCTACCTGTCGCGCACATCGCCCGAATTTTTGGAACGCCTGTTCGAAATGGAGGTACCCGAAGTGCACGACGGCCTGATAACCATCAAACGCATTGCGCGCATTCCCGGCGAGCGTGCCAAAGTGGCGGTAGAGTCGTACGACGAACGCATCGACCCCGTAGGCGCTTGCGTAGGCGTGAAAGGGTCGCGCATTCACGGCATTGTGCGTGAGTTGCGCAACGAAAACATCGATGTAATCAACTACACAAGCAATATCGGACTGTTCATCTCGCGTGCGCTGTCGCCCGCCAAAATCACCACCATCGAGTTCGACCACGAAGCCAAACGCGCAAGCGTGTATCTGAAACCCGAAGAGGTGTCGCTGGCTATCGGCAAAGGCGGCTCGAATATCCGGCTGGCAACAATGTTGAGCGGCTACACCATCGATGTTTACCGCGACGATGCCACCATCGACAGCGACGACATCTATTTGGAAGAGTTCAACGACGAAATCGATCAGTGGGTTATCGATGCGCTGAAAAACATTGGTTGCGACACCGCCAAATCGGTACTCGCCATTCCGCGCGAAGAACTGATAACACGCACCGACCTCGAAGAGGAGACCATCGACGATGTGTTGCGTATTCTGAAATCGGAATTTGAAGAGGACGCCGCCGCCGAAGCACCAGCCGCCGAAGCACCAGCCGCTGAAGCCGCCGAGCCAACTGAGGCTGAATAAGTTGCCGCACGGCAAACACGAGCGCGCACAGTGCCTCGTTTTTTGGAAAAATAGAGAGTAAACAAGAGTAAAAAAGGATTTATAAAATTTTGGTATGGCACGATTAGCACAGGTGATAAAGAAACTCAACATTGGTGTGGCCACAGCCGTGGAGTTCCTCAACAAAAAAGGGAGCAAAATGGAAGAGGGCAACCCGAATGCGAAACTGACAGAAGAGCAGGAACAACTGCTGATGAAGGAGTTTGGCACAGACGAAATGATAAAGCAAGAGTCGGATCGTTTGATTCAGCAACGCCTCGAGAAGGAGCGCGAAAAAGAGCGACGCGAACAGGAAAAAGCCGCCCAACAGCAGCAAGCCGAGGAGGTTGTGATTGAGGTGGAACGCCCGCAATTCAAGCCCATTGCCAAAATCGATTTGGACGCCATAGGCAAGCCCGCTCCGCAAAAAGAGGAGCCGCAAGCCGTCGAGCCAGAACCAGTGGTGCCCGAAAAAGTGGAAGTGCCAGAACAACCAGCCGAAGAGCCAAAAACTCCCGAAAAAATCGAGGAAAATGCGCCAAAAACTCCCGCCGAAGAAGAGGTCTTCACCTACCGCAAAGTGGAAGTGGGCGGCAGCCTGAAAATGGTCGGTAAAATCGACCTAAATGCCATAAACGATGCGACGCGCCCAGCCAAAAAGCCGAAAGAGGAAAAACGCCGCACAGTGGCGGAAATAAAATCGGAAAAGCAAGCCAAACCAGCCGACAAACAGCAGGGCGAAGCCGAAGTGTTCCGCACCGCCATACCGCAACTCAATGGGCCGCACACAGTGGGCAAAATCGAACTGAACGACAGCAACTCGGGCAACCGCAAAAAACGCAAACGCATCGGCAAAAACGAGCGCGTCGATATCAGCAAAGAGTACCACGGCGGCAACGGCGGCAAGCGTGGAGGCAAACGCTCGATTCATGTGTCGAATGTGAGCGAAGAAGATGTGGCACAGCAGATTAAGGAGACGCTGGCACGCCTGACCGAAAACAAACGCAGCAACCGCAAATCGGCCGACTACCGCAAAAACAAACGCGAAGCCGTGGCGCAACGCCAGCAAGAGCAGGTCGAAGCCGAACAGCGCGAAGCGGGCGTACTGAAACTGACCGAGTTTGTTACCGCCAACGACTTGGCCACGATGATGAATGTGCCAGTTACAAAGGTAATTCAAACCTGCTTCAATCTCGGTCTGTTCGTTTCGATTAACCAGCGGCTCGATGCCGAAACTATCAACATTGTGGCTGAAGAGTTCGGCTTTACCACCGAATTTGTGAGTGCCGATGTGGCGCACGCTATCGAAGAGGAGGCCGACAAACCCGAAGACCTTGTGCCGCGCCCGCCGATTGTAACCGTCATGGGTCATGTCGATCACGGTAAAACATCGTTGCTCGACTATATCCGCAAATCGAATGTGATTGCGGGCGAAGCGGGCGGAATCACGCAGCACATCGGTGCCTACAATGTAACGCTCGACGATGGGCGACACATCACTTTCCTCGATACGCCGGGACACGAAGCCTTCACGGCCATGCGTGCTCGCGGTGCGAAAGTTACCGATATTGCCATCATCATTGTGGCGGCCGACGACGGCGTGATGCCGCAAACGGTCGAAGCCATCAACCATGCATCGGTGGCGGGCGTGCCGATAGTGTTTGCTATCAACAAAGTGGACAAACCGAACGCCAATCCCGACAAGATAAAAGAGGAACTGGCTGGTATGAACTACCTTGTGGAAGAGTGGGGCGGCAAATACCAATCGCAAGATATTTCGGCCAAACAGGGCATCGGTGTGAAAGAGTTGCTCGACAAAGTGCTGCTCGAAGCCGAAATGCTCGACTTGAAAGCCAATCCGCACCGCAAAGCCACTGGCTCGGTCATCGAATCGACTTTGGACAAAGGGCGCGGCTATGTGGCGACTGTTTTGGTAAACAACGGCACGCTGCGCGTGGGCGACATTGTGCTGGCTGGCACATCGTATGGCCGCATCAAGGCGATGTTCAACGAGCGCAACCAGCGCATCAAAGAGGCAGGCCCAGCAGAACCAGTCATCATTCTCGGTCTGAACGGTGCGCCGCAGGCTGGCGACAACTTCAATGTGTTCGACGAAGAGCACGAGGCACGCGACATTGCCGCTCGCCGCGAACAGTTGGCGCGCGAACAGAGTCTGCGCACATCGAAGCACCTCACGCTCGAGGAACTTGGTCGCCGCCGTGCTTTGGGCGATTTCCACGAACTGAATGTGATTGTGAAAGGCGATGTGGACGGCTCTATCGAGGCGTTGAGCGATTCGCTGATAAAACTTTCGACCCCAGAAGTGCAGGTCAATGTCATTCACAAGGCGGTGGGTCAGATTTCGGAGTCAGATGTGATGTTGGCCGCCGCATCGAACGCTATCATCATCGGCTTCCAAGTGCGCCCCTCGGCCGATGCACGCAAGGTGGCGGAGCGCGAAGAGGTCGATATTCGCCTCTATTCTATCATCTACGACGCTATCGAAGAGTTGAAAGCGGCGATGGAAGGTCTGCTCTCGCCCGAGATTAAAGAGGAGATTACTGCCACGCTCGAAATTCGTGAGACATTCAAAATCAGCAAGGTCGGCACTATCGCTGGCTGTATGGTGAAAGAGGGCAAAATCAACCGTTCGAACAAGGTGCGCCTCATTCGCGATGGCATTGTGATTTACACGGGCGAATTGGCGTCGCTCAAGCGCATGAAAGACGATGTGAAGGAGGTTTCGAGCGGCTTCGAGTGCGGCTTGAACATTGCCAATTATAACGATATAAAGGTTGGCGACATTGTGGAAGGATTCGAGCAGATAGAGGTGAAAAAGAGCCTTTGACGCTGCCACCATCGGACAATAAAAATCCGCCGTTCCAATCTCTGGGGCGGCGGATTCGCTTTTGGCGGTGCGGCTTACTCTTTCACTCTGAAATTTTTGAGCGTGTAGAGGGCAGGCAGCGCGCGGCCGTTGCTGTTGCTGAACAAACCGCGGTTGGTCCAGCCACTGATTATGCCCGTCCAATTGGCTTCGTTCTCTTCGGGAAACCAGTAGAAAAGTCCATTCACCTGCTTGAATTGGCGCAGAGTGGTCACCAACTCTTGCGTCATTTTGGCTTGACCAGCGGGCGTGGCAGGGTAGGTGGCGGTGTAGTCGTAGGTGGCATCGTTCGGATACCAGTTGTTGTAGTAGCCGTACTCCACAATCATCACGCTTTTGTCGGTGAATGTTGTTTCCAACTTTTTCAGTGTGGTCGATAACATCGTCAGGTTGCCGTGCCAATGTGGGTAGTAACTCAGCCCGATGATGTCGTACGCCACGCCGTTGTTGGCCATGCTTTGGTAGAACCAAACGACACGGTCGGTCTTTTGCGGCCGTTCGATGTGCAGCACTATTTTGGCTTCGGGGCAGCACTCGTTGCAGGCTTTTATGGCCGATTTCAGCAGTGTGCAGAAGTTGCTCATGTTGCCGATGCGCCCATCTTCCCACAGCATTCCGCCAGTGATTTCGTTGCCCGTTTGAATGTAGTCGGGCGTGCAACCATCGGCGTTGAGCGTGGTCAAAACCTCTTTGGTGTAGTCATAGACTTTTGTCGTCAATTCGTCGAAAGTGAGGTCTTTCCATGCCGCTGGTTTGGTCTGTTTCACAGGGTCGGCCCAGCCATCGGAGTAGTGAAAATCGAGCATAAATTTGAACCCAGCGGCCTTTATCTGTTGGGCAAAGGCGCGCACATAGGCCAAATCTTGGCACGAATCACTCTTGGTGTCGGGATCGACAAACAGGCGTACCCGCACGCAGTTGAATTTTTGGTCGGCAAAGAGTGCCAACGGTTCTACAGCCTTGCCCAGCGTGTCGCGATAGACGGCTTTGGCCTGTTCGTAGCGTGGCAGCAGCGACAGGTCAGCCCCCAAAATGAGCGACTCGTCGTATTCGGGCAGTTGCGTTGTGTCCTGCTTTTCGGTGTTGTCCTGCGTGGTGGTCGGGTTGTTTTTCTCGCAAGCCACCAGTGCGGCGGCTATGCAGAGCGTCCAAATCAATTTTTTCATGTTGCGTTTGTTTTATTGTTTGAATTCTATGCGTTTGATGTCGATATTTCCGCTTTCGAGCAGCACGACAACCGAAGTCAAATCTCCAGCAATCGGTTTTTCGCTCGATGTGGCGGCGGTTGGCGCAAAAGCGAACCACGGATAGGCGGCGCGCGTTTGCAGGGCAGCGCAAGGCGCAAAATCGTCGAGCGCAACGGCGATTTCGCCCGAAATGTCGGTCATCATGCGCGTCAGTTTCTGTTTTGCCACAAAATAACGCCCATTTTTGTCGGTCAGCACAATGCTGATTTTGGCTTCGTTGCCAGTGTTTGCCGTCAGTGTGAGGTGTTGGCAAGTGGTCAGGTCGTGGCGGCACACATCTATTTGTATGCCAGCGTTCTGTTCGTAGCCGTTGCCAGCCGATAGGCGTATAGCGTCGGGCAAATAGGCAATTTCGATGCCTTGCCGCCAGATGATTTCGGCTTCGTCGGGAGCATTTTCGGCGTTGAATGCGGTGTGTTTGCCCACAACTGTTTTGTAGGTGTTCAGCCCCGTGTAGTTCCAATCGCTAGGCAATCCTGCGCAATCATCGGGAAAAGTGCGCACCTTTCCGTCCGAAAAAACGCTGATGTTATACTCAAAAATTCCCGATTGTAGCGCACTTTTTTCAACTTTTGCACGCCATGTTGTCGCATCGGTTTTTGTGAACGCCGTGCGCAATGGTTTGCCCCATTTCATGCCGCCAATCAGCACGATAGAATCGATATCGTCGGGCGCAATGGCGTGAATTTCGACGGTTTGGTCGGTCGTGTTCCAACTTTTGGCGGCAGCGTTGGTCAAATAAATTTTGTCGCAGTTGGTGGGCAACGCAAAGTTCTCGAAAAGCCCAAAGTTCACGATTTTATCGAGCGTTTTTACATCGATTTCGGGGTTCAAAAGCAGATAAACACCGGGCGTAACGGCAAACGAATCGCACAAAATCTCCGTTTCGCCGCGCTCCGACACCAATCGGCAGCGGTGTGCAAGGTCGGGCAGTGCCAGCCGCATGGTGTGCGTGTCGTTTTTGAGAACCGCTACAGTGCGTTGCTCCGAATTGTGTATGCGGAACGGATTGTCTATCAGCATGGCATCGGGATAGACCTCTAAACGCCAACCGCCGTTGCACGCTTTGTCGAGAAAATAGGCACCACAGCCATCGTACTGCACCACAGGCGACGAGCCGTAACCTGCAATTTGCACCAATTTATCGGCATTTTTTGGCTGCGCATCGGTCGAATTGGAATAGGCAAAAATGGTGTCGCAGTTGAGCAGACTCAGATTTTGGTTGTAGTCCACCGAAAAATCCGCGAACACCGAATTGGCGGGAAAATCGCCAAAGGTCGCCCAGCGAGGCAAGTGGCGAAACGCCTCGGCGGCAATGCGGTAACTGATGGCTTTTTGCGGCGTGAAAGCGATGTTCAGATAGTGTGTGTTGTAGTCGGTGTTGATGTGGGCAATGGCAAATGGGTCGTAGGCAAACATCGTGGCCCACTGAAAGCCCACCTCGCGGAACGAGCGCGCCATGGCAGGGTAGATGTAACTGCCAAAAATGTCGGCAGCATCGAACTCGTAAACAAAACGCGCCTTGTTGGCGAACCCTTTTTTGTCGGCAAACGGAATGCGGTAATGCTCCACCAGCGGCAGAAAATTCTCGGTGCGTGCGTGCCCACTCACCAAGCCGCTCGGATACCACTGAAAAGTAACGCCGTCGATATTCGCCGCCAAGTAACTCTCAATCATCGAGGCGTTTTCGGCCACATTGTACAGAATCGGCTTTTTGCAGCCTGTTTTGCGTATCGCTTTGGCCATGCGGTTCACATAGGCGGTGAGTTCTTTTGTCCGCTTGTGGTCGGTTTGGCTCGGTTCGTTGTTTATCTCCACTGCTACAATGTTCGGGTCGGTGGCGTAGGTGCTGCCAGTGTACGGATTGCGGTGTTGCAGCAGTTGTGTCAGGTAGCGTTCGTGCGCATCGACGGTGGCTTTGTTCCAAGTGGCTTCGTTTTTTGGCGTTTTATTCGAGAAACCTTGCAGCGAATGGTCGTCGGGTTCGGGCCAGCCGTTGCCCCAAAAGGCGATGCCTGTGATGAGTGTTTTCACGCCGCGCTCGGCAAATTTTGCAATGGCGTAATCGAGCAAATCGAGGTGGTCGTTTTCTAACAAATTGCCCATTTCATCGGAAATTTCCACATCCCACACATGCACCCGAAAGGCGTTTGCGCCGAGGCGCGCCATGTGGTACACATCGCGGTCGATGGCGGCTTTCGGATCGACACTGAGCCGTTGGTGCATACGGTAGCCGTGCGCAAAAGGCATACAATAGTTGAAGCCGAAAAAGACGCACTCGTTGCCCACCGAATCGCGTAAAACGCCCTGTTTATCGACAGAATAGGGCTGCGCAAAAGTGTTTACAGCGAACGCCGTCAGCAAAAAGAAGATCGCAAAGTGTTTCATAGCCAAAGGTTTGCGGTTAGTTTTTTCGTTGCAAAGATATGAAAAAGTTGTAATTTACAACAAAAATTACGCTTTTTTTGCTAAAATGTTCATCGAAAAACAATTTTTTTTGTCGTTTTTTTGCATTTTTTCCGAAAAACTTATTACCTTTGCCAAAAAGATACCGCTATGAAAACACTCTCTGGACTCGACACTGCGCGCTTCGAAAAACAGATCGACGGCAAGGCGACGACGCTGGTTGTTCTCACCAACGCCCACGGCTGCGAACTGACGCTGCTCAACTACGGCGCACGCATTGTGTCGCTGTTGGTACCCGATAAAAACGGGAAAATGGTCGATGTGGTTACAGGCCACGACTCTATCGACGACTATTTGAATACCGAAGAACCCTATTTTGGGGCTGTGTGCGGCCGTTATGCCAACCGCATTGCGCACGGACATTTTTCGCTCGACGGCAAGGATTACAATCTTGCGATAAACAACGGCCCGAATGCGTTGCATGGTGGCGTAAAAGGGTTCAATTTTCAAGTGTGGAATGTGGTGCAACATGACGAAAAAACTGCGGTTTTTTCGTACATTTCGCCCGATGGCGAAGAGGGTTATCCCGGCAATTTGCAAGTGGAAGTGCGCTACACTTTAACCGACGATAATGCGGTGCGTATCGACTACCACGCCACAACCGACAAACCGACCGTGTTGAACCTGACGAACCACTCCTATTTCAACCTTTCGGGCGAGGGCGACCCCTGCGCCAACGACCACCACTTGACCATTTTTGCCGATACATTTTTGCCGATTGATGCAACATCGATTCCCTACGGAAAAGCGCAAAAAGTGGCGGAAACACCGATGGATTTTCGCACTCCGCACACCGTTGGCGAGCGCATCGATGCCGATGACGAGCAGTTGCGTTTTGGCTGCGGCTACGACCACACCTTTGTGCTGAACAAGCCGCTCGGCGAATTTGGGCGGTGCGTCGCGTGTATTTCGCCAAAAACAGGCATCTGCATGGAGGTCTATTCCACCGAACCGGGCGTGCAGTTCTATTCGTCGAACTGGATGACGGGCAACATGCGCGGCAAGCACGACCATCGCTACCCGAAGCGAGCGGCACTCTGCTTCGAAACGCAGCACTTCCCCGATAGTCCCAATAAACCCGACTATCCGAGCGTAGTGCTCCGCCCCGATGCGGTGTTCGAAAGCAAAACAGAATTTCGATTTTCAGTAAAAGATTAACCTTAAAAATCAGACACTTATGGAAGTAGATTTTGTAAGAAGCCGTTTCATCAAACATTTCGACGGCACAACTGGCAGCGTTTATGCCTCGCCCGGACGCATCAACCTTATCGGCGAACATACCGATTATAACGGCGGTTTTGTGTTCCCCGGCGCGGTGGACAAAGGCATGATGGCCGAAATCAAACTGAATGGTACAAACAAGGTGCGCGCTTACTCTATCGACCTGAAAGACTATGTGGAGTTTGGGCTCGAAGAGGCCGATGCGCCGCGTACCAGTTGGGCGCGCTACATCTTTGGCGTGTGCCGCGAAATTATCAAGCGTGGCGGAAAAATCGGCGGTTTCAATACCGCTTTTGCGGGCGATGTGCCGCTCGGAGCGGGCATGTCGTCGTCGGCGGCGCTCGAAAGCGTGTTTGCCTACGCCCTCAACGACCTGTTTCAACTCGGTTTCGACAAGATGGAACTGGCCAAAATCGGTCAAGCCACCGAACACAACTATTGCGGCGTGAATTGCGGCATTATGGACCAATTTGCTTCGGTTTTTGGCAAAAAAGATTGCTTGATTCGCCTCGATTGCCGCTCGATGGAGTACCGCTATTTCCCATTCAAACTTGATGGTTACCGCTTGGTTTTGGTCGATTCGGTGGTGAAACACGAACTCTCTGGCTCGCCCTACAACGACCGTCGCCGCTCGTGCGAAAATGTGGTGGCGGCGCTACGCCAAAAATTCCCCGATAAAACCGTGGAAACGCTGCGCGATGCCGACTGGCAAATGCTCGATGCGGTGAAAGCCGATGTGAGTGCCGAAGATGTGAAACGCGCCACCTTTGTTCTGGGCGAAAAAGACCGCGTGCTGGCCGTTTGCGATGCGCTCGAGCGCGGCGACTACGACACTGTCGGCCAAAAAATGTACGAAACGCACCACGGCCTCAGCCACGACTACGAGGTGTCGTGCGAAGAACTCGATTTCCTGAACGATATTGCCAAGGCGAACGGCGTTACTGGCAGTCGCATAATGGGCGGTGGCTTTGGCGGTTGCACCATCAATTTGGTGAAGAACGACCTCTACGACCAGTTTGTAGCCGACGCAAAAGCCCAATATCGCGCCAAATATGGCAAAGAGCCGAAAATCTACGATGTAATCATCGGCGACGGCTCGCGCAAAATTTGCTAAAAACCGCCATTTAATCGGGAAAAATTACAATCCGCCATCTCCTTTTTGGGGTGGCGGATTTTTTTTGCAGTGTGCTTGTTTTTTTGGTGGAGTTAGTTGTTGTTGATACTCAACTCATTTTCCAACAATTCGTAGTTGTAATCGGCACTTTGGAAATAGAGCCCCGTTTCTGGGTCATTTATTTTGTCATACAACTGCGAATTATAGAGCATATCGAGCGCATCTTGTATGTTTGCGTTTCGCTTCTCCATGATAATTTTCAGCAATTCTGCCAAAAGATTATCGGTCAAAAAAGTCTGCTCTTTTGTCATAGCCGTCTCAAATAGGTTAGTGAGCGTTCGGTACCGAAATAGTATTGGTCGTTCAGTTTGCGATAGCGCAGTGCTTCGACCAACTGTTGCAGCGAAATCAGTTGCATTTCGTACAAATCCAGTTGTTGTACTACACCATCGTCGGCCACAGGACCTATCACAATATCGTAGTTGTGGCGAAATTCTGTGCGCGATGCGTGACGGTTGTTCAAAATGAATAACGCCCACTCTTCGCTAACTGTTGGAAATGTTTTTATGTTCAATTCCGACGATTTCAAGCATGAATCGTCGAACATAAATTCGGTAACAACCGACTCACTATCAGCAAATTGGCGTGCTTTGCGTTTGCCCATCTCTACTGCTTGCTGATAGAGCGATGTAAGATAAAATCCCTTTCCGAAATCTTTGTTTATGCGACCGAGCGACAAATCAATTTGGTCAATTTTTACATTCGAGCCGTGATAAAGTTTAATCATACCGCAAATTTCCTCCATGAATTTGACAGACGCGGCTAAGATCTTCTACCGCATCGTCGAACGAAAGCGTGTGTTCGGCCTCGTAGCACTCGTCCAAAAAAGCAATGCCAGCATATTGCTTCAGATAGCGATAGGCTTGCTGTCCGCTCAATGCATAATGTTCCGCAAATTTGCGAATAGCCATAACGATATATGCGGCTTTGTTTTTCATTTTTTCGAAAGGTGTTTATAGCCACAAAGTTACAAAAATTTTTCAAATAGAGAATTTCAGTACAAAAAACGCAAAAAATTTCAAATAGGAGAATTCGGTAAAATTTGCTAAAAACCGCCATTTAATCGGGAAAAATTAGTGGTTCAGTGCCTTGCAGTGAGCCACTTTTTTTGTCGCATTTTTTTTGTAATTTTGCCAAATAAATTTGCCGCTCTCAAATTGTACGGTGAAAAACTTTCTAATCAGAAATTAGAAATCAGAAACTTTCGCATGACGACGCTCGACATCATATTGCTTGTTCCGCTGGCGTATGGCCTGATTCGCGGATTTTTTCGTGGCTTTTTCAAGGAGGTGGCTTCGTTGGTCGGCATATTTTTCGGCATTTTTGTGGCCAAATGGCTGGGGCTGGGCTTTGCGGGATTTTTGCAGGCGCAGTTCGACTGGTCGCCGCAGGTGGCGCAACCAGTGGCCTATATGGTGCTGTTTTTGCTGGTGGCCATTGCGCTGAATGTGATGGCGTGGCTGCTGGCCAAAGTGCTGTCGGCGGCAAATCTGGGGTGGGTCAATAAGTTGGCGGGTGGTCTGTTTGGGTTGCTCAAATTTGCTCTTGTGTTGAGTCTGCTGCTCAACTGCTTTGTGCGCATCAACAATTTTACGCATTGGGCTGATGAAAATACGCTAGAAAAATCGGTGCTTTACAAGCCTGTGAAAGCCATTGTACCGACAATTTTGCCCACTGTGCAGCAACTTTTTTTCGATACCCATGAATGAATTTCTGAAATACGATTATAGCGGTGTGCCGTCGCCGTGCTATGTGGTGGAGGAGGAACTTTTGCGGCGCAATCTGTCGCTGATTCGGTCGGTGGCCGAGCGTGCCGATGTCGAAATCATTTTGGCGTTCAAGGCGTTTGCGCTGTGGAAAATATTCCCCATTTTTCGCGAATATATCGAGCACAGCACCGCTAGTTCGTTGGCCGAGGCGCGCATGGCTTTCGAAAAATTTGGCAGCAAAGCGCATACTTACGCTCCCATTTATACCGATCAGGATTTTCCGCAAATAGCCGCGTGCAGCAGTCATATCACTTTTAATTCGCTCACGCAATATGCGCACTTTGCGGAGCAGGCAAGGGCGGCGGGTATTTCGTGCGGTTTGCGCATCAATCCAGAGTTTTCCGATGTTACCACCGACCTCTACAATCCCTGCGCGCCGGGTTCGCGCTTGGGCGTAACGGCCGATGCGCTAGGCGAGAATCTTCCCGAAGGCCTCGAAGGGCTGCATTTTCACACCTTGTGCGAATCGAGTTCGTACGATTTGGAGCGCACATTGGCTGTGGTCGAGGCGAAATTTGGCCGATTTCTTGGGCAGATAAAGTGGCTCAACATGGGCGGCGGCCACCTGATGACGCGCGCCGATTACGATGTGGAACATCTGGTGAAATTACTGACAACCTTTCGGCAGAAATATCCGCATTTGCGCCTTATTCTCGAGCCAGGGAGCGCGTTTGCGTGGCGCACAGGCGTGCTAGTTTCGACGGTGCAAGATGTGGTCGAAAATCACGACATTCGCACTGCCATGCTCGATGTGTCGTTTGCTTGCCACATGCCCGACTGCCTCGAAATGCCCTACAAACCTGCCATTGTTGGTGCAACCGATGCTGTGACGGGCAAGCCCACCTACCGCATGGGCGGCAATTCGTGCTTGAGCGGCGATTTTTGCGGTTCGTGGAGTTTCGACCGCGCACTGCGTGTGGGCGATCGCATTGTGTTCGAGGATATGATTCACTATACCACGGTGAAAACCACCATGTTCAACGGCATTTCGCACCCGAGCATCGTTCTGCGCCACTGCGACGGTACGCTCGAAACCTTGCGCCACTTCTCGCCCGACGACTATTTCGCCCGAATGGACTGACGCAATTACCCAATTACTTAATTTTCTGTCGGGGGAAAAAAACGATCTTTGTTTAGATTGAGTCTAAATAAGCAATCGTTGAATTCTTCCGATGAAATGGCGCGTTTTTCAATTTTTTGCAAAACGGATTTGTTGGTAATTTAGTAAATTTTAACAATCTACTTTGAACCTGTAAATTGCCAAATCATAATTCAAAATTCTTAATTGCCAAAGTGTAGTGGTCGGTGGGCGGCGCGGCGGTTCTCTTTTTCGATTTCGTGGAGGAGGGCGCAGGTTTCGGGTGTGAAGTAGGCTTGCGCAAAACGCTCCCAAACATACGCCACCGCCATGGGCGATGGGTGCACCATATCATCGGCAAAAAAGCGGTAGTCGCGCAGTTCGTCGAGCAAAATTTCGTAGGCTGGAAAATAATCGACATCGGGCAGTTGCTGGCAGAGTGCTTCGGTGGCGAGCAGCAGCGTGGCTTTACTCGTTTGGTTTTCGGTGGCATAGTTGCGCAGGTAGCGTATCGGGCTGACCGATAGCAGCACTTTCAGTTTGGGATTTTGCTGCCGCAATGCGCTGAAAAGTGAAGTGTAGCGTGCCACAATCTCGTCAATCGTGAGGCGGCGGCGCACAAAACGGTTGTTCGGCACTTTGTGGCAGTTGGCCACCACTCTGCCGTCGAATTCGTAAACCCAAGCCGAACCAAATGTGATGATGAGCAGGTCGGCGTGCGCCAAGTTTTCGGCAGCAGCGCAAAAACGCTCATTCATCTTTTCAAGCGCAATCTCTTTCGATGGGTCGGAGAAACTGCCGTGGTGCATCCAACTGTGCCACAGAGAGTTATGCTCAAAAAGTTCGTCAGCGACAAAAAGCCGATTTTCTGCCAATCGTTCCAATGCCTGCGCTATCGATAGTGGATTGTAGAGTACGCCAAACGGGTTCACATCGCCCTGAAAGCGAAAATCGAGCAGCCGCTGTCCGATGTTCTCGGCAAAACACGAACCAAGCAACACGAAGCGCGTGCTGTGGCTTATCCACGGCTGCGGTTTTATGGGAATGATGGTGCGAAAATCCATTTTTAGAATAAAGAATAAGGACGAAAGAGTAAGGACTTTTAATTATCTAATTTCCAATTACTTAATTAAGGGGACTCCTATAAATTTAGATTGCAATTTGCAACTTGATGAACTTTATAAACTTTCAACTTTTTACTTTAGTGGAATTTCTACCACTTGCAAATTGGCGTCGAGGCCATAAACTACGCTGTCGGCCACAAAACTGTCGGCGGCAAGACTTTGAGTGCGGTTCAGGTGAGGACAGCGAATGCCGCCCAAATCGAGCAGCGTAGCAAAAAGTGTCATCGACGATGTTTTGCTGCTTTTGTGCTTGTGCAGATTCGCCACTTTCTGCGGATTTGCCGCTTTGTAACTATCTGAATACCAAACAAATAGCGGTACATGATATTCGTATGCGCTGCCGTTGTAGGTGCCGTGCAGTAATAGGTGCCGCTCGTCGTCGAGCAGATTTTCGCCGTGGTCGCCAATGTAGAGCAGCAGACTTGGGCGGTCGCTCTGCGCGAGCAGATTGATGGTGCTGTCGAGAAAATAGTCGGTGTAGGCGATGGCGTTGTCGTACGAATTGACCAGAATGTCGCGAATTTCGTCGAGCAGCGGTTGCCCATTGCGTTGTTCAATCACCTTTTTGATGTCCAGTGCCACCGCTTCGATGTCGGGACGGCTGTTCATATCGGGCTGAAATGGCACCATCGTTTGCGGATAGCGGCAGTTGTATTTGTAGTGGCAGCCCAGCGAGTGCAGCACTACAAATTCGGGAGATTGCGCCGAATCGACAATCGCACGCAAATCGTTCAGCAGATCGCTATCGAAACTGTTGTCGTCGGGCAAATAGTGCATGTAGTCGCAAGTTTCGGAGATGCGCATCAAAAACTGATTGCCGAAACTCTGGTTGGCAATCCACGCCGTCCGATAGTCCGCTTCGGCAAAGGCCTCGACCACCGATTTTTGGTGCATATAGTCGGCAGCAGTTTGCGGCGTGGCGGGCGACAGCATCATCGGCACCGACACCGTGGTGAGGTTGGCCACGGCATACACGCTGTCGAACGAAATCAGATTTTGCCGCTGTTGCAGGCGTGGTGTGGTGTTGCGGCGGTAACCATTGATGCCAAAATTGCCGTAGCGTGCCGTTTCGCCAATCACCAACACAATGGTTTGTGGCGGCTGTTGTTTGTCGGGTTGTATGCCGAACGAAAAGCGGTCGAGTTGTTCGGTGGCGGCATCGATTTTTTTGTGCAAATCCACTATCTCGATGGTATGGTGCAGCAGATTGAACGGCAGCAGATGCACAATGCCAGCGTGCGGCTTTTCGTCGTCGATTGGCACGAAAAAATAGCGGTCGTTGTGCGTGCCGCGCAACACGCCCAGCACCAGCAAAGCACACAGCAGTTCGCTCGCTGCCACCGCAAGGCGACTGGTGTGCGAAAGCAGCGGCGTATTGTCTATCTTGTTGAAAATCAGCCAAAAATAGCCAGCAAAAAACGCCACTGCCAGCACTATTGCAGGCCACGCTGTGGAGCAGAGTTCGAGAAATTCGCCCGACTCGGCAATGAAAATGGTATTGACAAACAGCAACGAGGTGGTGGCGTGGTACATGACGAGATGCACGCCTTCGACAAGCCCCAAAAGTAGCGTGAGGCTGTGAAAAACAAAGAAAGCACGCGCTTTCAGCAGCAGAGCGGGCAACAAAATCCACAGCGCACCGCACAGCAGGTAGAGCGCACGCATCGGCAACGCGCCAAGGTCGGTAGCAACCACGGCAGCCAGCAGATAAGGCGCAAAAACGAGAAGCGCGAGCGTTGCACGCAAAAGTCGTTGTTGCTCGTCTTTTTGCATTTCTATCGGTTGATAATCAGTATTTTAGTGGTTTCGTGCTGCTTGCCATCGGGACTGAAACACATGGCCAGATAGATGCCCGTAGCCACGCGCCCGCCGCCACGACGATTGCCGTCCCAAGTGGCGATACCGCCGTTCGAGATGGTTTCGTAAACTACATTTCCAGCGATGTCGGTAATTTTCACTCGCGTATCGGTAACCAAGCCCGTGATGGTGATAACGCCCGTGTAATCTTCGCGCACAGGATTTGGAAATGCGTGTACATTGTTGAAAGTTTCGTTGCCTTCGCTAGCGTCCGATTGGTACGAAATCAGGCCATTGCCAGTGCCAAAAAACACTTCACCTGTCTTGTCGTTTATGCCGATGCTGATGATGTTGTCCGACAGCAGCGGACTGTTTTCGCTGGTGAAGTGGTGAATCGTTTCCAATCCATCTTCCGAGACCAAGAACACACCGTTCGTTTCGGTGCCAATCCATTTGCGGTTCGATCCATCGACAGCAATAGCGTTTATCTGCACGCCATCGAGCAGATAGTCGGCCAAGTTGGTGCCGTCGTTGCGTGGAATTTTTATGCGCGAGCAGGTGTAATCGTTTTCGAACGCGCTGGTTTGGTTGCTCAACAGACAGATGCCATCGCTCGTTCCCACCCACAGGCGATTGTCGTGGTCTTGCGCTATGCAGCGGAAGTTTGTCGGGGCGTAGCGGTTGCCGTCTTGGTCGTAGAACGAGGTGAAGAGCCGCGTCAGGTCGTCCGAGGTTTTGTCGGGCGTGCCGTTATCGTAGAAGGTGAAAAGGGCGGTGGTGGTGCTGCTTGCCGCGCGTGGAATGAGTACCCACTTTTGGTTCGCATCTTGGTTCGATACGATGAGGTCTTGCGGTGTCGACATACTCTTTACAGCGCTGTATCTCACCGACTTAAATGTGCCATCGGGTTGGAGGTATTTTATCAAACTCGATGTTTCTGCCGACGAGCAGACATTCAGAAACCACAGATTGCCGTCTTTGTCGTAGGTCAAACCATCGAGGCGGTGATATTGGTAGTAGGCATCACTGGGCTTACGAAGCGGAAAGATAGTTTCCACGCCGCTGTTGTCGGCATTGTAGAGTTTATAGGGTTGGTCGCCACGAAATTCGTAAAGTCCCATGCCATACGATGCAACAAAAAAGTGCGTTTTGTCGTTCGGGTCGATGGCCACATCTACAAAATCGGTAGCATTGACGAATGGCGTGCTGTGTTCTTGCTTTGTTACAGCGTTTATTTCGCCTTGTGTAATGTTTCTCCAACTGCCATTTTCAAACAGCATCACATGCCCCACGCGCTGATATTGCGACGCCCATCGACCGCCTGGTACCACATATATGCGTCCGTCGCTGTGTTTTATCCGCCACGCATAATTCACAGCAGGACCATTGGGGCGAAATGTGGCAGTGGCTTTTGTGGCGGGCGTTATGCGCGCTATACCTGCCATGTCGGCGGCCGTCCAAATCTGGCTCTCTACCGAGTCGTAGAAAGCCATGTAGATGCCGCTGTTGGCAAAAGTTTGGTTGCCGTCGGCAGCGAACATCTGAAATTGAAGCGGCTCACAAATAAACAGCCGCTCGCCATCGGTGTTGATAGCAACGACATCGCTGCGGTATTTGCTCCAATTCGTTGCGCTACGCTTGTACAGCACGCTATCGCTCTGCAACAGATAGAGTTCGTTTTTGTAAACTACGGTGCGTTTGTTGGTCTTTGGCGTGGGCGTGGCTATCGCTGTCCAGTTCTCGAAATTGGCCAAATTCACGCCTGTGGTTGGTGCGGTCATCACAGCGTTGGGCGTGGTGGCATACCAGCGGCCGCCATTCTCGGCGAGCGAAAGCACGGCTATATTTTCGCCGCCCGCACCGATAATGTAGGTGTCCGCCACTTCGCGCTTCTCGAGGTCGAGTTTCATAATGCCAAAATCGCACGAAAAATAGGCCATCTTTCCCACACAATAGATGTGATTGACGCTTTTGCTACCAGTCATATTTTTGCGATAGAGGTCGGTGATGTTGTAGATGTTACCGTCGGTCAGCAGGTCGATATTCGCGTTGGAATACGCCACCACCAGCATACGCATTTCTTCGGAATAGGCAATGTAGGTGATGTTGTTGTCGTTCAAACCCGTTATTTTCGACAGCAAAGTTACGGCGTTGTCGTCCTTGCCCACGGAAAAAAGTGCGCCGCCGCTCACGCCATACACCTTGTCGGGCGTTTGCGCTACGATTTGCGTGTTCGAATATGCCAAATGCGTACGCCAACTGCCAATAGGTTGTTGCTCGGCGCGCCCCGAAAGCGTCGCGGCCAAAATCAGTGCCAAAATTGCGATTTTTTTCATGTTTATTTTGTTGAACTGTTGATTTGTTTCTATGTTTCTATGTTTCTATGTTTCTATTGTTGAATTGTTTAATTGTTGAATTGTTTCGGACGCACTCGGTGCGTCCCTACAATTTGAAATTCTGAAATTTGATATTGCGGCTTGCCGCACCATTCCTCACTCCTAATTCCTCATTCCTAACTCAAAAAACTTCTCCATTTCTCGCAGCGCGCGTCCACGGTGGCTGATGGCGTTTTTTTCGGTGGCGTTCATCTCGGCAAAGGTCTTGTCCGAACCGTCGGGCACGAAAAGGCGGTCGTAGCCAAAACCGCTTTCGCCGCGCTCGCTCTCCAAAATGCGCCCCGTTACAATGCCTTCGAACAGGTGCGTCTTGCCGTCCATTATCAAGGCGATGACGGTGCGGAAGCGTGCGTTGCGGTTTTGTACGCCGTGCAGCCGTTCGAGCAGTTTCTGCCGATTTTTTGCCGAATCCGACGGCTCGCCAGCGTAGCGCGCCGAGTAAATTCCTGGCTCGCCGCCCAACGCCTCTACCTCCAAGCCTGTGTCGTCGGCAAAGCAATCGACACCGTAGTGCGTATGCACAAATTGTGCTTTTTGGAGCGCATTCTCTTGCAGCGTGCAGCCCGTTTCGGGAATCTCGTCGTGGCAACCGAGCGTGTCCAAGCCCGCCAAATCGACAGCCGCACCCAGCACAACACGCACTTCGTCCACTTTGTGCGCATTGTGCGTGGCAAAATAGAGTTTTTTCTGTGGCATCATGGTCGTTCTCATCACAAATATCGGGCAAAGATACAAAAATCAAACCAAAATCACGCCATTTTTTTCATTCGATTGGTATATTTGCACGCTTTTTGTATCTTTGTGGAGTAAAACGATACGCAGAAATGGGAAAAAATAGAGCGCAAGATGGACGCAGTTGCCGCAAGTCAGCACTAAAATCGGTACTGGTGCAAGTTTTTTCGGAAACTCCGAATAAACCACTGAATTACAGACAGTTGTCGTATGCGCTGGGGCTGCGCTCCGACGCACAAAAACGGTTGGTTGTGGAGGCACTCGATGCGCTGTGCGAACAAGGCACGCTGGTGCAGGTCGCTATGGGAAAATATCGCCTCAATCTGCGCCAAAACTACATTACTGGCACGCTCGACCGCCAAACGGTGGCAAAAAAGACCTATCTCGTTCCCGACGATGGCGGCGAACTGGTGTTTGTGGCGGAACGCAGTATGGGGTGCGCTCTGAATGGCGACCATGTGAAAGTAATGCTCTATCCGCGTCGCAAAGAGCGCGAACCCGAAGGCGAAGTGGTAGAGGTGCTTCACCGCGCCAAAAACGAATTTGTGGGCATTCTCGAAGTGAAATCGTCGGTGGCATTTCTCAATGTCGATCGCAAACAGTTGGTGCACGACCTGTTTATTCCGCTCGATAAGTTGAACGGCGGTCGCGATGGCCAAAAGTGCGTGGGACGCATTGTGGAGTGGAACGACAAAGCCAAAAATCCTATCGGCGAAATAGTGGAAGTACTTGGCAATGTGGGCGAAAACGAAACCGAAATGCACGCCATCTTGTCGGAATTTGGGCTGCCCTACCACTATCCAGCCGAGGTGGAAGCCGCCGCCGAAAAAATCTCGGCCGACATCACGCCCGAAGAGATTGCGCGCCGCATCGATATGCGCCAAGTCTGCACCTTCACTATCGACCCGCGCGATGCCAAAGATTTCGACGATGCGCTCTCTATTCGCCGCCTCGACAACGGTTTGTGGGAAATCGGTGTGCATATTGCCGATGTTACGCACTATGTGCGCCCCGACGACATCATCGACCAAGAGGCTTACAACCGCGCCACATCGGTCTATCTGGTCGATCGCACAGTGCCAATGCTGCCCGAACGCCTCTGCAATGGCATCTGCTCGCTGCGCCCCAACGAGGAGAAATTGGCCTACTCTGTGCTTTTCAAAATGGACGACGACGCCAATGTGCAAGCCTACAAAATTGCACGCACCGTTATCTGCTCCAACCGTCGATTTACCTACGAAGAGGCGCAACAACGCATCGAAACGGGCGAGGGCGACTATGCCGAAGAACTGCTGTCGCTCGACCGACTGGCGAAAATCCTACGCCAACAACGCTTCGCCAATGGCGCAATCGCCTTCGATCGCGTCGAAACACGCTTCGAAATCGACGAAAAGGGCAAGCCGTTGAGCGTCTATTTCAAAGAGTCGCAAGATGCCAACAAACTCATCGAGGAGTTTATGCTGCTGGCCAATCGCACGGTGGCGACACATATCGGTAAACCGAAAAAACGCGGCGAAACGCCCAAAACTTTCGTCTATCGCATACACGATGTGCCAAATCCCGACAAACTCGAAAATCTGTCGCAATTTATCAAGCGCTTTGGTTACAAACTGAAAACCACAGGTCGCCACACCGATGTGTCGTCGTCGATCAACCATCTGCTGAATCAGGTCGAAGGTACCAAAGAGCAAAATCTGATAGAAACGCTCACCATACGCTCGATGGCCAAAGCGCAATACAGCACCGAAAACTGCGGCCACTACGGCTTGGCGTTCGACTACTACACGCACTTCACATCGCCCATTCGCCGCTATCCCGATATGATGGTGCACCGCCTACTGACACGCTATCTGGCTGGCGGCAAAAGCGTGGACGCACCCACTTGGGAAGAGTATTGCAAGCACAGCAGCGACATGGAGCAGCGCGCCGCCAACGCCGAACGCGCCTCGATAAAATACAAACAGGTGGAGTTTATGCGCGACCACATCGGGCAGGTGTACGACGGCGTTATTTCGGGCGTTACCGAGTGGGGCATCTATGTGGAACTGAACGAAAATAAGTGCGAAGGCATGGTGTCGGTGCGCGACCTCGGCAACGACTACTACCTGTTCGACGAAAAAAATTACTGCATCGTTGGCCGCTCGTCGGGACGAAAATTCCAACTCGGCGACCCGCTCACAGTGCGCATTGCTCGTGCCGATTTGACAAAAAAACAACTCGATTTTCAGTTGGTAAACAAATTCTAATCGCGCAGAAAAATGACTGCAAACCGACTGCAAACAGCATTACACTGTATAGCAAATGTACTAACATTGTACTAACAAAATTTTAACCCTTAAAAATCAAAAGATTATGAAACAGAAAACCATCGAAGCATCGATTATTGCCGTGGCCATCATTGTGCTCGGCATCTGCCTGAAAGCGGGTATCGACAATTACGCCTATCGCGACCGCAGTGTGTCGGTGCGCGGCTTGGCCGAAGTAGATGTACCTGCCGACCATGTTATCTGTCCGCTCATCTTCAAAGAGTCGGGCAACGACCTGCTGCAACTCTACAATGTGATTAACGAAAAGAGCCAAGCCATCATCAATTTTGTGGTCAGCAACGGCATCGATCGCAACGACATCACCATCTCTGCCCCCGAAGTGGTGGATATGCAGACCGAACGCTACAACAACAACGAAAATATGCGTTCGCGCTACATCTGCACAGCAGTGGTTACCATCTCGTCCGACAAGGTTGATGCGGTGCGCGCACTGCTCTCGCGCCAGAGCGAACTGCTCAAAAAAGGCATCGCACTCACCGGCGACGACTACCGCTATCAAACCACCTACGAGTTCACAAAACTGAACGAACTGAAGCCCGAAATGATTGAAACGGCAACGAAAAACGCCCGTGCTGCCGCCGAAAAATTTGCTGCCGATAGCGAGAGCGAACTGGGCGGCATCAAACACGCCTCGCAAGGCCTCTTCTCGGTCGAAAGCCGCGATGCCAACACGCCCTTCATCAAACATGTGCGCGTCGTTACCACTATCGAATACTACTTGAAGTAGTTAGGAATTAGGAGTGAGGAGTGAGGAGTGATGCGGCAAGCCGCAATTTCAGGATTTCAGATTTCAAATTTCAGATTGCGCTTCGCGCGGTTTCAGAGTTTCTGGTTATAGCCCCCTTTCCCGTTTCCCCCGAAGGGGGAAAGCCACTTTCCACTTTATACACTTTTCACTTTACACACTTTCATACTTTCACACTTTCTTACTACTTGCTACTATTTTAACTCTTAATTGAACATGTTTTTTCCCGAACTGAATATCGACGAGCGGGCCGAACGCGCCGAAAACTATTTTCGTGCGGGCTACAACTGCGCTCAATCGGTCTATATGGCCTACGCTGACCTGTTTGATATGGATACCGATTTGGCGGCCAAGGTGAGCGCGCCGCTCGGTGGCGGCATGGGACGGCTGCGCGAGGTGTGCGGCGCATGCAGCGGTATGTTTTTGGTGGCGGGCTTGGCCATTCCAGCCAATAATCCGCAGGACAAAGCCGCCAAGGCTGCCAACTACAAGATGGTGCAGGAGTTGGCGGCAGACTTCCGTGCCGAAAATGGCTCTATCATCTGCCGCGAACTGCTCGGACTCGACCACAAAAGCGATGCGCCCACGCCCGAAGCACGCACCGAAGCCTACTACAAAAAGCGTCCCTGCGCCGAATTGGTACGCATTGCCGCCAAAATTGTAGGCGAAAAATTGCACAATTTGTAGATTGACAAAAAAATCGCTACATTTGCAAACGAGTTTAAGGGGCGTGTTATGCGTATTCTGATTCAGCGTGTTTTGCACGCGTCGGTAACCATCGCTGGTGAAACAAAGTCGAAAATAGGGCGCGGGCTGCTTGTGCTGCTGGGCATCGAAGAGGCTGACAGCAACGCCGATAGCGACTATCTGACGAGCAAACTCGTCAATCTGCGCATATTCGACGACGACAATGGCGTGATGAACCGCTCAATCCGCGACATCGACGGCGAACTGCTGATTGTGAGCCAGTTTACGCTCTATGCGCAGACTGCCAAAGGCAACCGCCCGTCGTACATACGCGCCGCCAAACCCGACATCGCTGTGCCGCTCTACGAACATTTTTGTGCCGAAGCCGCACAAAAACTGGGCAAAGCTGTACAAACAGGCGTTTTCGGTGCCGATATGCAAGTGGCACTCACCAACGATGGTCCCGTTACCATCTGGATTGATTCTAAATCGAAATAATTTAGTGTAAAACAAATAATAACCCCCAAAAAAAAGAAAACCATGGAAAAAATGAAAGAACTCTACGCGCAGTACAACTGCAATCTGAACGATGACGAAGTGCGTGCTGCTGTCGCAAAAATCGTGGCCGACAATTTCGACCGCAACAACAACCGTGAAGTGTGGAAAAAGTGCCTCAACTCTATCGACCTGACCTCGCTCAACGGCACCGATACCGAAGAAAAAATCGGCGCAATGATGCAAAAAGTGAACGATTTTAAGGCGAATTTCCCCGAACTGCCCAATGTGGCTGCCGTGTGCGTCTATCCCGCTTTAGTTCCAGTGTCGCGCGCTGTGCTCGACAAAGGCAACGGTGTGAACATCGCTGCTGTGGCGGCCTGTTTCCCTGCTTCGCAATCGTTTATCGAGGTGAAAGTGGCCGAAACTGCCATGACCGTCAAGGCGGGTGCCGACGAAATTGATGTGGTCATCTCTATCGGCAAATTTTTCAGCGGTCTGCACAGCGAAGTTTACGACGAACTGCGCGAACTGAAAGCCGCTTGTGGCAAAGCCCATCTGAAAGTGATTCTCGAAAGCGGTGCGCTGCACAACGCCATCGAGGTGAAACAGGCGTCGCTCATTGCCATTGCTGCAGGTGCCGACTTTATCAAAACATCGACAGGCAAAACCGAGCCAGCCGCCACGCTCGAAGCAGCGTATGTGATGTGCGGTGCTATCAAAGAGTACTACGAAAAGACGGGCATCAAAATCGGTTTCAAACCCGCTGGTGGCGTTTCGACCACCGACGAGGCGGTGAAATTCTACAGCGTAGTCGAGGCCGTGCTTGGCGAAGAGTGGCTCAACAACAAACTGTTCCGCTTTGGCGCAAGCCGCTTGGCCAACAACCTGCTCAGCAGCCTCGAAGGCAAAGAGGTGAAGTATTTCTAAACCCAAACATCAATCTTGCGGCGGCAGTGGGCGGTAATGCGCTGCTGTCGCCGCAATAAATTCTACTACAATGAAAAAAATTACAACAATTCTCGCCGTTTTGGCTCTCTGTCCGCTGTTTGCCGGCATGCTGTGGGCAGGCGAAAACTTTAAGTTGCGTGTCGAAGGTCCCGAAGCGGAGTACAATTTGGTGCGTGTAACCAACAATTCGCAGCATCAGAGTTTGGAATGCACGGTCTATCTTTTGGACAAAAATGGCGAAAAATACACGGTGCGCTCGGCCGTGGGCACCTACCATGTTTACAATCGTGGCGATACCGACAGCAACAAAATCAAATTGCGCCGCGGCGACTGGCTGGGCGTGGTGCTGCCCGAGGGCATCGAAAATGTGTCGTGCATTATCTCCTATATGGAT
The DNA here is from genome assembly GCA_963593685.1 of Segatella copri. Taxonomy (GTDB): domain Bacteria; phylum Bacteroidota; class Bacteroidia; order Bacteroidales; family Paludibacteraceae; genus W0P28-013. The sequence goes on from CAVBBP010000011.1 coordinate 37,611, forward strand.
TTGCCGTTTTTCGATGTGGTGGACATCTCGATTATCGACGGTAGCGACAAAGGCTATTCCGCAGGACAAGAATTTTAATAAGGGGTAGAAAAACTATGAAAAAACTTCTTTTTGGTGCATTGTGTGCCGTGATGTTTGTCTGCACCAGTTGCGACAGTGTGGCGAATTTTGGCGATAGCGACACCATGAAACGCTGGGTGTATGTGCAGTGTTCCAGCAGTGCCGACCTTGCGGCAGTGTTCGACGACTATGTCTGCTCGCTCACGCCACAGGACGGCGAGCCAGCGGCGACTTTCGGCACGGGCTGCGACTATCTGCTGGTCGATTTCTTTGCAACTGAATTTCGCTTTCGGCGCGAGGCGGGGCGCTACCCTGCCTACGACGACGAAGATGCTTGGCTCATGCGGCTCGACAAAGAGAAATGCGAACAGTTTGCGCACGAAGTTTACCAAACCGATATGACCGATTGGGACGAAAGTTGGGGCGAAGCAAACCTTGCCGAAGTAACCAAACTATCGAACAAAAAGTATGCGTCGGCCATGCGCAAAATCTACCGCGGCTACATAGAGCAGATGCAAAAAAATGCCGATGAAACCGTCCATTTTTTAGGTTACCGCAACCAAATGACCGACGAAGAACACCTGCGTTTTGCTACCTACGATTTGACCTACCGCTTTGGCGACGACCTCTATGTGCTTGTTTGGTTTGTAGAGTACGCCGATGGCACGCGCGAGTGGATTTTGCGCGACACCAGCAAGTCGATTTGGGGCGTGCTGCCCAAATAACGGCACTATTTTTTCGCAACAAAAAACAGAGGCGTTTCCCTTGGGAGGCCTCTGTCTTTTTTATGCGTGCAGCGCAATTTTTTCGCTCAAACCGTCGGGACGACAACGGCGTGCGTGGGTTTAATTGCCACTTGCAGTAAGTGATACGCGTCCCGTGATGGGGTAATAGTTTCCACTGTAGGACGCTGTTCCACTCACGGTGGCGATTGTTGTGAAGGTCTTGTTTACAACTTTACATGGCGAATACTCTACAGTAACACTGATGGTAACACCACTTTCAGTGTAGGAGTCTTTAACTGTTGAAATACAGAGCGTATTTTCGTTGGCGATCCAGCCACTCTTTATTAAATCGCTGTCGTAAAATTTCAAACCAGCAGCGCTTGAGTAGTCTTTATCAATGGTGAAAGTACCTTTACTGTCAAGTGATTCTGTAACTGTTTGTCCGTTTATTGTTACTGTGTATGAACCTACTTGTGTGTAGGAGTAGCGACCTACTACAGCGTCGCGGGCATCTACATTCCAACTTTCTTCTTCTTTTTCGCAACTGGCGCACAATAGGCAGAGTGCGCCAAACAGAAGTAATGCTGTTTTTTTCATGTTATGGTTTGGATTTTTGCCTCGTGCCCCCTCGTTGGCGGGTTAAAATTTAGATATAAAAAAAGCGTGGGGACATTGCTCGTTCTTTTCGAGGTATCGGCAAACACCCATGCACTAACAAACAATCTCACCACGCTGTTTGCCGCTCACAAGGAGTGACAAAAGCGCAGTCGTCCGGATTGTCCCAGTGCATTTTGAAAATTTTGCCGATTTTCGAAAAGGGAAACTAAACGCTTCTATTATGTACGCCGACCACAAACGACCGCTGTCGTCTGTTTGCGCGGTTCGGCACGACAAAGGTAAACATTTGTTTTGAAACGACAAAATCTGTGCGCACTTACCGTCTTTTTTGCTAACTTTGTGAATCGTTTTTTGGGGTATGGAGATTGTTTCCGACATACGCACGCTCGACTGCGAAACCTACGCTACTATCGGCTTTTTCGATGGTGTGCATCGTGGGCATCGCTTTCTGCTCGACGACTTGAAAGCGCGTGCTTTGCACGCTGGTTTGCCGTCGTTGGTGGTGTCGTTTGCCGACTCGCCAGCGCGCGTGCTGTCGCCAAACTCGTCGGTGCGGCTGCTCACCACGCCGCTTGAAAAGATGGCGCATTTCCGCCCAATTGGCATCGATTACTGCCTGATGCTCGACTTCGACGAAAAGTTGGTGAGGCTTACCGCGGCGCAGTTTCTCACGCTGCTTCGCGACCATTTTGGCGTGCGGCGGCTGTTGCTGGGCTACGACCACAGTTTTGGCAGCGATGGCTTGCGCTCGATCGACGACTATCGGCGTGTGGCTGCAGGGCTTGGCGTGGCACTAGAACAGGCCGCTCCGTTTGCTGTCGATGGGCGTGTGGTGGGGTCGCGCATCATTCGCCAGTTGCTCACCGACGGCTGCGTGGAGCAAGCCAATGCGCTGCTCGGTTACGCCTACACGCTCACAGGGCGCGTGGAGCATGGGCGCGCCATTGGGCGCACAATCGGCTTTCCGACCGCAAATTTGTCGATTTCATCGCGAAAATTGCTTCCTCGAAACGGCGTTTATGCCATCGAAACGGCGTTGGAAGGCGTTACCTACAAAGGCTTGCTCAACATTGGCACACGACCGACCGTGGCGGGCTGCGAACAGACCGTAGAGGCGCATATTGTCGGTTTTTCGGGCGATATTTACGGACAAAATCTCACCGTGGCGGTGCTTCAGCGTCTGCGTGACGAGCAGAAATTCGATTCGCTCGAAGCATTGGAACAACAGATTGAAATTGACAAAAACCGCCTTTTAATCGATGAAATTTGCTAATCCGCGAAAGCGAGCAAACGGCCGACCCAACGAAGTACATCTATTGGAATCGCCCTGCGGAGTAAAAAAAAAGTTAAATTGCCTAAATTTTTTCTTGTTTTTACAAAAAAATATATAAATTTGCGCCTCGAATTTTAACCCAAAATGTATAACAAATTAACCAAAAACAACTATGAAAAAGATGTTTTTGACAGTCGCTGCTCTGGCACTGATTTGCGCTGGCTGCGACAAAGACAATGACAATGAACCGAAAGAGGAACAAAACGCCCCAGACTCGTTAGAGATTGTATCGACCGACTATCTGCTCACGGTGGCTGTTGTAAACAATGCTTTCGACGAAATTGGCGCAGGTGTGCGCAGCGTCGATATGAAAGCAAACGCACCCGCATTAGTCGCTGCTGCCAACGCATCGGCAACCGTTGAGCCGACGGTAACTTGGACTTACGACGAAAACGAGTACGAATTTCCTGTAACCGTTACGGTCGATTATGGCAGCGAGAATGTGCTTGGTCGCGACGGCCGCCAGCACCGCGGCAAACTGATAGTGAAAGCCACTGGTCTGTACGAAGCCGAAGGCACTGCGATGGTCGCCAAATTCGAAGATTGGTATGTGGAGGATGTCAAAATAGAGTGCGATTCGATGAGCATCAAAAACATTGGTCGCGATGCAAACAAACACTGCCAATTTGTGGTTGAAGGCGATTTTGTGGTGTCAAACGCGGACAATAAAATCGAATACTCCGAAAAATCCACACGCACTTGGATTGAGGGCGAGGGCAACACCGATGTTACGAAACACACCTATTCCATCACAGGCGTGCAAAAAGGCAAAACGGACGACAAATACGCATACAGCATCGATATGCTCAGCGATGACCCCATGGTAGTGAATGTCGGCACGCGCTATCCAACGAGTGGAACGCTCAAATTTACCATTCCTTCGGCCATGATTTCGGAGATAGGAATGTTTACCGCCGAACAAGCCGCTTGGTTGAAAGTTCTTTTCCCCAACGATTTCTCGTTCTATCTTGTGTTTGTCGGCAACAACCAAGCCAAATTGCGTTACGAATATACCCACAATGGCCAAACCGCCAACCCCGAAACTCAACCGTTCGATTTGGACGATTTTTAATCGGGCTGACATTGACGATAAACAAAAAAGGCGCACCGCAAGGGGCGCTTTTTTTGTGTTTAATTAACAATGAGCAATGATTGTTAATTGCTAATTCTTCATTCAAATATATAGAGCCGCCACAATGTGGCGGCTCTACGCTCTGTATTTTATGCTTTTAACCTCTCACCTTGCCACTCACAATGCGCTGTAGCCCCCAAAAACAAAAAAACGCAGACCACAAAGACCTGCGCTTTAATTTGTTGCGATAACACTATTTTTCGAGTTGTTCCCATATTTTCATTGCCATGCTACAAGCAAAAATCATAAGTATCGTATCGAACGACCAAAACAGGCAACTGCCCAAACTCCACGAAAATATATTTAGCGGAATAAAATCCGCCACTTTTTGCATGGTAAGACTATCGCACAAAAGGCTTATCGTTTTTGCGAACAAGCGCAATAGTTGGCAGATTAGATAGAAAACACTCGTTCCACTTAGTGTAACACATAGACACAACGCAATTTTTTTCATTTCTGATAGGGATTGCCGCAATTCACTAATTTTGGTTCATTCCCTTTGAGTGCACAAATTGTGTAAATCAAGCCTGCTACTGGACAAACCCAAAGTATATATCCAGCAGGAGAGTACTTTTTCTTTTTGTATGTGCAATTTTGATAAACACCTGGAATTGTCTTGTATTTGTCGCCATAATTTGCTTTCACATTGTAGCATTTTCCCTCGGCATTAATAAAAAAGTTCACATATTTTTTTACCTCTCCAGAAACACTTTGTGCTTGCCTGTGCGTGTTAGTCGAAGAAGTGTTTTGCGAAACGGAAGAAGCGGATCCAGCGGAATATGAAGCAGAAGCACCAACATAACCAGTCTCACCAACATAACCAGCCTTACCAGCCGCTACAGTACCATCATTATAGCCAACTGCAGCACTTTGACCAACTGCAACACCATAGCCAGCAGAACGCCCCACAGTACCCGATTCGGCATACGAATCAGTAGTGCCATAACTATTGGATCTCGCACTATACGATTCAGATGAATTGCTTACATATTTAATGTCTTCATACACAAGTATTTCTCCGCCAGCACCATCGGTTTCGGTTCTTTTGGGAGTTGACATTGCTTGCAAAATTTGATTTTTCGTCAAACCAATCATGTCGTTAAATTCATTTCCAATAACCTCTTGCGACGGCTCTTTTAGAGTTTGTGTTTGGGTGTAAGTTACTACTTTACACGAACACACCGATGCCACAATAACAACGGCGAAAAGAGTTTTACTAATCAATTTTGTTTTCATTTTTTACGATTTTTAGTAGTTTTTGCTATGTCCGCTTGCTGATTTTTTTTGTTTTGCAGAGTATAGTGTCGGACACCCAACTACACTCCGTTTTTGTACCAAAACGACATTGAGATACGCACACAAAAATAGCGTGGTACTTAAAGTATCCCGCTTGCAAAAGGTATTGGCGTAACCTACGTCCACGAAGATAAGTTAAGCCCACGCCACAACGTGAGCATTTTTACTTATCTTTTTCGGACTAAAAAATCGCCAAATTTTATTGCAAGAAAAAGATAGCTAAAACGCTGTTTCCTATGTTCAAGATGTGCGTATCAAACTACGCGTTACTCTGTTCGTTTCCTCCTTTTTTTTGTGTTTTTTTATTGTTTTTGAAGATTGCTAAACAATTACAAATCAGTTGTTTGCACACTAAAAATCATTTGCATTTCTACCTCTAACCTCTAAACTTTTCGGACGCACTCGGTGCGTCCCTACTTTCTCACTTTCACACTTTCTCACTAATTTATTCCTGCAATGCGCCTAATCTCGTCCATGATGGCGTGGGCAAAGGCGTCGGCTTGCTCGCGCGTGGGGGCTTCGCTGTAGATGCGGATAATTGGTTCGGTGTTCGACTTGCGCAAGTGTACCCAGCCCTGCGGAAAATCGATTTTTACGCCGTCTATGTCGTTGATTTTGAACTGCTTGTAACAGCCTTTTATCACGCACAACACGCCGTCCACATCAATTTCGGGTGTGAGTTGTATCTTGTTTTTCGATATGTAGTAGTTCGGATACGAGGCGCGCAGTTCCGACACTTTTTTGCCCGTTTTTGCCAGATTGGTCAAAAACAGCGCAATGCCAACCAGCGCATCGCGGCCATAGTGCGAGGCGGGATAGATGACACCGCCATTGCCTTCGCCGCCAATCACGGCGTTGGTCGCCTTCATTTTGGCAACGACATTCACTTCGCCCACGGCGGCAGCGTTGTATTCGCAGCCATATTTGTGCGTGATGTCGCTCAAGGCGCGTGTCGAACTGAGGTTCGATACCGTATTTCCGGGCGTGTGCTGCAACACATAGTCGGCCACCGACACCAGCGTGTACTCTTCGCCAAACATCTCGCCGTTTTCGCAGATAATCGCCAACCGATCGACATCGGGATCGACCACAAAACCAACATCGGCGTGCTTGTCGCGTATCAGTTGCGCAATGTCGCCAAGATGTTCGGGCAGCGGCTCTGGATTGTGCGGAAAATGACCGTCGGGCGTACAGTAGAGCCGCTCGATGTGCTGCACTCCAAGGGCTTCGAGCAGGGCAGGAATGGCAATGCCGCCCACAGAATTGACACAGTCGCACGCCACCGTGAAATTGGCTTTTCGTATGGCATCGACATCGACCAAATCGAGCGCCAGTACGCTGTCGATATGGCGTTGTGTGTAGTCGTTGCGTTCGGTGAGCGTACCGACTTCGTCCACTTCGGCATAGATAAAATCGCCTTTTTCGGCAATGGCTAGCATGGCTTCGCCCTCGGCTTTGTTCAGAAATTCGCCGCGCTCGTTCAGCAGTTTCAGCGCGTTCCACTGCTTGGGGTTGTGGCTGGCGGTGAGTATGATGCCGCCATCGGCCTGCTCCATGGTTACGGCCAGTTCGGTAGTCGGCGTCGACGCCAAACCGATGTTCACCACATCGCAACCGCAGCCGAGCAGCGTACCAACAACCACACGGCTCACCATTTCTCCCGATATGCGTGCGTCGCGACCGACCACCACTTTGCAGCGTGCCTTGCCGCGATACTGCTTGAGCCACGCCGCATAAGCCGAAGCAAATTTCACAATATCGATAGGCGACAAACCATCGCCAACCGCACCACCCACGGTGCCACGAATGCCAGATATACTTTTGATTAGTGTCATACTTCAGATTTCAGAATTTCAAATTTCAGAGTTGTAGCCCCCTTTCCCGTTTCCCCCGAAGGGGGAAAGGCTTTGGTCAGAGTCTTTTGTCTTTATTCTTTACTCTTTATTCATCGGACATGGCATGCCGCGTCCCTACTTTCAAACTTTTACACTTTCAAACTTTCTCACTAAAAAAATCCTCACTCCTAATTCCTCACTCCTCACTTTCCATCAAACTATTTCGCCACAATCTCCATTTTCAGTTTGTAGTAGTAGGGTTCGACGGCCGACACGGCATCGGAAAATCCCAGTTTCGACGGCACAATTACCTGCGCCTCGGTGCCCGAAAAGCGCATCATATCGAAGGCGTTGTCCCAGCCTGTGCAACTGTTCAGCGTCGAGCCTTTTGTTACGGGGAGTGGGTTGCTGCTGTCCTGCGTGGTCCAGTAACTGATGACCAGCGCGCCAGCGTCGAGCGTGCTCTGTTTGTAGCGCACATTCAGTTGGTCGCCGCTCTTCACACGGTGCTCTCTGTTGCCCACCGAATCGATGCAAAAGCAGATGCCGTCGCTTGCGAGGCGGTACCACTGCCCAACGACAAACGCCGAATCGGCAGGGCATTCTGTTTGCAGCGAGTAGCCGTTGCGCGCAAACCACGCATCGATTTTTTTGCGCTCGCTTTCGAGTTGTTTCGAGTAGTTGCGCGTGCTTTCGCAGGCCGACAGTGCCACCGCCAAGCCGATAAACAGCGTTGTTCTTATAAATTGGTTCATGGTCGTTTTTGCATAGAAATCGAACTACAAAGATAGGAAAAATTGCGTTTGCGCAGCACTTTTTGCGCATTTTTATGAAAATCTGTTGCTCAAATGGCAAAAAAACGCTACTTTTGCCGACTGAAAACCAGTCAGTTTTCGGGGTTCCGTAGCTCAGTTGGATAGAGCATCAGCCTTCTAAGCTGAGGGCCATGGGTTCGAATCCCATCGGAATCACAAAAAAAAAGCAAAGCAACCTGCCAACCATCGGCGAGTTGCTTTTTTGTTGCTGATTTTGCTCGAAAATGTCAAGGGGAAACCTTCTACAAATCCCCCGTTTTTACAAATCTGCCAAGGTTTCGGGCAGGCTGAACGATACGCGCTCGAAATCGAGTGAAATTGTATTTTCACTCAATAAAAGCAAAAAAAACGCCACAATTTTTCTCTTATTGGGTGATTTTTTTGCACACATAACAAAAAGGGTGTATCTTTGTAGCCGAAAGGTGTAGTTTGTGTATGCAAGCAGCCTTTCGGACATATTATTAACAGCGTTTATTGACGCTCTGTTCTGACATTCTGAAATCTCGCAAATTTCTTAAGTCTTATCAGAACACTGCAACAGTGAACGCCTACAAGGTATGAGTTTCTTGCATTTTTGCGCTGTATATTAGCGTTGATGTATGTACTTATATTGGTGTGGGCTTCGTGTTGTCAGTTCTAATAAGACTAGGCAATGCGAGAGCCTCGGAATGCGGAATTGGCGATGCGTCAAGTCCGCATTTTTTTTTGTTTATATGACATCCTCTATATTGACTGATTCATATCATCTTCCTCATAACGCCATTAGGGTTGATGAGTTGAACTTCATGTTGCATGCCATAGATACCTCTAAATCTTTTTATACCTATGACGAACTGCGCCTGCTATTTCTTAGCACTGAAATTCAAGCAGATGTTTTTAGGGATTTTCATGCGAAAGTTCATTCCAATTTATGTAGTCATCAAAATCCGAAATTAAGGACTTTGTATCAGCAAGCCCAATTGGGCAATAATAATTCCGCAGAGGCAATGCTGGAACACGGATTAATGTACACAAATCAGAAATCTTTTAGACAAGTATGGAATGAATTTGTGCGAGACTATACTGAATTCTTTGCTTTTTTAGGATTGCTTCCTACCTATTACAAAGGTCTTGCAGGTGGAGAAAACCGACACTATGTTACATCTTTGCTGAAAGATTATCAGTCTAATAACATCTCATTACAAGATTTATTACTCGCTTTCAAGTTTCGGAATAGCAGTAAGGATTATACAAATTTGGAGATGTACCATATCGAGGTACGTCCATTTGTATTAGCCCTAAAATCCCTACAATTTTATAAAAAGAGCGGCTTGCGTATAGTAAACCCTCATATTATATCTGCTATTGTAGTATATTGTCATAACGAAAATGATAGTTTGCAAAATAACCTTCATTTATTTCCTTATCCTGCCGAAAATATAGAATACTACCAAGATGTATTCCATAATTTCAGTGAGAATATCAAGAAAGAAATCGCCAGAGTTACATTGTTCTTAAAACCCTATCTTATAGAACTCGGATTGGTTACTATACGGAAGAAAGGAAATACACATTACTATGAAATAAATAATAAAGTTGATAGTGTATCTGTTCCTCACAATGTGGCATTTTGTAATGGTCATGTCGGAAAATACAAACTAACACCATTGATAGGAAAAGTCATATATACATGTTTGCAAAATCCGCAAAGAGATATTCCCATAAATAGCCTTTTTGATAGCAACTTTACGGAAACCGATAAAAGGGCAATTTTAAGGCATTTCCAAGAGTTGGGTATAATTAAGGATTTTAATGATAAGTTTATCTCTGTGGCAGGCATTGAACATCAGTATGCGCTCAATCCTTTTACGGATTTTATGACTTACGGGGACGCTTGCTATGTGGCTCATAATAATCAACTACAATTGCAAAACGAGCAAATTGTAATTGATAACACATTGCTACGAGAGGAGTTGGATAAATTGAAACAATCTGCTCTTTCCTCTGATGGCGCTGCTTACGAAGAATCTTTATATTTCTTTTTGAATAAGAATATTCATTTCTTTTCCAATCTCAATCACTATGGCACATCTGCAATGGGGAAACGCTTAAGCGATATTGCCGGCATTGCAAAGATTTTTAGCCATGGAGCGACAAAAAATATCTTGATTATAATGGAATGTAAGGCTGCCAATGCGATACGCGCATTTGATGAACGAAAGGAGAGAGATGATATAATTAATTTATTAAAAGCATACAAGAACAATGGTATCACTTATGATGGCGTATGGTATTGGGTTACCGATAGTAATTCTTTACCTGATACAGATATCCATGGAGGATATAGGGATAATCAAATGAGTAAAAGTTTAGTGGAAAAATTAAATATCTTGCAATTTGATATTAGTGAAGAAAGTCGGTTGCCTTCTATTGTAACAGCATTTTCAATTGATGCTTTGGTTACATATCTTTCTTATCTCTACCAACATACACAGGCCTTCAAGAAAGAGGATAAAATTACAGAAACAACTGTGCCACATTTTTGGCGTTGGAGTAAAAAGTTTATGAATGTGCAATATGTTACAATTCACAAACAAATGAACTTATAAAATATATGATAGTCAATAAACTCAATAACTTATCAGGGAAAGATTGGATTCGATTTACTAAGAGCTGGTTTACAATCAATGCCCACACTCGTACTAAAGGACAAATTCAACACCCTGCAAAATATCCAGAGGAATTGGTCGCTGAATTTGTGTCCTTTTTTACCAAAGAGGGAGAAATTGTGCTAGATCCGTTTGTCGGTGTGGGTTCTACTATTATCGGATGCCAAAACACATTTCGTAGATCTATTGGCATCGAACTCAATCCATTTTTTGCAGAAGAAGCGAATAAATATCTTAGTCCCGTATATAGCCGCTTACTGCAAGGAGATTGCAGGGTATTACTTAATCAAATCGAGAACGAGAGCATAGATTTTGTTATGACCTCGCCCCCTTATTGGGATATGTTAAAAAAAACACGAGGACATAGTAACTCGCAACACAAAGAGCGTGCTGCTAAAGAATTACCATTATATTACTCGGATGACATCCGAGACATTGGAAATATCACCGATTATACGGAGTTTTTAACAGAATTAATTCGCATTTTTCTGCAATGTGCAGATAAACTGAAGAGTAAAAAGTATATGTGTATTGTAGTACAAAATTTCCGTAATACGGATGGTGCATATATAACATTGGCTTGGGATATAGTTCGACAACTATCAGAATATATGTGTTTTTGTGGTGAAAAGATATGGATACAGGAAAATAAGACGCTTGGAATATGGGGCTATCCTTCAAAGTTTATACCGAATATTCACCATCATTACTGTCTCATTTTTCAGAAGATATGAATTATCTAAAATTGCATAACCTGCACCCATATCATGCAAAATTCTATCCTGGAATACCATTGTATTTCTTGCAGAAATACGCAACTGCTACAAGTCTGGTATTGGATCCGTTTTGCGGAAGCGGAACAACATTATTGGAATGTAATGCACAATGCATACATTCTATAGGGATAGATATAAATTTTCTATCAGCAAAGATTAGTCGGGCAAAGACAGATATTTATGATAGATACCACATAGAGAAATCTATCACAAACATTCTTAATGCTACTGATAATACTCCTATTGAATTTATGGATTCTGATGTTTGGTTTACAAAAGACAACTATGTGAATTTATGTATTTTATTCAATGCTATCCAGAAAATAGAAGACGAGACCTATCGCAACTTATTCGAGGTAGTTTTGTCTTCACTCCTCAATAAAGTGTGCAATAAGCGTAATACATGGAATTTGGGATATTTGTCGGATAATATCTTACCGAATAAAGAAACTAAGATTTCTCTAAAAACAGAATTTGAGAAAAAATGTACTTGGTTATTATCGGCAATTCGTGAAACTGAGAACTTTACAAATAGGGCTGCAGTATATTGTGGTAATGCAGGGACAATACAACTTGACAAGAAGGCAGATATTGTCATTACTTCACCCCCTTATCCTTTTGCTGTTGATTTTGCTCGGAATAACAGACTATCCTATTATTTGTTTAATGAAGATATAGAAGAAGCAACAGCAGTAGAAACGGGTGCACGAAACAAAAGGAATAAACGAGATTGTGAACATTTATTCTTTGAAGAAATGCAAGTTATATACCTTAACATAATGTCTCAGGTAAAACAATACGGGTATTTTTGTATGACGGTATCAGATACAAAACGAAAGAATCAACAAATTAGTTTTGTACAATGGTTGTTGGATTTATTTACCATAAATAATTGGGTTGTTATAGAAGACACTATACGCCAATTAGAACACCAATCAATGGGACAGAAGAGGATTACAGAGGAACATTTATTGGTGCTGCAAAAACAATAGTCACATTATCTTCAAGTTGGAGCGAGGCTCTGTTCGCTTCGTGATACTATATAGCGAAGACACGGTATCGGCAAACCGATACCGTGTCTTCCATGTCCACCACCATGCCGTTATGAGTGAGGAGCGTATGCGCCGTGCTCTCTATCCCAATCCGACCGGTAACTATTTCTGTTTTGTGTTCGATGAGGAGGTGCAACTGCAGCCACACATAGATATAGCCAAGTTAGTCAGTATGCAGCGTCTGAATACCAATCCGCCTTACATAGACGGCGCTCCCATTATTCTTTCGGGTAGCGAATTACAAACGCTTCTCTGTAAGTAGTTTTGTCCGAGTAACAACTAATTTTACGAACACAAAAACGAAGATGATAAAAGGGGAAACCCTCTACAAATCCCCCATTTTCACAAATCCGCAAGTGCTTCGGGCAGGCTGAACGATACGCACTCGAAATCGAGTGAGCGTGGTTCGCCACGGCGTTTGCCTGTGGGCAGGTAGTGCGCCGCTTTGTCGCCGAGGTGCGCCCTGAAGACCTTGTTGATGAGGCTCATCTGGCGGTCGAGGTTCTTTTTCGAGAAATCGGTGAGGTCGGCAATAGTCCGAGCAATATCGGCATCGCTGCGTGTGGGCTGCAACGCCCTGTAAATACGGCGCAGTTCGTCGGCTATGCTGGGGTCGGCTATCTGCTTGCGATAGAAGCCATCGCGGTGGCGCATGTAGAGAATGTAGATGGCTTTGGCCAGCGGCGGCAGCGCAATCCGCACATTGTAGAATGGCAGTTCAATGGCAAATGTGCGCGTTACATGCAGCGCGCCAAACCCCTCGCCGCTCAGTAGTTCGATGTAACGCTCCACATCGCTCAAGAAAACAATTTTCACCTTCTCCTTCGCTTGTGCCTGCTCTATCAGCCGCACAATGTCGCGTGCCAGTTGCAGGTTGATTTGGCGTGCGTGTTCGTCGGCCATCACCTCGCTGATGCCCCGAATGGGCGGCCGAAAAGTGATCATGCAGAGCATATCCCAATCGGGATTGGCGGTGGGCGGCGTGGGTTTGCTGAAATCGGCTCGCATCTCTCGTTTGTTCAAGTTTCGCAAGTAAAACTTTCTATTTGTTTTTTCGTTCATTTCTTTTGACGACCAAAAGAAACGAACCAAAGAAAAGTCG
>CAVBBP010000012.1:0-49159 GCA_963593685.1 Segatella copri
TCTTGATTTTGCTCACGCTCGGCAAATCGAAAACTCGTTTTCGTTTGCGCTCGCTTAATCGCAAAATTGGTTCGTTTCTTTTGGTCGTCAAAAGAAATGAACGAAAAACAAACGGAGAAACAAACTTGAGTCAAAAATCACGGCACAGCAATTTATAGAAATCAACTACAATGAAACGGCTCATTTTCAGTATATTGATAGGCTTGCTCGCCACCGCACTACACGCACAAAAAGCGACCGATGCCACGCGACTTTTCGACGAAGGTCGCTACGCCGAAGCCGCCGACATAAACCGCCAGTTGCTGAAAAAAAAGCCCAACGATGGGCTGCTTCACTTCCGTTTGGCGCGCTGTTTGATAGAACTCAATCAGAAAGGCGATGCGCTGGAACATCTGCAAACAGCCGCCGATAATGGGTTTGCGAAAGCCTTCTGCTACCTCGGCGATATGCGTTTCGACGACTATTTTTTTGCCGAAGCCGCCGATGCTTATGCACAGTGGTTGGAGAGTGGCGAGATGGACGAAACGGCGCACGCGCACTACACCGAACGGCTGCGGCAAGCCCAACTTGGCGCGCAACTATTGCAACGCGTCGAGGATATTGCGCTGATTGACAGCACGATAGCGTCGAAAACGGAATTTTTGGCACTGCTGACTATTCCGCACGAGATGGGCAGATTTTTTGCCTCGGGCGATGGACTTATCGGGTTCGAGGCGGGGCGCAAAGACCGCCGCTACCTCACATTGACCCAAAATGGGCAGACCGATCTCTGGCTGTGCGACAATCTGATGGGCGAATGGAGCACACCGCAACCGCTTTCGGCAGTGCTGAACTCCGATAGCAACGAGAATTTCCCCTTTGTCGCTGCCGATGGCATCACCATCTATTTCGGCTCCGAAGGACACGACGGATTGGGCGGCTACGACATTTTTCTGTCGCGCTACAACAGCGAGCGCAACGACTATATGCCGCCGCAAAATGTGGGTATGCCGTTCAACTCCACGGGCAACGACTACATGATGGCGTTCGACGAACTGGCGGGCATCGGCTGGTTTGTTACCGACCGCTTCCGCACCGACGACAGCGTGGTGGTCTATCGCTTCAAACCCAATATGCAGCGGACAATTCTGCACGACAGCAGCGACGACGAACGGCGCGCCGCCGCCAAAATGCAACGCTTCAGGCACGCCAATGCGCCGCAAGAGCCAATTCCGACCGACGAATTGCCCAAGCACACGGTTCAATGGCGTTTTGTGGTGAACGATACCACCATCTACACCGCCGCAAGCGACTTCAAAAGCGACGAGGCGCGCGCTGCTTGCGACCGTCTGCAAGCGCTGCAACTGCAACTGACGCAAAAGCGTTTTACGCTGCAAGCCAAGCGCGAACTGTGGCAACTGACCGAAACCGCCTACGAGCGCACTGCCCTCGCCAACGACATTCTGTCGATAGAAAAAGCCATTCGCCTACTCGAAACCCAAGCCGAAACCTGCGAAAAACAGATCCGCCACGCCGAAAATGCCGCGTTGAGAGAGTAGAAAGTGTATAAAGTGGAAAGTAGGGACGCACCGAGTGCGTCCGAAAAAAATGAATAATAATTGCGGCGATCTGGCTACCGAAAACCAAAAACTAGAAATTAGAAATAAACATTAGTCCTGCCTAATTTTCCCCCGAAGCGGGAATGTGTTGCAGTTCGATGAGGCCTTGCTTGTTGCCGCAGACAAAGGCTACTGGCGCATGATTTTGTTGCACAAGGTTGTCGATGTAGAGCGGTTCGTGGAGCATGAAAAACGAACATTCGAACCTATCGCCCACTTGCAGTTTTGAATTCTCGGCTTCGACAACCACAAATTTGCCCGTAGCGGTGCAGCGAAAGGTACAACAGCGGTTTGGCAGCCAAGAAACACGCACCAAATCGCCCACGGCCACATCGCTACTGCACAGACTTTTGCCGAGCAGAATGTCCGATTCTTCATCGGAATTTTCGGCGGTGTGAGCCATAAACGCCTCCCAGTTGTCGAACCCAAGAAAGCGCGACAAAATATCGAGCGTGCAAGCGCGTGTGTTGTCGGCGCCATCGATGTAGCCCCAGAGGCGTTTGAGCGTGGTCGGGCTAAGGTTGGTGCGTGTGCGCTCCCAAATGGCACCCGCAAGAAACTCGAAATCGCTTGGCGTGCGCATTAGGCGGTTCACCGACTGTTCGAGTGCTTGCCGCAGCAGCACAATTTCAGGCGAAGTCTTTCTCATAGCAGAGGAATTTTGTTGATTCTACCGACAAAATTACGCCAAATTTTCCAACCGCGCAAAATCCTTATTGGTCCTTGTTTGTGTTTCGGGGAGTTGTAGATCCTGCGCGCAAATATTATTCTACTCCATAGCAACGGAGAAAATTTTCTGATGTTATTTTGGCATAATCGGCTTGACTTACCGATTTTTGTAAAGACTGCTGCAACCCCTCATAATAGAGTTTCATGTCTGTTTTAGGGTAAAAATACCGCGGAATTGGGTAGTCCGTGCCCCACAAAATACGAGCAGAAAACCCTTTATTACACAGTTTCACAACATTTTCGGCCGAAACAAAGGCGGTGTCCACCCACACATTTTGGTACGCTTTCATCAGTGTTATAGTCTGCTCCAGTGGGCGTGCGTGAGCAAGGATAAACCTTACCGATGGATTTGCCGCTATTGTCTCTTTGAAAAGCCAAGGCTCGCAGCCATCTACTTCGCCCGTATGTATCAAAATCGGAACATTTAGTCTTTTTGCGAGATTGATAACCTCCTCTAAATCAGTACTATTTTGCTGCCAATAAAAAGGGGTGAGTTGCGGATGAATTTTTAAGCAGCGCCACTGAATATCCGACGACAGGAAACGCTCCAGACCGCCATCTTTTAGCATTGCAGGGATAATCCACAAGACAGGAAACATTCGCTCGCGCGCAATAGCCGAGAGTTCATGCAATTCATTCAACACCTTTTCGTAATTCCCTTCGCAAATAGATGTAGAAGATACAGCAAAACGCCCAACACCAACAGCGTCAAGCAGTTGCAGTAAATCTTGTGGACTTGTGTAGATGTTACAATACTGCCCCACATGAATATGCGAATCGATAATCATCAAATAGTCAGATCTTCAGGAATAATGAATATTCTTGTCGGAGCAAAATGCTCTGCTGCAAAGCATCTTTGTAGGCAACACACAAATACCGACATAAGTTTGAATATCTATCATTTCATAATAAAATCGCCAAGTTAGCAAATCTTTTTTGCTAGAAAAAGACATTTTATTTCAGGGGACTTCTATAAAATATTTAAAATCAGCCCCGAACAACCTATCAAGAAAGAAACAATTATACCCGTCCATGTAGCGATTTGTTGACGCCTAAAACGAGACTCTTCCTTTGCAATAAAATTATGCTCCTTCAACCAAACTAAATCATAGCTTACGATAATTTGCTTATTACAATTATCCAACAACCAATCAGATATAGTGTGATCTGGGAAGTCATACGGAATTGTACATCTATTTTGACTCCCTTGTCCTATTGTATAGGGTGGTGTATTAGTGCTAGCGCAATTAAATAAACATAACAAACCATTATGGTTAAGATATCCTAAAAGTAGGATTATCTCTGCCATTTTCGTTTGTGTGTCAATAATCGTATCATTTGAGTCCCCACTAAACATTATCTGCACAATACTATTTTGTTTATCAACCTTAATAAAGCAATCTTTAAATAGTGTATTCAACACATTTCCAAGCAAAACTGGTCGGCAACACAACTTTTCGTCCACCAATTTACATATTATTGTTTGTTCTATTTTACTAAATGACTTCATTGTTTGTTTTATTTGTATTTTTTTAGAAAAAGTTTGACAATGAATTCCTCCATTGTCAAACAACACTCTTTTAGTAGCTTAAAGTTGATTTAGCCCCTATGAGAGTTTCTTAAAAGATCAAATTTTACTGCCCTACTTCACACATTCTGCAGGAAACACGAGAACCCAGATACCAACATCCCCCTCCTTCAGCAGCTCTATTTTCAGGGCAGCCTGCTGCATAAGAGCCAGTTGGCGCATTTTTCGCCATCATTTGAACTTTTGTGTAAGTTTTCATAATAAATAAATTTAGAATTTTTGCCTACTCTATGTGCTTTTCGGCTTCCGCTATGTTTATTTTTTTCTGATAGTACTCTTCCACTATTTTCTTATTCAAAAATGCCACATCACAGAAGTGTTTATTAATCTTGAACATATCACCATTACTTTCATTGTAGTTTCGGACAAGACACATGGCACAAAAGTTTCGAGCTTCACATTTTAGACATTCACGGAAGTCTCCTTGTGTAACGGTACGCACTTGCTTAAACTGTGGAGAGTTCTCCCAGATATCACGCAGAGACTGCTTATATACATTGCCACAAACCATGGTTTGCCATCCAGCACATGGATAGACATCGCCGTTCTCCGTAATGCAGCAGTCGTTGATGCCTGCTCCGCACAGCGGCTGGCTAGCAAACCTTTCTGGGTCAAAAGCCATTGCTTCAGACACGGGATGTTGCTTCAATGTATTTTCCTTGTAGTCGCTGTCCCATTCTAGAATGTCCCGTAGGAGTGCCTCGGTCTCTTCTAGTGAGATACGGTTGGCAAGATTCTGGGTATTGCAATCGGACTGTGCCATCATAATATAATCAGTCCGAGCCTTGCATTTAAGCGACTGGGCATACTTCAGCACCTCAGCGTAACCCTTGCAATTCGCTTTCATCACAGGACAGGATATCTGCACTGGTATATCTGCCGCAACGAGTTTCTCAATAGCCGCTTTAGTCTTGGCTTGTGAATTAGGTATGGTGGTAATATAATCGTGTATGTCAGGATTCATACTATAGAGTGAGGTCTGAATGATAGATACATTCGCTGCCTTTATGAAAGGAATCTGAACATCTTTGAGCGCAATTAAATTACTGAGGACGGAAATTTGCATATCTTTCTCACGGCAATATTGCATAATCTTGATGATATCCTTATGAAGAAACACTTCACCTCCTGAAAGTGTGACATGTAAGCCGCCCATTTCAGCGAACTCATCAATCAGTGAAAACACCTTTTCCAGCGGCATGTCTTTGCCTGCGTTTTTCTTTCCGTTTGGTATGTAGCAATGTATACAACGCTCATTACAGCGGCTGGTGAGTTCGATTTGTAGACCATTCATACGAGGTTTGCGTTGAGTTGCGTCAAGCATGTGACTTTGCGTGTTCTCCTTGATGGGCTCATCTGTTACCTGTGTGAAATCATCAATCATGGTCTTGGGATTCTCCATGCTATAGGAGAAATCAAGGTCTTTTGCATCCAATTCTTCGGGAGTTTCACCAGTCACGACAAAGAGATGCTTGTCCAAATCTTGAACAAACACCATAAAATCTTGCTTGAGCTCGTCATGAGACACACTGTTTCCGTAAACCGCTTGCAAATGGTTGACAATATCCTCTACATCTTGTGGTTTACGGTTAATGATACGCAGAAAGTCCGCTCCCGTTTCGTTGTAAGTGCGATCATGTCGGGTCATCTGATTGGTGATATACCCTTCTTCTTCAATAAAACGAATGAAAGTGTTTTTACATTGTCTAACTAACATGTGATATTGCACTTATTGTGTGTCGTGCGCAACCATAAATTATTTAATAAACCTATTTATGCAAATAATTAGCAATCTTGCTTGGTTGAGAATATGAACTTAAACCATGCCCCTTTTCATTTCCAACTTGTTTTCTTACTTTTTTCTTCAATGTTTCTGAATTCTCGCCAGTCGCCTCAGAAAGTTGTTCAAGCAGAGACTTTTCTATAGCATAAAATGAATCAATGTCTTGTGCAAAAAGGCGAGTTTTATTCTCCAGCTTTTCAATCTTTTTTTTTCGAATTCCTGGTATAAGTCCAAAGCATACAGAACTTATAATGCTTGCGCCACCAAGAATTAAAGAGATTACAACACCTGTGTCCATTTGTTACTTATTTTGTTAGTTATACAATCATAAATCAGAAGTGTATCTCGCTTTTATTATCTTATCGTAAGTTGTATATGCTTGCCTTTGCAGGAATGCACAAGATTTCCCACTATGGGCTTTTTTGTCATTTTTTATTACGGGATCAAATTCTTTTACAAATTTCAACTTCATATATTTGCGCATTTCTGGCTTATCGCTCGGCGCAACTTTAGTAAGATATTTTTTCACATCCACATCGTCAATCGATCGAATATCGACTTCATCTATTGGTTCACCTGCAATCTCAAAAAGGTACTTGATACGATTTTGGTGGTAAAAAGCGATGTACTTCGCTTTAAGGAAGAAACGATTAGGTTGACATGCATAAAATTCATACTTTTTTGCAATTTCTTCGCCTATGTGTCCTCCCACAATGATTACTCGTTTCAACGCCTCTTCTTGTAGTACTTTTTCAAGATTAGGTTCAAGCAATTTTCCTTTCAACTGCGCTCGATTCTTTGTCGTTGCAAGAATGTGTCCGAGCATAATTTTAAATTCACTGATCAAAAATAATAACACGGAGTCGCTAGTTTGACTTGAAGCAAATTCTAACAACCTTGAACGAACATCATCCCAACTAATCCATAGAACACCCTGTGGAAGATCTTTAGGTCTACTCGTATCAGGAGTAATATAGACTAAAAAGGAACTAACAGAGGAAGAATAATTGTAGTGTGCCTCTAACTGTTCTTTTCGAATGGCCTTCGGTACTATCTTACTTTCAATAATAATCTCATAATTACAATTGCAGGAAATCTTCCCATCAGGACGACTATTTTCAACAGAATACTGACTTATTATAGTAGGTTCTGGCGATGGTAGATCTAAAATGCCACTAAAAATTGCACGGATTAGTTGCGTTCCCCCTACTTGAAATATTTTCAAAAGAGCGGCAGTAACTCTATCTTCTGCATATTTGTATTCCCCGAAAACGGAAATGTCGGTAATAGATTGACCCATAATCTGTTAAATTGTTCGTCATTTACTTATGTTTACGCACAATTAATATGTTTTTTGCTTTGTTCCGATAGGAGGCAACCATTAGGCAGATGCGGACAGGCTGCGGTGTTGTTATAACAGCACACATCTGCTGCGGTGCAGTTGTTGTCTATATTGTGTAATTTTCCCTCAATCATTTTGCCACAACTGGTCGAACCGATTGTTTAGTCGCTACCATTGTTTTTGTTTGCTTTCTTTCACACTTACTCTTCGTCGATGCGACAGAGGTTATGGCCGCATTCGCCGTAGGCTGATATTGAACATGCGCCCATTGGAATGGTTCTGTCTTTTAGCGTACCATTTGAAACAATGCCATACACTTTCAGGTTGGTTTGTGCAAGATGATCTTGCCATTCAGAGCCATACGAATGGTTGCACCCCCAATCACTCTTCCAATCGCCCTTCAATACAAAGTATAGAATGTTTTGTATAATATCTTGCTTTTCACCTTCAGGTACTTCTGTAAGGTGGTCTATTATCAGAATGCCCTCTGGAATCGTAGCCAATTTTGCTTTCAGATCCTTGCTGTCGTATAGGCTTCGAGCATCAATTATGGTTACCATATTGCCTGCTTCTTGTATAAACTCTTGCAACTCTTTGGCAAAATCGCAATTTTTATCGCCATTTACGATAATTTCGTTAATACACCCATGTCTAGGTGGAAGTGAAAACAACCTGCGGAAAGAACCTTCCAATTTAAGCATAAGTTCTATTTTTTTATTGCTGGAATTCAGGTTGATGGCCTTTGCACCATCAACTTGAATCCAACTTTGGTTAGTAATTTATCAAATTTAAAAATTACTATTCTATTTCAGGGAAAGACTCGTCTATATCTACCAAACCATGCACAAGCTCATTCTCTACAATATGAGAAACATAGCGTTTTGCTGTCCATGTAGAGCCTTGATCTGCATCATCTCTATATACTGATAGCTGCTTCCCGTCATAGAAAAGTCCAGAGAGGAAACTATTGGCTTCGTCAAATGGGACGGTGGTATATGTGCAAACAAGTTTTTTGCTGTCAAACTCTTCGTCTGTTTCGAGAATATATTCCTTAGCATTGTCACACTCATCATCAAACTCAGTACACTCTAATGAAACAAGATACCATTTGTCTTTTTCGAAAGTGCATCTCTCGTCCATGAACGAAAGATTACAAGAATCGTCATATCCGTTGTTTTTATACAACGCCGACAACAGTTCGATTTCCTCTCCTTCTAAACCACTATTATAAATATTCTGTTCCAAATTACAGCCTAAACTTAATTGTAACTCTTGTGATGATTCAATAACAATGTCATCACAAATCTCTTTATATTTTTTATTGTCATTTAATTCAAGAAGAGAGAACTTATGGTCTTCTTCAAGTACAAGATGGAATTCTGAGCATCTTGTGTTCTCGGTTGAGACTTCACCTGCAAGTTCTTTTAATGTCTCAACCACTTCTTCACCCATGGGGTCTTCGTATCCACATTCAGCATCATCTACATCCCACCAAAGCCCATTACCCCGGCGGCTAACGACATAGCGAGCAAAAGGTTCACCATTTTCAAAGATTTCTTTCACACGTTCATGTGTGGCATTAGGCAGTTCTATTGAAATCATTTGCATCATTACCCCTTGTACTCTAATGACATATCTATGTTTTTTAAGCTCTTTGTCGCATTTCAGTTCTTGCGTATTTTCATCCTTTACCAGATTGCGTCCAGCAGCAGCGATGGTAATGTTGTTGTCGGCGAGTTTGGAGTTGTCGACATTCGCTACTTGTACTCTGATTCCGTACATTTCCTTTACTTTTTTTTCGAAATTTCCGACTAGCATATTGCCTTTTACTGTGAGCGTGCCACCTTTCGCTGTACCTTTGCGGATAGCAGAGAGAGTGTCGTTTTCGTCAGCGAGCTGGCGTCCATTGTAAACACGAAGTGTGCCTCCAAAAGCTTCCTGAAATTCTTTGCACAGAGTGCTTACTTTCTTGTTACCAGATAATTTAATTTCTGCCATAGTATTATTTTTTTAACTTTACCTACTCTTTATGGGATTTTCGGCACACTCCCCTATGAATATAAAAAAACCGTTAGCAGAATTAATTTAGCGCGTATTTAATTTTGCCAATGGGTAATTCTAAATGGTTATTATTACTGTCGATAAAGTCTCGAAACACCGCTGCAAAGTAAATATAAAAATTTCTGATGATGGGTGTAAATTTTAGTCCTTATTAGTCCTTTTGAAAAAGCGAGTTGCGAAAATATCAGGAAATCAGCCAGTTACGCGTCGTTAAATTATCATATATGATAACGACTGTGCAAAGGTAAAACTTTTATTTTGTATTTGCAAATTTTTCTAGCACGAAAATATCATCGGCGTAAGAAAAATTGCAAAAACAAGAGAAAGGTATCATGGCAAACGATTTCGGCACCAACCGCATCATAGGCGAGCGCATACGCAGGTTGCGCACCAATGCTGGTGTGTCGCAGCACGAGTTGGCCATGCGGTGCGGTATAGAGCCATCGAACCTTTGCCGCATAGAGGCAGGGCGCACCAACCTTACGGTAAGCACCATGCGCCGCATAAGCACCGCCTTGAGTGTGCCCTTCTGCAAACTCACCGAAGGAATCGCATAAATAGTTAGAAGTGAGAAGTTAGAAGTGGTGCGGCAGAGTCGTAATTTCAAATTTCAGATTTCAGATTTCAAATTGTCGGTAACAGAAACGCCTTAATCTTCAAATTTTCAAATAACCAGAAACTAGAAACTAGAAACCAGAAATAAAATCGATTCAACGATTCAACAAATAACCAAATCCGCAAATCAACAAATAAGGACGCACGCGGTGCGTCCCTACTTTTACACTTTCTCACTTTCAGACTTTCAAACTTTATGAACTTTATAAACTGCCTGCCACGCGCTCGGCTAGGGTGCGGAAGGCAAGGCTTGTGGCGGTGTCGGGGTGTAGAGCGACGGGCGTGCCGTCGTCGCCGCTGTCGCAGATGCTTTGCACCAACGGAATTTGCGCCAGCAGTGGCACGCCTTTCTCTTCGGCAAGGCGTTTGCAGCCCTCTCGACCAAAAATGTAGTAGCGATTTTCGGGCAGTTCGGCGGGCGTAAACCACGCCATATTTTCGACCAAACCGAGTATCGGCACATTTATCTTGTCGTTTTCGAACATTTGCAACCCTTTGCGTGCATCGGCCAAAGCCACCTGCTGCGGCGTGCTGACCACGATTGCGCCATCGAGCCGAATAGTCTGCACCAAGGTCAGATGAATGTCGCTTGTGCCAGGCGGCAGGTCTATCAGAAAATAGTCCAACGCGCCCCACGCAGCGTCGCAAATCAGTTGTTTCAGCGCATTGCTGGCCATGCCGCCACGCCACACAAGTGCCGTATCGGGATTGGCAAAAAAGCCTATCGACAGAATTTTCACACCATATTTTTCAATCGGCACAATCAGTGTGCGCCCATCGACCTCTTCCGCCACTGGGCGCGCGTCTTCTATGCCAAACATTTTGGGAATCGACGGCCCGAAAATATCGGCATCGAGCAGACCGACCTTGTAGCCTAATTGCGCCAAAGCCACCGCCAAATTGGCCGAAACGGTCGATTTGCCAACGCCGCCCTTGCCCGACGAGATGGCGATAGTGTGTTTCACGCCTTCCAGCGGTTTTTTCGCCTCGGCAGCGGGCTGTTGCTTGTACTTGATGGCGATATTTCCAGCGATCTCCACCTCGGGCGAAATGTAGGTTTTGATGGCCTGTTCGCAGGCTTTCACCAGCGAGCGCGCAAACGGGTCGTTCTGCTTGTCGAACAGCAGCGAAAAACTTACCTTCGAACCATCGATGCGGATGTCGTCTTCGACCATGCCGCTCGAAACAATATCTTTGCCCGTTCCAGGATAGCGCACATGCGCCAACGCGTCGAGAATCAATTTTGGATACAAAACCATTTTCTTTTCAAAATTAACAATAAATAATGAAAAATGAATAATAATCGGTTTCCACGGTTAATCGTACAATAATCAACTCATCAACCAATCAACCAATCAACGATTAAAAGACCGCGCATAGTGCGAAACCGATTTTTCTCGGCAAAATTACAAAAATAAACCGATGTTGCGGCGCAAAATTTGACGGAAAACACAACTTTGTGTAGCGCAGTGTTGGTTGCCGTTTTTTTTGTATCTTTGCGACCGAAGTATTTGGCACAAAGTTTGTGCCGTTCTGTTTAACAAACCGACAAAAAATTATGTTGAAAAACATTCTGACCATCACGGGGCGTCCTGGACTGTACAAAGTTGTGGCACAGTCGAACAAGGGCATGATTATCGTCGAATCGCTTATCGACAAAAAGCGTTTTCCGTCGTTCAGTCACGAAAAAGCCGTTGCACTGTCCGACATCGCCATGTTTACCGAAGACGGCGAAAAACCGTTGCGCGAAATTTTCGAACTCGTCAAAACAAAAGAGGCTGGCAAAACCGCCTCTGTCGCCCCGAAAGCCTCGGGCGCAGAACTTTTTGAGTGGTTCGAGAGCGTGCTTCCAAACTTCGACCGCGACCATGTGCACCCCGGCGATGTAAAAAAATTGGTGCAGTGGTACAACCTGCTGATAACCAGCGGCATCACCGACTTTGAAGAGAAGGACGAGGCCGCCGAAAAAGCCGAATAAAATCAGAAAAACACATCAGAAAAACACATCGAAAAACACAAAAAAAATGGGCAAGAGAGAGATAAAATTTAGCCTCGTTTACCGCGACATGTGGCAATCGTCGGGCAAGTATGTGCCACGCAAAGACCAGTTGGCCAAAATTGCGCCAGTCATCATCGATATGGGCTGTTTTGCGCGCGTCGAGACCAACGGCGGCGCCTCGGAGCAGGTCAATCTGCTCTACGGCGAAAACCCGAACCAAGCCGTGCGCACCTTTACCAAGCCATTCAACGAGGCGGGCATACAGACCCACATGCTCGACCGCGGTTTGAACGGCCTGCGTATGAATCCCGTTCCTGCCGATGTGCGCGAACTGATGTACAAAGTGAAAAAGGCGCAAGGCACCGACATCACGCGTATTTTCTGCGGATTGAACGATGTGCGCAACATCATTCCGTCGATTCGCTGGGCAAAACAGGCGGGCATGGTGGCGCAAGCCTCGATGTGTATCACCTATTCGCCCGTGCATACCGCCGAATACTACATCAATATGGCGGAGCAACTCATCGAAGCGGGCGCGCAGGAAATCTGTCTGAAAGATATGGCAGGCATCGGTCGCCCAACGATTCTCGGCACGATTGTGAAGTCGATAAAGACCAACCACCCCGACATCACGGTGCAGTATCACGGCCATAGCGGTCCTGGTTTTTCGGTGGCTTCGGTGCTTGAGGTGGCCAAGGCTGGCGGCGATGTGTTCGATGTGGCGATGGAACCGCTTTCGTGGGGCATGGTTCACCCCGATGTTATCACCATTCAGGCGATGTTGAAGGACGCTGGATTTGCCGTTCCCGAAATCGATATGAAAGCCTACATGGAGGCGCGCCGCTTGACGCAGAGTTTCATCGATGACTTTTTGGGCTACTTTATCGACCCACGCAACAGCCACATGAGTTCGCTGCTGGTCGGTTGCGGGCTGCCCGGCGGCATGATGGGTTCGCTTATGGCCGATTTGAAAGGCGTTCACGCTGCCATCAATAGCAACCTGAAAGCGCAAGGCAAAGCCGAACTCACCGAAGACGAACTGCTTGTGCAGTTGTTCGACGAAGTGAAATATATTTGGCCAAAACTCGGCTATCCGCCACTGGTTACGCCGTTCAGCCAATACACCAAAAATGTGGCGTTGATGAATGTGTTTGCCATGAGCAAAGGACAAGGCCGCTGGACGATGATCGACCCCAACACTTGGGACATGATTTTGGGCAAAGCGGGTCATCTGCCGGGCAAACTCGACCCCGAAATTGTGGCTCTCGCCAAAGAAAAGGGCTTCGAATTTTTCGAAGGCAATCCGCAGGACAACTATCCGAATGTGTTGCCGAAATACATCAAAGAGATGGAAGAACTCGGCTGGGAGCGCGGCCAAGACGACGAAGAACTGTTCGAGTTTGCCATGCACGACAAGCAGTACCGCGAATACAAGTCGGGCGAGGCAAAAAAACGCTTCAATGCCGAGTTGCAGCAGAAGATGGAGGCCAAATTCAAGGCTTCGGGAGCGGCGGTGCAAGTGCCCGATTTCCGTGCGTTGCGTCACCCCAACGCCGAGCCAATAGCAGCGACCGCTTCGGGGCGGCTGTTGTGGGAGTTCGACTATCTAGACAAATCGGTGAAACCCGCCGAAGGAAAGCAGTATAAAGAGGGCGATTTCTTGTGCGCCATTCAGACCAATGGGCGCGGCTTGGAGGTGATGCCAGCACTCTTTGCTGGCAAAATCGTCGAGCCGAAAGAGCAGGGTACAATGGTTCAAAAAGGCGACATTGTGGCGTACATTGAAAAGTAGTTAGAAGTGATGCGGCAAAGCCGCAATTTCAAAATTTCAAATTGTAGGGACGCACCGCGTGCGTCCAAAAGGTTATAGGTTATCGTTTATAGAAAATAGAATATAGAAGATAGACCGTAGAGCCGTCACAGTGTGGCGGCTCTACATTTTTAATGAATAATAATTGGCGGCGTTTTTGAATGCGACACGGCATCAGGCACCACAACAGTAAAGGCAGAAGCGTTTCTTTTGAGTGGCGCTTCTGTCTTTTTTTTGTGCGATTAGAAAAAATGTTGTATTTTTGTCCATCGAAAAAGGGTAAAATTATGGAAAAATCTAACGCTAAAAACAAAAATGTTTTCCAGCAAATGTTAGACGACAAGCGTTGTATACGCAAGTGTATACGCAGTAATGGCGACCTTAAACTGTTGGCTCAAAAACATGGATTTAAGTTCGCTACGCCCGTATAAATTTAGTCGAGATAGCATGGGCTACACCTTCGTTACCGATTTTGGTGTTGTTTATCATGCTTATTTTATCGATTATTCGTCGCAATTTTCTGATTTGCAAAACATATTCTCCTTCAATATCGAACCAGAAGGAGAACCTGCCCATTGTTTTGACATTCGTATTCAACACACTATTGTTGCAATTCTTTCCAGTTTTTTCGACAATAATGTTAATGTGATGTTGATAGTATGCGATAGCACTGATGGTCGTGAGCATCAGCGAAAAATTCTTTTCGATAGATGGTTTTTGCGTTATCATTCTTGCGACATTGTTAAATACGACGCTTCTCTTGAAACGGAAGACTATATGCTTTATGTTTCTCTTTTGGCTCATTCGGCAAATCCAAACCTCAAACAAGCGGTAGATGCGTTTTATAATCTCGTGCGCAATAATATGTGTCCGATGTAGTTTTGTGTTGTAAAACATATTTTTAACGAAAAATAAGACGCGCAAGTTTGCGGATATGTCGCAAACATTTTGTAACTTTGCAACCGCAAAAAAACAACACGCCTCTATCGATGGGATACATTTCACCCGATTATATCTTCGAAACGAGTTGGGAGGTATGCAATAAGGTCGGCGGCATCTATACGGTGCTCTCGACGCGTGCGCGTACCCTCGAAAAAAAGTTTGGCGACCACCTGCTGTTCATCGGTCCCGACATTTGGCAAGAACACAAAGCCATCGATTTTATTTCCACCGACGATTTTGCCGATTGGGTGGCGTTTGCGCGCGACACACAAAACCTGAAAGTGCGTATTGGTCGCTGGAATGTGTGCGGACGACCGCTGGTTATGCTCATCGACTATAAGCCGTTTTTGTTGCAGAAAAACAACATCTACGGCGATTTTTGGCGCTGGTTTGGTGTCGATTCGCTGCAAGCCTACGGCGACTACGACGACTCGTCGATGTTTGGTTATGCCGTTGGTGTGGCGGTGGAGAGTTTTGTCCGCTTCTACAAATTGGGGAAAAAGCGCATTGTGGCGCACTTCAACGAGTGGATGACCGCTTTCGGCGAATTGTATCTCAAACACCACATGCCCGAAATTGCTACCGTTTTCACCACACACGCCACTTCGATAGGGCGTTCCATTGCGGGCAACCACAAGCCGCTCTACGACTATCTGCACGAATACAACGGCGACCAGATGGCGTGCGACCTGAATATGGTGGCAAAACATTCGGTAGAAAAAGTGGCGGCGCATGTGGCCGACTGCTTCACCACGGTGAGCGACATCACCGACCGCGAATGTGCGCAACTGCTCGAAAAACCTGCCGATGTGGTTACGCCCAACGGTTTTGAAGACGATTTTGTGCCGAAAGGCGTGCGTTTCGATGCGGCACGGAAAAGTGCGCGCGAAAAACTGCGCCGCGTGGCGGAGGCGTTGTTGGGCTACAAACTGGCCGACAATGCGCTATTTATCTCAACATCAGGGCGTTACGAGTACAAAAACAAAGGCATCGACCTGTTTATCGAGTCGCTGAAATCGCTTTCGCAGCGGCCGCTCTCGCGCGAAGTGGTGGCGTTTGTGTTGGTGCCAGCGTGGTCGAGTGGCGCACGCATCGATTTGGCCGAGAAACTGGCTGGCCGCCACCCCGAAACGCTTGATAATCCGTTTGTAACGCACAATTTGGTAGAGCCGTGGAACGACCGCATTTTGAGCGCAATTCATTGGTTTCACCTCACCAATCGCAAAGAAGAACCTGTGAAAGTCATTTTTGTGCCGACCTATTTGAACGGTGCAGATGGCATTTTCAATACATCGTACTACAATCTGCTGATTGGGTTCGACCTTACGGCCTATCCGTCGTATTATGAGCCGTGGGGCTACACGCCGCTCGAGAGCGTGGCTTTTGGCATTCCTACTATCACCACCGATTTGTCGGGCTTTGGGCAGTGGACATCGCCGTCGGCACAAAATATCGACATGGGCGTGGGCGTGGTGCATCGCTCCGACTACAACTACCACGAGGTGGTTGCTGCGGTGTCGGGCATGATGGCCGAATACGCCAATCTGTCGGCTGTGGAGCAGAACAAAATTCGCGCACGCGCAGCCGCCACGGCACAAAAAGCCCTGTGGAGTGAGTTCATTGCCTACTATTACAAAGCGTACGACATCGCTCTGCGAAAAGTGAAAAAGTAACCGTTTCAAAAAAAACGAATAAATTCCCTTAACTATTATGGAAGTAAAAGTGAATCATGTAAACGAACCCAGTTGGGTTGAAATTACAGTGAAAACCAGACTGCCGAAGACACTCGAGCGTCTGCACGAAATGTCGTTGAACCTTTGGTGGGTTTGGTCGGTCAATGCCAAGTCGTTGTTCCGCTCGATCGAGCCAAAATTGTGGAGTCAAGTGCGCCACAACCCTGTGGCCATGTTGGAGCATGTGAAAGTGGAACGCCTCAACGAACTGGCCGAAGATGAGAAATTTCTGAAAAAATTGGACGAAGTTTATGCCGAATTTCGCGCCTATGTCGATACAAAACCGAGCGACAAATATCCGTCGGTAGCCTATTTCAGCATGGAATATGGCTTGACCGACCACCTGAAAATCTACTCGGGCGGACTGGGCGTGCTGGCGGGCGACTACCTGAAAGAGGCCTCCGACCACCAAGTGGACATGACCGCCGTCGGGTTTCTCTATCGCTATGGCTATTTCACACAAACACTGACGATGGACGGCCAGCAGATAGCCAACTACGAGGCGCAAAACTTCAATCGTCTGCCGCTCACGCAGGTGCACGAAGCCAATGGCCAACCGATGATTGTGGAAGTGCCTTATCCCGACCGCATTGTGTACGCTTATGTTTGGCGTGTGGCTGTGGGGCGCGTGTCGCTCTACCTGCTCGATACCGATATGGAGATGAACAGCGAATGGGACCGCTCGATAACGCACCAACTCTACGGCGGCGACTGGGAAAACCGCATGAAACAGGAGATTATGCTCGGCATTGGCGGTATGTTGATGTTGAAAAAATTGGGCATTACCAAGCAAGTTTACCACTGCAACGAAGGCCACGCCGCGCTCATCAGCGTGCAGCGTTTGGTCGATTATGTGCAGAGCGGCTTGAACATTTCGGAAGCGTTGGAAGTGGTGCGTGCCTCATCGCTCTACACCTGCCACACGCCTGTTCCCGCTGGCCACGACGCTTTCGACGAGAGTCTGTTTGGCAAATACATGGGCAGTTATCCCGAAAAACTCGGCATCAGTTGGAACGAATTTATCGATATGGGGCGCGAAAATCCTGGCAGTCAGGAGAAATTCTCGATGTCGGTTTTTGCTTGCAATATGTGCCAAGCCGTGAACGGCGTAAGTTGGCTCCACGGCAAGGTGTCGCAAGAGATGTTCTCGCCCATTTGGAAAGGCTATCTGCCCGAAGAACTCCATGTAAGTTATGTTACCAACGGCGTTCACATGCCGTCGTGGGCTGCCTCGGAGTGGAAAGCCGTCTATGAAAAGTATTTCGGCAAAGACTTCTACAACGACCAGTCGAACATGAAAATTTGGAGCAAGATAAACGATGTACCCGACGAAGAGATTTGGGCAACGCGCACCGCTCTGAAAAACAAACTGATAGAGTACATCAAAACGCAGTTCCAAGAAAATTGGCTCAAAACGCAGCAAGATCCATCGAAAATCGTTTCAATACTCGATCGCATCAATCCTAATGCGCTGATTATCGGTTTTGGACGCCGTTTTGCCACCTACAAGCGCGCCCACCTGCTCTTCACCGATTTGGAGCGTTTGGAGCGCATTGTGAACGACCCGATTCACCCTGTGCAGTTTCTCTACACTGGCAAGGCGCACCCAGCCGACGGCGGCGGACAGGCACTCATCAAACGCATTATCGAAATATCGCGTATGCCGCAATTCTTGGGCAAAATCATCTTCCTCGAAAACTACGATATGCGCTTGGCCAAACGCTTGGTTTCGGGCGTTGATATCTGGCTCAACACGCCTACGCGCCCGCTCGAAGCCTCTGGCACATCGGGCGAAAAAGCGCAGATGAACGGCGTGCTAAACTTCTCGGTGCTCGATGGCTGGTGGCTCGAAGGCTATGTAGAAGGCGCGGGCTGGGCACTGACCGAAAAACGCACCTACGAAAATCAGCAACACCAAGACCAACTTGACGCGGCAACCATCTACAGTATGCTCGAAAACGAGATTATTCCACTCTATTTTGCAAAGAATACCAAAGGCTATTCGCCCGAGTGGATTGCCTACATCAAAAAATCGATTTCGCAAATCACGCCGCGCTTCACCACCAAACGCATGATCGACGACTACATCGAGCGTTTCTATGCGCCACTGGCCAAACGCTCGGCCGCACTCGCTGCCAACGGCTGCGCCAAAGCCAAAGAGATTGCCGCTTGGAAAAAACGCGTGGCCAAATGCTGGGATAATATCGAAGTGCAGTCGCTCGAAATCCAGAACCTCGACAAAGTGGAGGTGGGCGGACGCACCGAAATAGTTGCCAAAATCGACACCAAAGAGTTGAACGACACCTGCATCGGTGTGGAATTGGTGATGACCAGCACCGACGAAAAAGGCAAGATGCACATCGCCGACAAGCGCGAATTCGACTTGGTGAAACGCGAGGGTTCGTTGCTCACATTCAAACTCGAATATGTGCTCGCGCAGGGCGGCACCTACAAGTACGCCTTCCGCATGTTCCCCAAGAATGCCGATTTGCCGCACCGCATGGACTTCTGCTATGTGCGCTGGCTGCAACGCACCAACTAAGCAAAACGCAAACTCCCCGAACGAAAGTTCGGGGAGTTTTGGTTCAACAAAATTTCTAACAGAAACGGCTTTCACAAAAAAATGAAAGCCGTTTTTTAGTATGGCATATTATCTTTTCAGGCGTTCTGTAAAATCAGACCAGTCTTCAACTTTGAATGCTCTGATGTCGCGCACCGATTTGCAAAACCAATCAACCTCTTTTAAGGCATTCATAGCATCGAAAACCATGCCTACACCATCGGTATCCTTGTTCGATAGATAAACACTGCCTTGTGTCCACGCAAAACCCTGCGACTCGAGAATGCGTCCAATCTCGACATACGCATTGTTGTAAGGTTCACCAAAATTCTCTTTCAATTTGGCAATTTCCATATCGAACGCTATCGCATACATATTACGCCAATTTGAAATACTGCTGTTTGTTGAAGTAGATAATTTTGTTTTTTACCGCTTGCGCATAAACCACAATCCCATTGAACGGATTGTTTTTGACCTCCTTTACAACGGCATCAACCCATGTATCTTCGCCTGTGAGGTCTGGCGAAATTTTTACATGCGCTCCGATTTCCATTTTTGCCATAACCAAATCTCCTTTTGTTTCGCTTGCAAAGTTACAAACTTTTTTTTGTTATGCAATTCTAATAACTACCGCTGCACTTTGAACCATGCGCTGTGTTGTCCTTTGTTGGTTTGTATGGTCAGAATGTAGAAGCCTGCAGGTAAATGGCTCACACTGATGTTTTGGTGCAGCGTTTGCGCATCGAAACTATTTTGAATTTGTCCCAAAACATTGTAGATATAACCGTGTGCCAAAGTGATGCCATCGGCCAACTCTATCTCGATACTGTTTTGCACCAGCGTTGACGAAAGTTCGAACAGTTGTGGCTGCGTGTATGGATTTTCGAGTTTTGTACTTTCTTTCTTTTGATGCTCCACAATGTCAATTGTTCCATAATCGTAGAGTGGAAAACAAT
Organism: Segatella copri; assembly: GCA_963593685.1. GTDB lineage: Bacteria > Bacteroidota > Bacteroidia > Bacteroidales > Paludibacteraceae > W0P28-013. Next base: position 19,717 of record CAVBBP010000012.1, read on the forward strand.
CGAATGGTGGTGTGGTGTCGGTGGTTATATTTATTCTGAAGCCAAGCATATAAGTTCCCGATTCCCAAGTACTACAATCAATCGTTAGACTATCTTTCGATTGGTCGTAAGTGCCAAGATCGGTAATAGTGTCGAGGACAATAAATTTGATGCCATCTTTGAGAGTGCGTTCCATACTTTTGTATTCGACGATTGTTTTTGTTACATCTCCCTAAATGGGATATCCGAGATCACAGTCAAAATAATATGGACGCGTATAACACTTATAACAATCGGCAACAGAATCGTATTGGGCGTATGTGTGTGCCGCACAGCCCGCTTGGGCATAACAAATGCCAAATGCACCGAAAAGAACAATCAATATCAATTTTCTACTTTTCATAATTTCATAAAATGTCTAGCGAATTTACATCTTGACTTACGAAGCCATTGATTTTAATGTCGCTGCAAATATACAAATAAATGTTTACAAGTGCAAAAAAAACAATAAGGGTGTGCCCGCAGCGAAAAAATTGATAATTGGTTTTAACCCCCTCCGCTTCGCTCGTCCCCCTATCTTTGCGCTCCGCTCCAAGCAGGGGGACAGAATCGCATTAAGGTTGGTTGCAGAGTTTCAAGTTACTCACAAGTCTTTGTCTTCGTCAAAAGTCTTGCGACTCTAATTGTCAATTGTCAATTGTTTTAGCCCGATTCTCTCCCCCTGCTGCTTCAGCAGATAGGGGGAGTACCCACGCAAGTGGGGGAGGGGGTTGGGGGGCAATTTACAGATTTTCAAATCTCCAAATAACCAAATAACCAAATCAACAAAAAAAAGGACGTGGCATGCCGCGTCCCTACTTTATAAACTTTACAAACTTTCAAACTTTACGAACTAATTTACGCATTTCGGCCGTGGCAGTTTTTGTACTTTTTGCCGCTGCCGCAGGGGCAAGGGTCGTTTCGACCGACGGTTTTTTCGGCACGAATGGGCTGCGTTACTTGCCGTGCGCGCGTGTCCTGTTTGGTGGGGTCGCCACCGCCCTGAAAGTCGTCTTTTTGCGTACGGTAACGGCTATAATCGGCGCGTTTCTGCTCCGCTTGGCGCACCTGTTCTGGCTCACGCACTGGAATCTGACCGCGCATCAGTATCGAGGTAACTTTGCGGTTCACATCGTCGATCATGCGTTTGAACAGGTTGAACGACTCGAGTTTGTAGATGAGCAGCGGATCTTTCTGCTCGTACGAGGCATTTTGAACCGATGTGCGCAGGTCGTCGAGCTCGCGCAGATGCTCTTTCCACGCCTCGTCGATAGTGATGAGCAGAACGACTTTCTCGAACGCTTTTACCACCTCTTTGGCCTGCGATTCGTAGGCAAGTTTCAGGTTCACTGGAATGTTGAACATGCGTTTGCCGTCGGTTATCGGAATCAAGATGTTTTCGTACTGTTGACCTTGTTTTTCGTACACCTGCTTGATGACAGGATAGGCAATTTCGGCCATCTTGTCCATCTTGCGTTTGAAAGTGGCATAGGCAGCATCGGCTACATCATCGACCAGCGCATTGGCGCGTTTCGAGCGGAAGGTATCTGCATCGAAAGGCGCGTCCATCGCAAAGACGGAGAGCAGTTCGTTGTTCATGCCGTCGTAGTCGTTGGCATCGGCAGCGTCGAGCACAATGTTTTCGGCAGCATCGTAGAGCGTGTTCACAATGTCCACGCCAATGCGCTCGCCCATCAAGGCGTGGCGGCGGCGACCATAGACCACATTACGCTGCGAATTCATCACATCGTCGTATTCGAGTAGGCGTTTGCGGATACCGAAGTTGTTCTCCTCGACTTTCTTCTGGGCGCGTTCAATGCTCTTCGAAATCATCGGGTGTTCAATCATCTCGCCCTCTTCGAATCCGAGTCGGTCCATCACTTTCGATATGCGTTCGGAGCCGAACAGACGCATCAAATTGTCTTCGAGCGAAACATAGAACACCGAAGTTCCTGGGTCGCCTTGACGACCAGCACGACCGCGCAACTGGCGATCGACGCGGCGGCTTTCGTGGCGTTCGGTGCCGATGATGGCCAAACCGCCGGCCTCGCGTACTTCGGGCGTGAGTTTGATATCGGTACCACGACCTGCCATGTTGGTGGCGATGGTAACCGTGCCGCTGCGACCTGCTTCAGCCACAATGTCGGCCTCTTTTTGGTGCAATTTGGCGTTCAATACATTGTGTTTTATCTTGCGCATGGTGAGCATTCGACTCAACAGTTCGGAGATTTCGACCGAAGTGGTACCCACCAACACAGGGCGACCTTGCGACACCATATTCACAATCTCTTCGATGACGGCGGTATATTTTTCGCGTTTCGTCTTGTAGATACGGTCGTCCATGTCGATACGCGCCACAGGGCGGTTGGTCGGAATCACCACCACATCGAGTTTGTAGATATCCCAAAACTCGCCCGCTTCGGTTTCGGCTGTACCTGTCATGCCCGCCAACTTGTGGTACATGCGGAAGTAGTTTTGCAGCGTGATAGTGGCAAATGTTTGCGTGGCAGCCTCCACTTGCACGCGCTCCTTGGCCTCGATGGCTTGGTGCAGTCCATCGCTGTAGCGGCGGCCTTCCATGATACGCCCCGTCTGCTCATCGACAATTTTCACTTTGTTGTCGATGACCACATATTGGTCGTCTTTTTCGAACAGCGTGTAGGCTTTCAGCAGTTGGTTCACTGTATGCACGCGTTCCGATTTTATGGCATAATTTTGCAGAATTTCGTCCTTTTTTGCCTGTTTTTCCTCTTTCGACAGATTTTCGTTTTCGATTTCTGCCAATTCGGCACCCACATCGGGCAGCACAAAGAATTTCGGGTCGTCGGTCGAGCCAGTCAGCACATCGATGCCTTTGTCGGTGAGTTCTATCGAGTTGTGCTGCTCGTCGATGACAAACAGCAGCGGATCGGTGGCCACATGCATATATTTGTTGTTCTCCTGCATGTAGTACTCTTCGGTTTTGATGAGTTGCTGTTTCACGCCCTGTTCGCTCAACAGTTTGATGAGCGGTTTGTTTTTGGGCATCGCTTTGTAACTGCGGAACAGTGCCAATGCGCCCTCTTCTTGCGTTTTTTTGTCGTCGCTATTGAGTTTTTGGCGCGCCTCGGCCAGCAGTTGCGTTGCCATCACGGTTTGCTGTTTCACCAGCGTTTCGACGCGTGGACGGTACTCTTCGAACAGTTGGTCTTCGCCTTTTGGCACAGGGCCAGAGATGATGAGTGGCGTGCGTGCGTCGTCGATCAACACCGAGTCCACCTCATCGACAATGGCGTAGTTGTGTTGGCGTTGCACCAAATCGAGCGGATTGGTTGCCATATTGTCGCGCAGATAGTCGAAACCGAACTCGTTGTTGGTACCAAAAGTGATGTCGGCATTGTAGGCACAGCGGCGTTCGTCGCTGTTGGGGCGGTGCTTGTCGATGCAATCGACGCTCAAACCGTGGAACATATAGAGCGGCCCCATCCATTCGGAGTCGCGCTTGGCCAAATAGTCGTTCACCGTAACCACATGCACGCCGTTGCCAGTGAGCGCATTGAGGAACACAGGCAGCGTAGCCACCAGCGTTTTGCCTTCGCCCGTGGCCATTTCGGCAATTTTGCCTTTGTGCAGCACCACGCCGCCGATGAGTTGCACATCGTAATGCACCATATCCCAAGTGAGCATGTTACCGCCAGCCTCCCACTCGTTGTGGAAAATGGCTTTGTCACCATCGATTTCGACAAAATCGAACTTGGCAGCAAGGTCGCGGTCGAAATCGTTGGCAGTAACCTCCACCGTTTCGTTCTCCTTGAAGCGGCGTGCAGTGTCTTTCATTATGGCGAACGCTTCGGGCAGTGCCTCATCGAGGGCGGCCTCCAATTTGTCGCTTATCTGCTTGTCGAGTTTATCGATTTCGGCGTACATCTTTTCGCGCTCGTTGAGTTCAGTGTCCTCGATTTTGGCACGAATCTCGGCGATGCGGCTACGCTCGGCAGCCACAATATCGCGCAGATGCTGTTTGATGCCGGCGGTGCGAGCGCGCAGTTCGTCGTTGTTCAACGCTGCAATGCTCGGGTAAACCGCTTTGATTTTATCGACTATCGGCATAATCTCTTTCAAATCGCGCTGCGACTTGTTGCCGAAGATTTTTGTCAGAAATTCGTTAAAGCCCATATCTCTTTAATCGTTTAGTTGTTGAAATGTTTAATCGTTTAACTGTTTTTGGCAATTTGACAAATTCGCCTACAATCTGCAAAGTTACAAATTTTATACCAATAATCGGTACGAAAGTGCATTTGTCAGAAAAAAAATGTCGATGATAGTTGCACATTCACAAAAAAAGCGTACCTTTGCGCCTAGAATTTGTGGAGAGATTTGACCGCTTGCAACCACGCTAAAAAATGCTAAAGAAGTTCCGCTTCCGCGTTTTTTTTCGTCCGCACTCGCGTGACATTCTCCCAAACAAAGTTTTTATTTTTAATCTCAAAAAACTATTGTTATGGGTTATCTTTTTTCGTCCGAATCAGTATCGGAGGGCCACCCCGACAAAGTGGCAGACCAAATTTCTGACGCCATTCTCGACAAGTTGCTGGCGTTCGATCCTGAATCGCATGTAGCGTGCGAAACATTTGTTACCACAGGTCAAGTGGTGCTCGGCGGCGAGGTTTCGTCGAAGGCCTACATCGACCTGCAAGGCGTGGCGCGCGACACCATTCGTCGCATTGGCTACACCAAGAGCGAGTATAAGTTCGAAGCCGAGAGTTGCGGCGTGCTTTCGGCCATTCACGAGCAGTCGGCCGACATCAACCGCGGCGTGGCGCAAGGCGACAAATTGGCACAAGGCGCAGGCGACCAAGGCATGATGTTTGGCTATGCCACCAACGAAACTGCCAACTATATGCCGCTAACGCTCGACCTCGCGCACCAGTTGCTGATAGAGTTGGCCGACATTCGCAAGCATACTGCGCTGATGCCCTATCTGCGCCCCGATGCCAAAAGTCAAGTTACGGTGGAATATGGCGACGACAACCGTCCGCAGCGCATTCACACCATCGTGGTTTCGACGCAGCACGACGAATTTGTGTTGCCAAAAGATGCCACGCCCGAAGCGCAAGCCGAAGCCGACCGCGCCATGCAGGCCAAAATTTACAACGATGTGAAGACGATTCTCATTCCGCGCGTGGTGGAAAAACACCCCGAATACCGCCAATACTTCGACGACCAATACACGCTGCTGGTCAATCCTACGGGCAAATTTGTGATTGGCGGTCCACACGGCGACACGGGCCTCACAGGCCGCAAAATCATTGTCGATACCTACGGCGGCAAGGGCGCACATGGTGGCGGCGCATTTTCGGGCAAAGACCCATCGAAAGTCGATCGCTCGGCAGCGTACGAAGCACGCCACATCGCCAAAAACTTGGTTGCTGCAGGCGTGGCCGACGAGGTGCTGGTTCAGGTTTCGTATGCCATTGGTGTGGCTGAGCCTATCAATGTGTATGTGAACACTTACGGCACGGCGCATGTGGCTCTGACCGATGGCGAGATTGCGCAACGCATAGCGCAACTGTTCGACCTGCGCCCCGGTGCCATCGAGCGCAACCTGAAACTGCGCAAACCCATCTACTCCGAAACCGCTGCTTACGGCCATTTTGGGCGTAAAAACGAGGTGATAACCAAACACTTCAGTTCGCCCTACAACACGCCCCACGAAATCGACATCGATGTGGAACTGTTCACTTGGGAAAAACTCGACCGCGTGGCCGACCTGCGTAGAGCGTTCGCCATCGAAGGGAAATAGTCCCACCAAGCAATTTCGTTCGATAGTTTAACTCAAATCATCAGGAGTTTCAACAATGGCAATGCCAAAACCACGCTACACAACGCCCGAAGAGTGGCAGAAAATGGTAACTTCGGAGCGTTGGCAGCGAGAGAAAGCCTTTTGGCTGGCGACGGGTAGGGTCGTGTATGGGCCGGGGCTGTAGAATTGTTGAATTGTGGAAGCGTTGAATCGTGGAAGCGAATAAATTTGTTTATTTAATGAATTTCCAACCCTACCCCTGCTCCGCAGGTACTCCCCTTGAAAAGGGGAGAGGGCTGAACTAACAACAGCACAAACCTGTCCCCTTTGCAAGGGGACGAGAAAAACGACAGTTTTTCGGAGGGGTTCAAATAACCAAATCCGCAAATCAACAAAAAGGACGTGGCATGCCGCATCCCTACTTTCCACTTTTTACTTTTCACTTTCCACTTTATACACTTTATAAACTTTCAAACTATTTTCGTACCTTTGCACTCCGAAAAAAAATGTTTTCACCATGAATTTTATCGAGGAACTGAAATGGCGTGGCATGTTGGCGCAGATAATGCCCGGCACCGAAGAACTGTTGGCCAAAGAGCGCGTAACCGCCTATCTCGGCACCGACCCGACGGCGGACAGCCTGCACATCGGGCATCTGTGCGGCATTATGATGTTGCGACACTTTCAACGCTGCGGCCACAAACCGATTATTTTGGTGGGCGGCGCCACAGGCATGATTGGCGACCCCAGCGGCAAAAGTCAAGAACGCAACCTGCTGAACGCCGAAACGCTCTACCACAACCAAGAGTGCATCAAAGCGCAAGTCGCCAAATTTCTCGATTTCGACGAAAAACTGCCCAACGCCGCCGAGATGGTGAACAACTACGACTGGATGAAAGATTTTTCGTTTCTCGACTTTGCGCGCGAGGTGGGCAAACACATCACCGTGAACTATATGATGGCCAAAGAGAGCGTGCAGAAACGCCTAAATGGCGAAGCGCGCGACGGACTGTCGTTCACCGAATTCACCTACCAACTGCTGCAAGGCTACGATTTTTTGCACCTCTATCAGGCCAAAAACTGCAAACTGCAGATGGGTGGCAACGACCAGTGGGGTAATATCACCACAGGCACAGAGTTGATTCGCCGCACGCTCGGCATCGAAAACGAAGCCTTCGGGCTCACCTGTCCGCTCATCACCAAAGCCGACGGTAACAAATTTGGCAAGACTGAAAGCGGCAATGTGTGGCTCGATCCGAAACGCACTTCGCCCTACCATTTCTACCAATTTTGGCTGAATGTGAGCGACGAAGATGCCGCCCGCTACATCAAAATTTTTACCAGCATCGAACGCGACGAATGTGTTGCTCTCGAAGCCGAACACGCCGCCGCACCGCACTTGCGACTGTTGCAAAAACGGTTGGCGCAAGATGTTACCACGCTCGTACACGGCGAAGCCGAATACCAAGCCGCCGTCGAAGCGTCGAACATACTTTTTGGCAACGCCACCGCCGACACTCTGCGCCACACCGACGAAGCCACGCTATTGACCGTGTTCGAAGGCGTGCCGCAATTCACCATTGCCAAATCGGAACTCGAGACAGGCATACGCCCACTCGATTTGCTGGCCGAAAAAACGCAGATTTTCCCATCGAAAGGCGAAGCCCGCAAAATGATGCAAGCCAATGGTTTCAGCATGAACAAAGAGAAACTGACCGACATCGAAACGCCCATCACCACCGACGCACTCATCGATGGCAAATACATCATTTTTCAGAAAGGCAAAAAAAATTACTATCTCGTCATCTGCGAATAGCCGCAAACGCCGATTGGAAAAGAGAATAGCAGAGTCGTCACACCCTGTGGCGACTCTGCTATTTTTAATGAAGAATAAATAATGAATAATGAACAATAGGGGCTGTGAGGTTTATTTCTAGTTTATAGGTTTTTTCTCCGCTCGGCATTGCTCAAACGAGTTTGACACTGCTCTCGCTTGTCGAAAAAATTCTGGTTTCTGGTTGGGCTGTGAGCCTGTCGAACCGCAAGTTTTCGAATGATTAAATAATTGGAAATTGGGTAATTGAATAATTAAAAAGTCTTTTGTCTTTATTCGTCGGATGTGGCATGCCGCGTCCCTACTTTCGCACTTTTATACTTTCTCACTAAAAAACTCCTCACTCCTAATTCCTAATTCCTCATTTTTCTTGCGCCTTGCTACTAATTCTTAATTATTCATTCTTCACTCTTAATTAAAAAATCACCCAGCCCAGCCCTCTTTGTCGAGGTTGCGGTAGTTGATGGCTTCGGCCAGATGTTCCGTCAAAATTTGCTCGCTGCGTGCCATATCGGCGATGGTACGCGCCACTTTCAGAATGCGGTCGTAGGCGCGTGCCGAAAGGTTCATTCGCAGCATAGCGGCTTTCAAAAGTTGCTGACCTTCGGTATCGACGGCGCAGTATTTGCGCAGCATTTTCGACGACATCTGCGCATTGCAATAGACGCCCGCTACATCTTTGAAACGCACCTCCTGCACCTGCCGCGCCTTGATAACGCGTTCGCGAATGGCGGCACTGGGTTCGGCTGGAGCGGCTTCGGAGAGTTTATCGAACGGCACTGGCACAATTTCGATATGCATGTCGATACGGTCGAGCAGCGGCCCGCTGATACGGCTCAAATACTTCTGAATCATGCCCGGCGAGCAGACACAATCGCGTGTCGGGTGGTTGTAGTAGCCGCACGGACAGGGATTCATGGCCGCCACAAGCATGAAACTGGCAGGATATTCCACCGCAAATTTTGCGCGCGAAATGCAGATTTTGCGGTCTTCGAGCGGTTGGCGCATCACCTCGAGCACTTGCCGCTTAAATTCGGGCAGTTCGTCGAGAAAAAGCACGCCGTTGTGCGCCAACGAAATCTCGCCTGGCTGCGGAAAAGTGCCGCCGCCAACCAACGCCACATCGGAAATAGTGTGGTGCGGATTGCGGAATGGGCGTTGCGCCATGAGCGAAGTGTTGCTGTCGATTTTGCCCGCCACAGAGTGAATTTTGGTCGTTTCGAGTGCCTCGTGCAGCGTGAGCGGCGGCAAAATAGTCGGAATGCGCTTGGCCATCATCGATTTGCCTGCGCCCGGAGGTCCCACCATGATGATATTGTGACCGCCAGCCGCCGCTATCTCGAGTGCGCGCTTCACATTTTCCTGCCCTTTCACATCGGCAAAATCGATGTCGAAAGCATTGGCGTGAGCGTAAAACTCCTCGCGCGTATTGACCACCGTCGGCTCCAATTCGCGTTGATTATTGAAAAATTCGACCACCTCGGTGATGTTCGATGCGCCAAGCACATCTAAATCGTTTACCACAGCGGCTTCGCGTGCATTTTCTTTGGGCAGAATAAAGCCTTTGAACCCCTTTTCGCGCGCCAAAATGGCTATCGGCAGCACGCCTTTCACAGGTTTCAGCGTGCCATCGAGCGACAGTTCGCCCATCAGCACATAGTGTTCCAATTTCGCCGCATCTATCGTTTCGTTGGCCGCCAACATACCGATAGCCAGCGGCAAATCGTAGGCAGACCCCTCTTTGCGAATGTCGGCAGGTGCCATATTGATGACCACTTGGCGGCGCGGCACAGAAATTTTGTTGTACTGCAACGCCGACAGAATGCGCTCGTGGCTCTCTTTCACCGCATTGTCGGGCAGTCCGACCAGAAAAAAGCGAATGCCCTGCGAAATATTCACCTCTATCGTTACCAATATAGCATTGATGCCCTGCACCGCGGCAGCAAAAGTCTTGACCAACATTTTTGGAAAATTAAGAATTAAAAATGAATAATGAAAAATAGATTATAGACAAAAACAAAGTATGAAAAGTATGAAAAGTTGAACGCATTGGTGTTGTTTTTTGTTTAATCGTTGAAGCGTTGAATCGTCTATGTTCTATGCTCTATGTTCTCAAAATCTTTTCTTGCTACTTGCTACTCACTACTAACTTAAAAAGTTTGTCGTTGCGGCGAATGGGTGTTTTGGTTTTGATGGAGAAAACTGTGCCTTTTTCGACTGTTTCGACCGCTTGCAGGTCGGTGCGGATTTCGCTCACTTTGTCCTCGTATGCGCCTGTGGTTGAGCCAGTTACGAGAATCTGGTCGCCCACAGAGAGCGACTGCGACTCCAGCACAAATTCGGCCACGCCAATTTTGCCAAAATAGTTGGTACATTTGCCCACATACACCTTGCGAAGAGTGGCTTGCGAGCCATAGTGAGTACTCCATTCGCCGAGCCGTTGCCCCAAGTAGTAGCCGTCCCAAAAGCCGCGATTGAACACACGCGACAAGCGTTCGTCCCACGCCGCTATCTTCTCGTCGGTAAATGTGCCAGCGAGGTAACTCTCTATCGCCTCGCGGTAGCACGCCACCACCGTCGACACATATTCGGGGCCGCGCGCACGCCCTTCGATTTTGAAAACACGCACGCCAGCGTCAATCATTTTATTCAGGAAATGTATGGTTTTCAGGTCTTTAGGCGACATGATGTATTGGTTCTCGATGTCGAGTTCGATGTCGCTGTCGCGGTCTTTCACTGTGTAGGCGCGCCGGCACACTTGCATACATGCGCCCCGATTGGCCGACGCATTGTGTTCGTGCAGACTCAAATAACATTTGCCCGAAACCGCCATGCAGAGTGCGCCGTGGCAAAACATCTCTATGCGAATAGGGCTGTTTGATACGCCAAGAATAGGCTCTTCGCAAATGGTTCGGTATATATCGGCCACCTGTTCCAGATTGAGTTCGCGCGCCAGCACTGCCACATCGGCAAACTGTGCGTAGAAGCGCAGCGCATCGCTATTGGCAATGTTCAGTTGCGTCGAAAGGTGCACCTCGACCCCGATGCTGTTGGCGTAGCGCATCACCGCCACATCGCTGGCAATGATGGCCGACACGCCCACCTCTTTGGCCGTATCGACTATTTCGCGCATCAGTGGCAGGTCGTCGTTATAGATGACCGTGTTCACTGTCAGATACGATTTTATGCCATGTTCGTTGCAGGTCGCCACGATTTTGCGCAGGTCGTCGGTCGAAAAATTGCTGGCCGAGCGGCTGCGCATATTCAGATTTTCGATGCCAAAATAGACCGAATCGGCCCCTGCGTGAATCGCCGCCGCCAAACTCTCGAACGAGCCAACAGGTGCCATTATCTCCAAATCGCTACGAGTCATTTCAGAAAATTTCAGATTTCAAATTTCAGATTGGGTTGTTCAGTTGATTGGTTGATGAGTTGATAAGTTTAATGCATTGGTGGAGGTTTCTAGATTTCTAATTTCTAGTTTTTCAAAATTGCTGCCGCAATTTTTGTTTCTAAGTTTCTATGTTTATTTGGCTAATCCGACAACTCTGAAACTCTGAAATTCTGAAATTTTTAGGCGTTCCCGCGCAGTTTGAAGCCGCGGTCTTGGTAAAAGGGAAATTTTTGGTCGGCCGATATTAGAGTCATTTTTTCGGCGATGCTTTGCGCAATGAGCAAGCGGTCGAAAGGGTCGTCGTGTTGCTTGCCGTTGATAGTGGGTGCCGAGAGTGTTTCGTAAGCCCTGATGTGCTGCGGAGTCAAATCCAAAATGGCAATGTTGTAATTTTCTAAAAGCGCAATAATCTTATTGAGCGACCAAGTCGTTTCTATCTTTCGACTGCGCTTCAACAAGACAATTTCTTGCAACGAAACAACGCTCACGGAGTAGACATCTTGAAAATATTCTATCTCTTCGCGAATGCTTTTCGAAAGTTTTTTGTCGTTTAGCAGAAACCAAACGGCAATGTGCGTGTCGAGCAAATAGCGTGTCATAAGCCCAAGTTGAAAATTTCTTCGCTTGTGCCGTTCAGTTTCATTTTGCCCTCCAAAATGCCCGCCAATCCTCTCGGTTTGATTCTTGCTCTTGCCGATATAGGCTTTTTTCTCGCAACTTTTTTCTTTGTGGCTTCCATCTTCTGCCCTCCATGTTTTTACATCTGCAAAGATAGGAAAAAAGTTTGAAAGTGTGAAAGTGTATAAAGTCTATAAAGTTGAAAGTTTATAAAGTTTGTAAAGTTCATAAAGTGGATTGTAGGGACGCACCGCGTGCGTCCGTTTCTGTTTGGTTATTTGGCTTTTTAACCCCTCCGCTTCGCTCGTCCCCTTGCAAAGGGGACAGGTTTGCGCCCAAGTTGGTACAGTCCTCTCCCCTTTTCAAGGGGAGTACCTGCCGAATGGCAGGGGTAGGGTTGGAAAATAATTCAATAATTCGATAATTCAATAATTGCATTGTAGGGACGCACCGAGTGCGTCCGATGATTTAATTCCTTAACGAAATGTAGAGCCGTCACACTGTGGCGGCTCTACGGTGTTAATTAACAATAAACAATAAACAATGAATAATAATTGCGGCGTTTTGGCTACCGCAATCTGAAATTCTGAAACTCTGAAACTCTGAAATTTTATTGTAGTATGTCCCCAGAATAGAGGTCTTCGAGGTGGAACTCGAGGTCGTTACCCCAAATGATGTTCCCATTTTCGAGGCGCATTTTTCGGAATTGCGATGGCCGCAGATATTTATTGTACTGTGGGTGTGGGCGTTTGCGAATGAAATCGCCAATATCAATATGCCTCGCAGTGTGGTCGCTGAATAGCAATTCCACCGTAAGGTCGTTGTTGCATGTTGCTTGGGTTATGTAGGGGCGTTTCATATCTTGGTTTTGATAACTGTTTTGCGTATTTTATTGTTGAGAACAAAAAAGTTTATCCATTTGTCGATGATGTTGCTTGCATATTTTTCGACAAATCGTTTTGCTGTGTTCAGATCTTTGTTCGTTAGTGGCGGCACTCCTTCTCTGAAACGCTGTCTGATCTCCTTTATTTTGCCATTTTCGATGATGATTTCAAAAATTGCTTCGCATTCCCCCTTTATTACATGGACATGAATGGGCATGTGTTCGTTTGAGTAGAACTTGAATATAATCCCAAAATATTCGAAAATGGTTGGCATTTTTTTTGTCGTTTTGCTAACCGCAAATTTACGAACTATTTTTTTGATTTGCAAATGTTATGCCAAAAAACGATTAGCGGTTATAGAACATAGAACATAGAAGATAGAGCATAGACAAATTAGTTTGAAAGTGAGAAAGTGTATAAAGTCTATAAAGTTGAAAGTTTATAAAGTTTGTAAAGTTCATAAATTGCATTGTAGGGACGCACCGCGTGCGTCCGATGATTTAATTCCTTAACGAAATGTAGAGCCGTCACACTGTGGCGGCTCTACGGTGTTAATTAACAATAAACAATAAACAATGAACAATAATTCCAAATAACCAAATCCACAATAATTTGAAATTTGAAATTCTGAAATTTGAAATGAATAATAGCGGTAACCATTGCCAACCATAATGCCACGAAACCTGTAGGGACGTGGCGCGCCGCGTCCCTACTGTCGGTGTTGGAGAATATTGCGGCAAAAATTTGCAGAGAGCCGTGGAAGCCCGAACCTGAAACCTGAAACCTGAAACGCGCTTTGCGCAACCCTGAAATTCTGAAATTTGAAATTCTGAAATTTGAAATGAATTAATAGCGGTAACCATTGCCAACCATAATGCCACGAGACCTGTAGGGACGTGGCGCGCCGCGTCCCTACAATCTTAAACCCTTAAATTCTTAAACTCTGAAATCGGCAGCGCTACCGCGCTGCCGCTGCCGTTCGTCGATATTTTTTGGTTTTTTGTCGAAAATATGTAAAAATTTGTGAAAAAAAGTGTAATTTCGCGCGATTTTGCGCTCGCTGTGTGGAATAGTCGCAAGTAGCAAGATACAAGTAGCAAGAAAGTGAGAAAGTAGGGACGTGGCGCGCCGCGTCCGACGAATAAAGAATAAAGAGTAAAGACAAAAGACTTTTTTTATTTGAAAATTTGAAAATTTGAAGATTTGAAAATTGATTTTGCCGCACAGACCAACACTAATGCGTTAAACTCATCAACCTAATTTGAAACTCTTAAACCCTAAAATAACAAACTCCCAAAAGCCTTTCCCCCTCTCGGGGGAAACGGGAAAGGGGGCCAAGGCCAAGAAAATTAACAATAAACAATTAACAATGAATAATAATTGCGGCGTTCAAAATACCGACAATTTGAAATTTGAAATCTGAAATTTTGAAAATAACAAACTCCCAAAAGCTTTTCCCCCTCTCGGGGGAAACGGGAAAGGGGGCCAAGGCCAAGAAAATAAACAATAAACAATTAACAATGAATAATAATTGCGGCGTTCAAAATACCGACAATTTGAAATTTGAAACCCTTAAACCCTAAAATAACAAACTCCCAAAAAGCCTTTCCCCCTCTCGGGGGAAACGGGAAAGGGGGCCATAACTCTGAAATAATAACCATAACTATGAAAACTACCACAAACACCAACCAAACCAGCGCGCAGCGCAATCTTAAATTCTTAAATTCTGAAACTCTGAAATTGCGCAGCAGCGCACTGCGCCACTGCGCAGCACTCTGCCTGCTACTCACGCTGGCCATAAATAACGCTGCAGCGGAAACGGTAACTATATCTGAAAATACTAGTGGAACTATTGCCGATGTGTTGTCGTGGAGTACAGGTCAAGGTTCTGCTTCTAATGCAACTACATGGAATGCTGATAGTAAGCATTATCGTTTCTATTATGGTAGTGGAGGCAATGGCAATTATATGTTAATAACTCCAGTTTCTGGTATCACTATTACGGGCGTAACTTTAACTGGAGTTAAAAATTATACTCCGACTGTAAAATACAATGTTGATGGTGGTTCGGATATATCTGGCACTTGGAGCAATAATTATGTAATGACTATTTCTGGAATAAGCGCAACTTCGTCGTTCAAATTTAGAAATGCAAATACAAGCAATACACAATTAAGGGTTGCTATCACCGTCACTTACGAAGCCGCTTGCACCACCACCCCAACTTTCACTATTGCTGATAAGACGATTTCGCTATCGGAAGCGGAAACTGGCGACTACGATATGTCGAGCAACTTGTCTATTAGCAAAGGCGGCTCTACGGGCGAAATAACCTATTCGTGCGACAATTCGGATGTAGATGTTACTGGTGGCAAGTTTAATGTATTGGATGCTGGCTCCTACACCGTTACGGCTACTATGGCGGCGGCGGGTGATTACTGCGCGGCGACTACTACATTCACTATCACGGTTACGGACAAAGCCCTCGACCCACTGGACCCGCCTGCCGATAGCAGCACGGCGGAGGCGGACATTACCGCCACTACGGCTACGCTCTCGTGGAGGGAGGTGGCAAATGCTAGCAGCTATATGGTTACCTATACCGACGAGGCAGGCTCGGCACAAACCGTAACTGTAACGGGAACTTCTTGCACGCTTACAGGCCTTAAGGCCCAAACCACATATCTCTGGACGGTGAAAGCCCTTGGCGACGGCGAAACCTACGGCGACTCCGACGAGAGCACCGCCAGCACCTTTACCACGGCGGCACTGCCAAAATACACCATCACTTGGAGCAGCAATGGCGGCACATACGCCACCACCACGGTAACCCAAGGCGAGGCGGTAACGCTGCCCAGCGGCACGCCTACCCCATGCAGCACGACATACGCCACCTTTGTGGGCTGGTACACCAGCGCAGCGGGCAGCGAAAGCAGCCCCAGCACCGCCGCCCCCACCACACAAGTAACCGCCGAAACCGTACCCACTGGCGATGTAACCTATTATGCGGTGTTTACAAAAGAAACAACAAGTGGCGGAGATGGCACTCTTACCATAAATGCTGCAAGTGATACAGACCCATTTTTTCCAACTGATGATAGTGCTGGTTATTTAAGCACGGATTTTGAATACAATTCTATAACTTTCGGACGCACTAATGCCTATAAAAATGCTGGCATTCAGATAAAAACTGGTACATCAAACTGTGTGTACAATAAAGATCCTCTGCCTGGAGCAATTACCTCAATTAAGGTTACAAAAAAAACTAATAATTGTACTTTAACGGTTGGAACATCTTCTAAACCAACAACCAATAGTAAAACTGTATCTTCTACCTCAACTTATACATTCGACGCATCGGCTAATCTAAAGTATTTCAAAATTGCCGCAACTTCTAGTTATACGGTTGTTGGCGAGATTGTTATCACCTATTCTTCTGCCACTACTACCTACGATGGTTACATCTCCTCCTGCTGTAGCGATGCGGCGGTGGTAACGGTTACGCCAGCGGCCACCTCGCTCAACCTCGGCGAGGACGGCACAGCCACCACCACCGTCAGTCATGCACAAACAGGCGGCGGCAGCGGCTCGTGGAGTTACAGCGTAAGCCCAGAAACCGCCACATTCGATGGTGCCACCTTCACCGCTACGGCGGCGGGCACCTACACGGTTACAGCCACCTACACCGAAAACTGCGCCAAGAGCGGCAGCGCCACCATCACCGTGCTGGCTACGCCAGTGATGAACATTTCGCAGAGCGGCACGCTGGCCATAGCAGCGGCGTGCGGCAGCAGCACCGCCGACCAAAGCGTTACCCTAAGCGGCTATAACATCACAGCGGGCGTTACCGTAACATCGAACAACACGGCTATAAAGGTGGCTACCGCAGCCAGCGGCACCTACGGCAGTTCTGCCACCTACACCGCCACCAGCGGCAAGGTGAACACACCCATTTATATACAGGTAACTGCGCCCGCCGAAAGCACCGCGGCCATCAGTGGCACGCTCACCATCAGCAGCACAGGCGCTACCAGCCAAACCTTGGCCGTGAGCGCCACCGTAACCTGCGTGCAGAAGACCATCACCTACGATGCCAACGGCGGCAGCAACCCACCAGCGGCAGTTCAGTGCTATGTAAACGCCAGCGTAACCCTGCCCGAGCAGGGGAGCATGACAGCCCCTGCAAGCAAAGTATTCGTAGGTTGGAACACCGACAAGACCGCCACCACGGCACTCGCCTCGTACACCATGCCCGCCAGCGATGTTACACTCTACGCCATTTGGCGCGCTGCCAACTACACCATCGCTTGCACCCAGCCCGAAGAGATAACCACGCAGGCTGGCACGGCCAAAACCGCCACTGCCACCGTTACGCTCAACGACCAGAGCAGTTTCAACATAGGCAGCGTGAGCGGCACAAACAAAGATATGTTCTCTGTGGCCAAAGCCAGCGACGGCAGCGGCATTGTCGTTACTTTTAACCCGCCCACTGGCACAGCCGAAGGCACCTACACCGCCACCGTTACACTCTCTGGCGCACTGGGCGGCTCCTGCACCGTAACCCTGCGCGGCACAGTAACCACACTGGCCGCACTGGCGTGGAAAACCGATGCCATAAACAATTACTGCTACGACACTGGCAGCGACCTCACAATCTATCTCGATGGAACATTCTACAAAAATGGCGAAGTCATTGGCTCTCAAGACGATGGTTTCCGCAAAAATGTAGTGTTCACCGACCTGACACTTGGTGCCGCCGCTACGGTAGCAGAACAAACCTCATCGGGTAGTGCGTATGTAACCTTTGGAAAAGCCAACATGACCCTTGGTCACACCTACCGCCTTACCTTTACCAACGACTCGCTCTTGACCAACGCCGAAGGCACGCCCTACACCGGCGCCACCTGCGAGTTTACCATAAAGAACTGTAGCACCATTACCGTGCTGCCCGCCTGCCCCATAACCACCACCGCCTTCACCGCCAACTGGGAAAACACTGGCACCTGCACCGGCACACAAACACTGAATGTGTACCAGAAAGATGAGGCGGAGATACTTTCGGCAGATTTTAGGGCTACTGGTTTTGTAAGGTCATTTGATAAGACAGCAACAACTAAATGGGTTAGTGCAAAAAATGGCAGTGTAAATACATGCAATACAGGAAATGGTTATCCATTGAATGACGATAAGACGAGTCCAGGTAAAGGGTTTGTGTATTCACCCGCTTTCGGGAATGATATAAGCACAACCGATGAACTTATTGTGGAAATTACATGTTTGAATAATCACAGCAGTAATGTATTGGATTTAACATTATCAGTAGTGGCAGAGCGTGGGAGTTCAAATTCTTATCCAACAGGAAAGAGTGTAAATTATGATGGAAAAGCAGCAACAAAACTTACTCTCTCATACACATATGATGCTGGTAAAACAGAAACAAAAACATTTGTACTGACAGGAGTATCGAGTACTGATATGCTGTTTATTGGAGATGGGATAGCGAAGAGTTCACAGTTCCTTACAAAAGTTGTTATCAAAACGCTGTCAAATGTAACGGTGAAAGACATATCGGTGCCTTGCACCGCCACCGAGCAGGCGGTGAGTGGGCTCGCCGCAGGGCAGACCTACTACTACACCGTAGGCGGCAGTGCCGAGCAGAAGGTAACGCTGCGCAGCGAAGCGCAAGAGATCGATTTCGATCAGGCCAAACTCTCGATACAGAGCGACGAGGGCGTGTGCGCCACTGGCACAGTGCCTGTGGCTGGCACCAATGTGTCGGCCTGCCTCGACGACATCAGCCTCACCCTCAGCGGCAGCGATGCCAGCCTCTTCAGTGTGGACCGCAGCGCGCTCACCTACAATGTAACCACAGGCACCCTCGGCGGTAGCGTGTCGGTAACCTACTGCCCCGGCACCGAGCGCGGCACACACACCGCCACACTCACACTCACCGCCAGCGGCACCGACTACACGCTCGACCTCGAAGGCACCTCGTGCAACAACTACACGCCCAACGACCCCACCACAGGCGCCACCTACGCCATAGCCAACCTTGGCAGCGCCATGAGCGGCACCATAAAACTGACCGACCTCGGCAATGGCAAAGAGAGCGTACTCAACAATGGCGGCTTCGAAACCGATGCTACTACAGGCTGGACATCGGAATGGAAGAGCAAACTCACCGTAGAGCAATCGACCACCCAAAAGCACAGCGGCACCTATTCGCTGTATGCAACTGATGGCAGTAGTAGTATCTACCGCACGATAGGCGACGACAAGTTTGTTTGTGTATATAGTGATTTCCAAGATCTTGATGGTTCTTATGCGGTTACATTCTATATCTATTTGGAAACCAACGATGATGCAAAATTCTATTACGGATTTGCAGATTCAAACAATAAAATTGTCGCTTACGAATCCAAGGAAGTGAAAAAATCACAGTATAAGCAGTGGATCGAAATATCAAAAACTTTTGAAAATATTTCGGGTAAACTATCGCTGTTTATTGGTCGGAAAAACACAGGTTCCTTCAATAAATTCTACATCGACGATGTAACACTCTGCAAAACCAGTGCTGGTGGCGAACAGACCTACGCGTTTAGCAACACCGCCACGCCCACTATGGACAACCTTTGGCCGGGGCATAAATACAACTACTCCGTAGTAAATGGTGCTACAGGCTGCGAATATGGACCGTTCGAGTTCACCACCAACGACTCCACCATCACGCCAAGCATCACGGTAGAGTCGCCGCTCACCATCTCGTGCCAAACAGGCAAAACCGCATCGGTCATCACCGTGGTCGAAACGCAGTGGTGCACCGCCGATGTGCTGATAACCAAGAGCAGCGACAACTGCACAAACTGCAATAATTGCGACAACTTCACCATCGACAAAACGCAGTTGGGTTCGCAGGGCGGCACGCTGAAAATTACCTTTGCGCCAGGTGCCAGTGTGGCGGATCTCACACGCTATTGCAACCTTGTGTTCGTTTCGGGTACTGCTACCGACACGATGAACCTTATCGGTATTGTGTCGGCAGGTAGCGACCCTTCGGAGCCGCTCATCGAGGTGGTCGATATCGACACCACTATGATGACCGTAGAACACAACATCGAAGGCACCGACAAGGTGGAGATAGTGCTCAACCGCGAATTGACCGAAGACGAAATCACGAAGAATGTGGGCTACGAACTCTTCTTCTCGAAATACTACGAAGCCAATCAAGATGTGAAACTCTGGGCGGTATATAACCCAACCAACGACACCATCGACCTGACAGGCACCTATGTGTGGATAGGCTCGAACGGCAACAACTGGAGTACGAAATCGATGTGCGACCTGTCGGCACTTGGCAACTACGAAACGGGCAAAATCTACCCCAACGAAGAGTTGATAGTCTATGCCAGCGGCGGCAGAGCCGCAATACTCAACTGCGCCCGCGCCAGCACCGACATGAGCAGTTGGTTCGGCTTGGATCCAGCAGGAAACTACGCACTCTCATTTTCAGGCAACGATGCGCTTTGCTTGGTGCGTTCCGAAAAGAACCCGCGCTACAGCGGCAAACTATCGGACGGAACAAGGCAGGCATGGCCCTACAAACTGCAAGAGGGCGACAACCAACTCGCGTGGCGCTACATCGACTATCCGACCTTTACCATTGGTTCGAAAGGCGCACCCATCGAAGGCAGCGACACCGTTCGCTACCAGATGCTCGACCTGATAGGCGCACGCAAAGCCTCGAACCAACCCGACAACTCGAAATGCTCATCTCCAAAATTCAAGGCAACACAAAGCGGCGACGAGGCAGGTTGGAATTCAAAAATAGGTAAAGACATGAACGGCAAAACCATAGGCAGTGTCGGCGGCACCTACGATGCACTTTCGACCAACCGCTGCTTGCTGGTGCGCTCCAAAGAGGTGAAATCGGGCTCCGAGGCCGCCGTAACGAATTTGGGCGACTTCTACACGCTGGCCAACGAGTGGCAAGGCGCAAATGTGCCTAGTTCATCGAACAATGACGAAGAAGATGCCATTTCGTGCGAAAACTTTGCCTTTGTGGGCGGTTTCGACTATGCCAACTACTACTCATCGTACACGCCTCTCACCGAGGGCTCGTACACATTCGTGCTGAACCCCGCAGGCGATGATACATGGATAACCAACGATTTCGTCAGCCTGACCGACTTCACCTGCAAAACGCTGCTCATCGAGTGCGCGAAATATAGCAATGTGAACGGCGTAGAAGTGCGCGAAGTGAAGGCCTCGACCGAATACAAAGTGCCGATTATTGTCAATTACAACACCAACACCACCAACAAAGCGAAATTCGGATTCACCGAAGATACCTGCAAGGTGTGCGATGTGGTGATTCTGTCGGACAAACGCTTGGACCATGTAGCCAGCGGCCGCTCACAGTTCCGCAATGTGAAGACCTTCCCCGGCGGCAACTTCAGTGTCAATGCGGGGCAGATATTTACGGTGAAAAACCTCGAAATGCAGGCCAAAAACGACACCGTGTCGTTTGCTACCGTCGATGGCGAACTTTTCGTTTCGGATTTTCTAGTACACGAAAAGCGTATCGACTCCAAAAACTGGTACTGCTTCTCGCTGCCCTACAAGTGCAACATGGCCGCCATTCGCCAACTGAACGGCAAGAGCCTCGGCACATACGGCCAAGACTGGTGGATTCAGTACTACAACGGTGCTGCGCGCGCCGTAACTGGCACTTGGAACGAGGCTGGCACAGGCTACAACGGCGCTACTTACTGGGAGATATTCGAAAGTGCCAACAACACGCTCGAACCCAACCAAGCCTACCTGATAGGCATTGGCGGCATCAACGAAGGCAACCGCCTGAAAACCGTCTATTTCCCGCCAGTGGATAGCACAAAAACCTACTCTGAGCAGGGCATCGAAACAAGAACGCTCACTGTGCAGCCCTACAATGGCACTGCCTCCAACCGAACAGAAACCAAATACCACAACGACCGCGGTTGGAACTTTATCGGCCACCCCTACATCTCGAACTTCAACCAAAAGACAGAAAATACTAAAGGTGTGAATGTGGCCGAATTGAAGATGGGCTACTGGACAGGCAGCGACTACACCGAAACCGACAAAGTGTATGTCAATCTGCCCATCGATGGCGTTCAGGACTACGACCAGCAACTGGCTTCTAATGTGGTACTTGAGCCGTTCAGAGGCTGTTTTGTGCAGGTGGCTGGCGACGCTTCGGCTACGCTCACCTTCGAAAAGATTGCGCGCGAACTGCCAGTGGCTGCCGCTCCGCAACTGCGCTCTGCCGCCCACGAACTGCACGCCGAAGTGCTGCTGCAAATAGCCGATACCGCTGGCAATAGCGACATCACAGGCATCTTGGTCGACGAACGCTACTCCGACAACTACGAGGTAGCCCGCGACTTGGTGAAGATGGGCAGTGTAAAACAGACGCGCCGCCCGCTAATCAGCACCTACATCACCGACGGCTCACAACAAAAATTGGCATTCAATGCGCTGCCAGCCGCCTCGGCCAAACGCATTCCGATGTATATCTACACGCCAAAAGCGGGCAACTACACCATCGCTATCGACCGCAACCAGAGCAATCTGTCGGGCGTAACGGCTGTAACGCTCTACTACGGCGAATCGGTAGTGGCAAACCTGCTTGAATCGGACTACACCCTCACCGCCAGCCGCTGCGCCACCAACAGCAAATACAGCATCACTGTGGAGCGTGTGGCGCAAGTGGTAACGCCTATCGACCAGCAGACCGACGGCATTGCGCCTATCGCCTACATCAATAATGGGGTAGTGCAGATAGACCAACTGCCAGCCCACGGCCGCCTGTCGGTAATCGATGCGGTAGGGCGGCAACTCCACACGCAACCGCTCGACGGCCGCAGCACTTACACGCTGCAAAATCTGCCCGCTGGCGTTTACATGATAGTGATCGACAGCGACACACAACGCCACCTGTTGCGCACGATAGTGAAGTAGAATTAAGGGGACTTCTATAAATTCCCCGTTTTGTAAAAAAATAATAATTGATGAATTTCTGAATACTTTTGTGCGCTTTTTGTTTTTGGACTGCATCTGTCTGACTTTCACTCAATTACAATGCCACCGCATTGCGCTTTCGTTCAAGCCAAACATCTGTTAGTCCAAAAATCAAAAATCACTACAAGGGAATTTATAGAAATCCCCTTTTGGGGAAACGAATCGAGAAACAATGCGAAATTATCGGAAAAACACTATGATAAACAAGAAGATAGTAAAAACTGCACTCAAAATACTGCTGTTGGCCGCTGGCATTGCCAGTTGTGTGGCCGCCGTTGTCGATAGCAGCCGCCGTGTAAAAGAGGGAGAGGACGAAACGCCAGCCACCGCCATCAAGTCGTACTCGCACACCAAACAGTCGTTGAGTAGCGGCCGAGCAACCTACGCGTCGCCAACGCTGCCGAGCAGTGTTGCTTCGGCACCACGCGTAAGTGCAACGCCACACACCGCCGTCAGTCGCACCGCTACGCCAGTCGCTGCCAGCGGTTCGCTCTACGCCGTAGCCAAGCCCAGCACATCGCAAATCGGTGGTAGCGGCAGCGGCTCGAGTTATGTGTCGGGCATCACCGTGCGCCCCTCGCAGTCGTCGGTGGCCATGGGCAGCACAGGCGCAACCTTTTCGTTCCGCCCCGCCGCCAAGCAGAGCGCCACCACCTCGTATAGCAGCACCACCGTATCGCAGAGCGTCGTCATCGACGAACCCTTCTCCGACGGCAACAGCGGCATACAGCGCGTAACCCCAACCCCAATCGACCCCGGACTCCCCGAAGAAGAAACCACGCCCCTCGGCGGTGTCGGCGCACTCTTCGTCTGCGTCTTGCTCTATGCGCTATACAAAAAGAAGCAAGTAGCAAGTAGCAAGTCGAGTGAGGAGTGAGGAATTAGGAGTGAGGAGTGATGCGGCGAAGCCGCAATTTCAGATTTTCAGAATTTCAAATTTCAGATTGAAAAATTATTTGAAAATTGCGGCATTTCGGAATGCGAACAATTCGCTATGCGCATTTTTTCTCCGCTCGGCATTGCTCAAACAAGTTTGGCACTGCGCTCGCTTGTCGAAAAAATTCAAATTGTAGGGACGCACCGCGTGCGTCCGAAAATATAGAACATAGACTTTTTAATTGCCCAATTATCTAATTTCCAATTATTTAATTAAATTTTTGGCGGCGTTTTTGAACGCAAAAATTCATAATTCTAAATTCAAAATTCTTAATTAAACATTGTAGGGACGCACCGAGTGCGTCCGAACGCTTCAACAGTTCAACGCTTCAACAAATAACCGAATAACCAAATAAACTCATCAACTTTTCAACGACCAATCAACCGATCAACCAATCAACCGATCAACCAAATATAGAAACAGCGCGAAGCGCGAGAAACCAAAAAACTCCCACTAATGCGTTAAACTCATCAACTAATCAACAGATCAACTTTTCAACCTAAAAATTGCCCTTTTGTGCAGTTTAACAATAAAAATCGCGTCATTTTGTGCAGTTTAGAGATTAAAAACTTGTTATTTTGTGCAGTTTGTTTGCGTATGTTGTTGATAATTAGTAATTTTGCGATGTAAACCAAAACACACCTGCAAAATGAAGAATTTAGAGCGTATATTAGCCAATCAAAAAGAGGAACTGGAGCGTATTCCGTTAGCCTCTATTTGCCCACGCAAAGAGGAGTGCGAATTGCAGTTAAACAGTCCATTGGCTCAAGTAGTAATAGGCGTGCGACGCAGCGGAAAATCGACGCTCTGTCAGAAAGTTTTGGTCGAAAGTGGTGTCGCCTTTGCCTATGTCAATTTCGATGACGAGCGTTTGGCTCACGCCACAAGCGACGATTTGGACGACATTTTGCAGATGCTTTACGTCATTTATGGTAATTTTTCGCACCTTTTCCTCGACGAAATACAGAATGTACCGAGTTGGGCACTCTTTGTCAATCGGTTGCTTCGTCAGGGCGTTCATCTGATTCTGACAGGCAGCAACGCCAATTTGTTGAGCAGTGATTTGGCCACGCACCTCACAGGCAGGTATCGTTTGATAGAGTTGTTTCCTTTTTCGTTTTCCGAATTTTGTCAGATAAATAGGGTCGATACAGCAGGAAAAACTACGCAAGCCTACGGACTTCGCAACCACGCTTTGCTGCGCTATATGATGGACGGCGGATTCCCCGAATTAACGAAATCGCCAGAAATTAATCGCCACGACTATTTGATGTCGCTCAAGCAGGCGATTATCGCCAAAGACATTTGCCGTCGCTATCGGGTGCGCTACAAACAGACTATTTCGCGATTGGCCTCTCAAGTGCTGGATTGGTTTGCAAAAGAGAAATCGTATCAAGATGTTACGCGCGAGTTGGGCATACGCTCGGTGCATACCACAATGAACTATCTTGCCTACTTGCAGAATGCCTATGTTGTCTGTTTGCTTTCGCGTTTTTCGTTCAAAAGCACCGAACGCAATAGTTTTCATAAGGCGTATGCGGTGGACAATGCGTTTCTTTCGCAACACGAAAATGCTTTGCAGACAGAAAGTTATGGCTTGCGTTTGGAAAATGTTGTCGCTATCGAACTGATGCGGCGGCTTCACAAGGAATACGAACAACTCTACTATTTGCGTGAGCGCGATTATGAGGTCGATTTTGTTGTGGTAGAGGATTTTCATGTGCGCGAATTGGTGCAGGTAACCTACGATTTCGCCGAACCAAGCACCAAATTGTTCAATCGTGAAATTGATGCCCTTGTCAATGCCTCGCGCCGCACGCATTGCGACCATCTCACGCTCATTATGATGACTGGCGAGCCGCAAGACATTCAACGCAACGGCAAAACCATTCACTGCGTTTTGGCCGCCGATTGGCTCTTGGGAAAATAAATTGATAATTGATAATGTAGGGACGCGGCATGCTATGTCCGAAAGGTTATAGGTGAGAGGTTTAGTTTATAGAACATAGAATATAGATTGTAGGGACGCACCGAGTGCGTCCGAGAAAAATAAATAATAATTGCAGCGATCTGGCTACCGAAAATTAGAAATTAGAAATTGTGAAGCGCAACCAGAAACTAGAAATTAGAAACTAGAAATAAAATATGAAAAAAACACTACTATCGCTTGTCGCGGCGGCGTGCGTGGCACTGAACGCATGGGCCGAAGGCACAGAATCGTTCGAAAACGCCCCCGACCAAGAATTTGAAATCGACACCTACACCTATACAGGCGATAATGGTCAAAAATGGACAATAATTGGCACTACCGATAACTCTATTAGCGGATTTGCTGGGGCAGTGCTTTATGCTTACGATTCTGACGGCAAGAGTGTGAGCAATGGTATCACAGGCAATTTCAGCGACGAGCAGTTGGCGCAAGGCGTTGGCACAGTGTCGTTCCGCGTGAAAGCCGCTAGCGGTGGTACAGTAGGGTTTGGCAACCGCACATTTACCGTCGCAGTTGGTAGTGTAAGCGCACCGACCACGGTAACAATCTCCAAAAATTCGACTATCGTAACCGCGACAGCTGACATCAATTTGACGGCAGCGCAACTAACTAGCAGTTCGCAACTGAAAATCACGATGCAAGGCGTGGCCAGCGGCGAGTGCGGCTTCATCGTTGATGACCTCGCTTGGACATCGTATTCGGGACTTACCGACACACCCACGATGACGGTCGTTGGCTACCAAGACCAAAATTCCAAAATCTACTGGGGCAGCGAGGTGTTGGCGCAGTTTGCCTCCACCACCGAAAACGCCACTTTCTATTACACGCTCGATGGCAGTGAACCTACGCAGTCGTCCGACTCGGGCGAAAGCGTTTCGTTGCCGCTCGACGCCACCACCACAGTGAAGGCGATTGCCGTTACCGAAGCCAAAGGCACGAGCGAAGTGGCGACTTTCAGCGTAACTACCGCCACAGGCACGATAAACGCTGCCGATGGCTCTACCATCAAACCCAACGCACGCTGGGCAACCACAGGCTCTATTTCAAAAAGTTCGCCGACATATTCGCCCACATCGACATCGAGCGTGCCGTATCTCTATCTGTCGAGCAAAGGCGCGACCATCATCACCGAAGATTACCTGTCGCCGCAAGCCTTTTCACTCTACATTGGCTCAACCGCCAACATTTCGTTGAAAGCCTCGTTCCAAACAGGCAACTTCAAACTGGTCGATGGCACATACACTTGGCAGCCCGCCACCGCCGACTGGATTGAACTCGGCACATTCACAAGCAACAAATTAAGCCAAATGCACCGTGTCGATTTCACGCTGCCCGATTCTATCAAAAATAGCCGCGTGCGCTTCAAACTCTACAGCCAAAACGCCGCAAATATCGACGATATTACCACGGTAATGCGCGCAGCCGAAGCGGTGGAAACGCCCACCTTTTCGCAGGCGAGCGGCGATGTTGTGGCTGGCACATCTATCACGGTTGCCTGCCCGACTGCTGCCACGCTCCACTACCGCGTGAATAGCGGCGAGTGGCAAACCAGCACTGCCGATGCCGCCATCAGCATCAACGCCAAAACGACCATCACCGCCTATGCCACGCAAGAGGGTAAGTTCGACAGTTACATCGCCGAAGCCACTTACCAACTGCCCACCACCAAATCGCCCGAATTTTCGAAAGCGTCGGGCAGCACGCTCTACCAAGGCGACGAAATCGTTATCTCGTCGGCCACCGATGGCGCAACTATCGTTTACCGCATAAACAAAGGCGATGAAAAAACGGGCAGCACGCCGCTCACGCTCACTGTCGCTGGGCAAATCGACTCTATCACGGCCTATTGCACCTTGTCGGGCTTGCTCGATAGCGACCCAGTAACCGTGAGTTACAAGTCGGCAAAAGTGGAGAAACCGCAATGCAGCAATACCGCCGAAAATGTGTTGAAAGGCGACAAAATTCAGTTCTATACAACCACCGAAAACGCCACGCTCCACTACCGCATCGACAACGGCGAGTGGCAAACCGCCACTGGCTCGACTAATATCACCATCGAGGGTTCTTGCACCGTTACGGCCTACGCCACCAAGGACAAATATCTGCTGAGTGATACGCTGACGCAGCGCTACACCGTGGCTTTGGGGCAGTTGCCCACACCCACCGCCAACCAACCGAGCGGAACGCTGCTCAACGCTGGTGCCGAAGTGATAATCGCGTTCCAAAATGGCGCAACGCTCCATTACCGCGTCAATTCTAGCGACTGGCAAACGGTTGAAAATCAGGACAGTTACACGCTCACAATCAGCGAAAACAGCACCATCGAGGCGTATGCGTCGCAGCAGGATTATGTCGATAGCGAAAAGGCGACTTTCGTTTATCGCATTGCCCGCGGTAAAGTGGCGACACCCTATGTCGTTTCGGGCGTAACCGAGGTCGAAAGCAACCAGACAATCAACATCAAAACCGATACCGAAGGAGCGAAACTCTACTACGACATCGACCATTCGGACAACTGGATTAACGGCTACTCGAAAATCACCTACAACATCACCCAACGGACCACCATTCGCGCCTATGCCGTGTGCGACGACTATTTTGCCAGCGACACGCTCGAAGTTACCTTCACCATCAAAGTTACACCAACCGCCATTGCCGCCGTTGCGCAAGAGTTCGCGCTCTACACCGAGCAGCAGCAAATCGTTGTGGAGAATGCCGCCAACGCCGAAATCTCTATCTACACCGCACTCGGCGCACTTGTGTCGCACCAGCGCATCACCACCAACCGCATGCACTTCAGCGTACCTACTCACGGCCTCTACCTCGTGCGCATCAACCAAAAACTCTACAAAATAACGCTGTAAGTTTTTTTTAGAGGTTAGCGTTTATAGGTTATCGTTTATAGACTAAGACCAAAAGGCTTTCCCACTTCGGGGGAAACGGGAAAAGAGGCCAAAGCCAAGACCAATTGACAGATTTACAAATTGACAGATTTACAAATTTACAAATTTACAAATTGACAAATTTTCCAAATTCAACAAATAACCAAATCTGCAAATCAACAAAAAGGACGTGGCATGCCGCGTTCCTACTTTCACACTTTTCACTTTACACACTTTACACACTTTACAGACTTTTAACTTTTCACACTTTCCACACTTTTTCAAAAAAAATAACGAAAAAACTTTTTTTATTCTAAAAAAAGGTTGTACCTTTGTGGCGATGGTGTGCGCACGATTGTACGCCAATGCTTTAGCGTATATGCGCGCGCGTACCGCTATAACAGACAAAAACCGAGACTAAACTATTCAAAATTATTAACTTAAAATTTTTATCATGAAAAAAATTACTTTTCTCGTAGCCGCCCTGTGCGCTACAACAATGGCTTTCGCTGAAACTATTACCATTGACGAAAGCAATGTAACATGGGGTACATCTTATGCAAATTGCCCTAGCGAATTTACCGTAAGCGGGCAAACATTTGATGTTGTAAATCTTGTTAAAGGCAAACTAAAAGCCGAAACAGATTCTTGTCTCCAATTTTCCAAACTAGACACAGTTAAATCGCGTGCTGCAGGCTACATTGCCAATAAAACAGAATTGGATTTGGTGTCGATTGTTTTGACAAAATATGGCGACTACCAAAATTTGACCATTTACGCTGGTGCTACGGCAGCAGATTTGGCAAAAGTTAATTTGGCAGAAAGTGGTTCTACCTACACTGCCACAATGCCAGATGGCGCAAAATTCTTCAAAATAATCAACGAAAGTAGCTATGCTGCTTATTGCGCTTCTATTGTAATCAATGTTGACGGTGGTACCGCTATTCGCAACATCGAGGTACTGAACGATGTGTATGCACACGAAGGCCACATCTATGCCGAAGAGGGCGCACAAATCTACACCGTTATGGGTCTGAATGTTACC
>CAVBBP010000013.1:0-47558 GCA_963593685.1 Segatella copri
AGGTTCGCGCCCAAATTGGTTCAGTCCTCTCCCCTTTTCAAGGGGAGTACCTGCGTAGCAGGGGTAGGGTTTTTATTCAATTTAGAATTATGAATTAAGCGCATTTCAAAACGCCGCAATTATTGTTCATTTTTCTCGGACGCACTCGGTGCGTCCCTACAATTTGAAATCTGAAATTTGAAATTCTGAATTTGCGGCTTGCCGCATCACTCCTCACTCCTCATTCCTCACTCCTCACTCGCCTTGGCGACTAAATAATCCATATCGTAAAAGCCCGACGATTTTATGATGGCTTCTTCGGTGATGGTGAAGGCGTGGCTGGCGATGAACTGCTGGAATTGTGCGGCCGTCCATTTTTGGTGGTCGGGGAAGCCAGTGAAAAGCACCAAAAAGCGCGACCACAGGCGGTCGCCGAGCGAGCCAGTGCGCACAAATGTGGGCGCAATCAAGCGTCCGTTGGGCTTTAGCACGCGGCGAATTTCGCGCATGGCTTGCGCTGGGTCGGGCATGATGTGGAGCGCGTTCGCCACAAAAACCACATCGAACGAGCCATCGGCGTAGGGCAGGTGGCAAGCATCGGCCACGGCAAACGACACATTGTCGGCTTGCACTTTGGCTTGTGCTATGCGCAACATTTGCGGCGCAAAATCGGTGGCGACCACCGTGCGTGCGCAGGCGGCGAGAGCGGCGGTGAAAACGCCTGTGCCAGCCGCCAGTTCGAGCAGCGTATCGTCGGGATCGATGGCAGTGGCAAAGCGGCGCATCACAGCGGCGTAGGCCTTACGATTCCTCCGCATGAAGGAGTCGTAAAGCCCTGCCATTCTGTTCCAATATCCGATTTCGGAAGTTGACATTCCTTTTTTTAGTTGATCAGTTGATAAGTTGATCAGTTGATAAGTTTAACGCATTGGTGATGGTCTGTGAAGTTTATTTCTGATTTCTAATTTCTAATTTCTGGTTGTCGGTAGCCGAAACGCCGCATTTATTATTCATTTTTCATTGTTAATTGTTTATTGACCTCATAACCCCGCCCGAAAAACTGTCGTTTTTCTCGTCCCCTTGCAAAGGGGACAGGTTCGCGCCCAAATTGGTTCAGTCCTCTCCCCTTTTCAAGGGGAGTACCTGCGTAGCAGGGGAAGGGTTTTTATTCAATTTAGAATTTAGAATTATGAATTATCTGCGTTCCAAAACGCCGCATTTATTATTCATTTTTCTCGGACGCACTCGGTGCGTCCCTACAATTTGAAATTTGAAATTTGAAATTCTGAAATCTGAAATTCTGAATTTGCGGCTTCGCCGCATCATTCCTCACTCCTAATTCCTAACTCCTCACTTATTTAACTACTACTTTGTGCGCTTTGCCATCGATGGCGACCAAGTAGATGCCTTGTGGCAGGGTGCGTGTTTCGTAGTTGCTTGCGGCTACAAAGGTAGCGATATTTTGGCCAAGTGCGGTAAAGATGCACACATTTTGTCCTTCGGCACCTGCGATGGTCAGCATATTGCGTTCGGTATAGAGTTGCACTTGCTCGCTGCCAGTGGTTTCGATAGCCGTAACAGTGCCGTCATCTTTTTTAGGTGTGAAATTGCGGCCAGGGAAGGTGAAAGAAGC
Source organism: Segatella copri (assembly GCA_963593685.1). Taxonomy (GTDB): domain Bacteria; phylum Bacteroidota; class Bacteroidia; order Bacteroidales; family Paludibacteraceae; genus W0P28-013. Next base: position 1,613 of record CAVBBP010000013.1, read on the forward strand.
AACAGATCCCCACCACAATCCTGTTCCCGAATAGGAAATAGATTCCGTGCTGGTCAAATACTTGATTGTTGTGGCTTTACTGTAACGACCGGAAACGAACAATGTATCACCTATGGCTGCGGCAGCAACAGTGGTTCCATTTTGATTGACTAAACTATACTCTACGCCTTTTTCCAAATTCGTGTTGTACGAAATAAGGGACAAATTATTATCCCCACTAGAGTACCCCACTGTATAAACGCTGTCTTTACCTCCAATCGCTGTTATAGCATGATTTATTGTGATTGCAGAATTTACAGTGCCATAATTGCAAGTACCCATGTTTTCATCAAATTTCAGAACAAATCCATTGAAGTTACTACTACCACATTGTAAATTATTTTCTGCAACAGAAACGCCACCCTGCAACCCTCCACACAGAATAAGGTGTGTTTTATCGCTACTTAAAACAAAACTTTGCGGTTGAACACTATTTTTGCTGTTCGCTACAAATGTATTCACTGGCGAAAGCCAATCGGCCTGCAATGTAGCCAAATCGAGACGAGCAGCGAGAATGACATAAGCAGTAGTGGTCGGCATCAAGGTTTTTCCTGCAAATGTTATGGCATCCATGTTTGCACTCGGCAGCAGCAGCATCGGCAGATAGAGTTTGCCATCATTGTACACAATACCGCCCCAAATTCTATCACATTGAGCCGTTCCACCTGTAGTAATGTGTGTAACATAGTTCAAATTGGCATCCAACTTGATTAGAAATGCATTGCCAACAGTGGAGGATTTACCGTCCCAGCCTTCGGTGTTGTGATGCGTAAGCGTTTGACCATCAATGGCGATGTCGCGCATCTGGTGTCCAGCCACATAGAAATTGCCATCGGCATCTTCAGCCACGCCACCCCGAAAGTCAAATCCAGATTTTATGGTGGTTTCCGAACCTTCTAATGTCCAATCAACCACCAGCAGTTTCATTTTTTCAATGCGACCATTTGCATCGATTTTCACCAACACAGGCTGTAGTACATCTACCGCACATGTAACTTCGACTGAATCTTGACTGCCGTCAGCACCAACAAGGCGCAATAGCACATTAGACGAAGTACTCGCCGTGGTCGCTCCACGACGAGCGACTACAGCCAAAAATGCGCCGCCATCTGCTGTTGGGGCAAACGAGGATCTGTTTTGATCGAAATCACCACCATTGCCGTAAACCAGCCACTTGAGGTTACCAGCGCGGTCGTGTTTTACCAGCAATAGGTTTTTGAAATAACTGGTACCTGCCAAATAGGGAGCCCCCACGAAAGACTGTTCCATGAAAGTAGCGGCTTCTGGATTTACACCCTTAGAACCAAAAGAACCAAATTCATAAACATCGCCGTGTGCATCGATTTTTATATCAACCATGTTGGCTTGGGATTTTCCGTCATCTGGCGGCAAAAGTTCCGCATGCCAGTTGAGTGTTACATCGTTTGCGGCCATGGTGGTGGCAAACGCGGCTACTGCGCAGAACGCAGCGAAAAGTGTTCTTTTTGTTTTCATAATTTTATCTGTTTTTTTGTTAGAATTTTTTGAAAAACTTTTTCACGGCGCAAAGGTACGCCACTCCTACGGCTGCCACAATCCCTATTTGTGATGATTTTTGCACGGTGCAAAATCCCCATTTTGGGGTATTTCGTACAATATATAGGGGTATTACTTTTGTAGCGCTATGCAAAAAACGGTCGCCATACTGCTTTTGATGGGTTGCACGCTTGTGGCAAACGCTGCCAACACGCTCACTATCAGGCTGTTCGACAAAGCTACCAAGCAACCTGTGCCCGATGTGGCGGTGTATGCGCAAGACGCTGGCGGCACCACCATCGGCACCATCAGCGACGACAACGGCACAGCGCACCTGCGCCTCGATGCTGGCACACACACCATATTCATCACGCACATTCAGTACAAACCGCTGCAAAGCACCATCACTCTGCGGAGCGACACGGCATTGGCAGTGCCGCTGCAGAGCAACACACACCAACTGCAAGAGGTGGTGGTTACCGCCTCCGAATCGAAAAAAATCAGTTCGGTATCGACCATCGGCCGCGACGCAATGAGCCACCTGCAACCCACCAGCCTGAACGACTTGGTAGAACTGCTGCCCGGCGGCATAGCGCAAACGCCCGCACTCACGCAAGCCAACACCATTGCGCTGCGCGAAACAGGCACGCTCGGCGCACAAGGACAAAAAGTGCAGAGCAGCAACTACGCCACCAACTCGCTCGGTACGCTGTTTGTAGTCGATGGCGCACCCATCAACACCGATGCCAACCTGCAATATGCTGCTGGCGGCTCGAGCGAAATCGACCAGAAGCGCGACATCACCAACCGCGGCGTGGATATGCGCACCATCAGCACCGACGACATCGAAAGCGTGGAGGTGATTCGTGGCATTCCGTCGGTAGAGTACGGCAACCTGACCAGTGGCGTGATGAACATCAAACGGATACGCAAGCCCACGAAACTCAATGCGCGTTTCAAAGCCGACGACAAGAGCCAACTGTTTGCCATTGGCAAGGGTTTTGCGCTCGATTCGGCCAAAAAGAGCGTGATGAACATCGACGGCGGGCTGCTCAACGCCTACGCCGACATTCGCAATCCGCTCGAAAACTACAAGCGCGCCAATGTGTCGGTGCGCCTCACAAGCGATGTGGCTGCACCGCGCACCACATGGCGTTTCACGCCGTCGGCCGACTACACAGGCTCGTTCGACAACTACAAAACCGACGAAAATTTGAGTTACGGCGGCATCAACACTTTCAAATCGACCTACCACAAAATAGCGGTCGGGAGCGGCGTGCGCGTTACGCCCAACGACGGCAAATACTTCAAAATGGCGCAACTGCATCTGCAAGCCACGCAGCAGTTCGACTGGCTCGACCGCCAAGTGCTGGTTGCACCCACGCGTGTGGGCATTGCGCCGAGCAGCACCGAACCCGGCGAGTACGATGCGCACCTGCTTTTCGGGCAGTATGTGGCGCGCTATCAGGTCGATGGCAAGCCGTTCACCGCCTTTGCCAAAGCCTCGGCCGACTTCGATTTCAATGCGCCGCACATACGCAATGCGCTGAAATTCGGGTTAGAGTGGAATCTGTCGAAAAATTTCGGGAAAGGGCAGATTTACGACCTGTCGCAGCCGCTTTCGGTCAGCGGTTGGGGCACACGCCCACGCGCCTACAACGCCATTCCAGCGTTGCAAACCATCGCTTTTTATGCGCAGGACTACATCACGGCGCACGCTGGCAACCACACTTTCGATGCGCGCCTTGGTGTGCGCGGCACAGCGATGCCCGGCTTGGACAAACGCTACGCCATACACGGCCGCTGCTACATCGACCCACGCATCAACCTGCAATGGACACCGCCTTCGCTCGGCGAAAAACAGTGGAAAATGTCGTTTTCGGGCGGCATCGGCTGGACCACGCGTATGCCAACACTCAACTATCTCTATCCCGATCCGACCTTTGTCGATATCATACAACTCGGATTTTATAGCCAGACAAATCCCGAAAAATACAGCCGTTACAACATTGTGAGTTACAAGCAAGACGCCACCAACTACGATTTGCAGCCTGCGCGCAACCGCAAATGGGAGGTGCGTGCCGACTTCGAAGTGGCTGGCAACCGCCTGTGGGTCTGCTTTTTCGACGAACGAATGTCGTCGGGATTTCGCTACTCGAACCAATACAGCGTATTTTCGTACAAAAGTTACGACGCATCGAGCATCAACAGCGCCACACTGACCGACAAACCCGACCTGAACACGCTGCCCTACGAAACCAAGCAGAAATTGGACGGCTATCGTTTTGTAGAAAACGGCAGCAAACAGAACAAAATCGGTGTGGAATGGGAATTTTCGTCGTGCCGCATCAAGCCGTTGCGCACCGCCATTCGGTTCAGCGGCGCATGGTTTCGCAGCACCTATGTCAATAGCCGCCCGATGTACTACAGCATGAGCAGCGTGGTCGATGGCGTGATTATCGCCGACAACTATGTCGGTCTGTACAACTGGAACGAGGGGCGCGTGAACGAACAACTCAGCACCAATCTGCTGCTCGACACGCAAATTCCCGAATGGGGGCTGATATTTTCGACTTCGGTGCAAGCCATGTGGTTTGTGGCCACGCAACGCCTGCCGCAAAACGGCACGCCCCAGCAGTACCTTTCGGCCGACGATGGGCAACTGCACGACTATACCGCCAAAGCCGTTGCCGAAAATCCGCTGTTGCAACACCTTATTTATAGTGTGAGCGACGCCGCTTTCGAGCGTTACACCATTCCGCCCGCCATCTATGTGAATCTGAAAATCACGAAAAATATCGGTCAGTGGCTTAGTTTGTCGCTGTTTGTGAACAAACTGATAGACTACACGCCCGATTTCAAGCGCAATGGCGTGCTTATTCGGCGCAACGAATCGCCCTATTTTGGCATGGAAATGACTTTCAAAATTTGATAATTAGTAGCAAGTAGCAAGAAGCAAGTCGCAAGAATAGTTAGGAGTGAGGAATTTTTTAGTTAGAAAGTTTGAAAGTGTAAAAGTGTGAAAGTAGGGACGCGGCATGCCATGTCCGACAAATAAAGAGTAAGGACAAAAGAGTAAAGACAAAAGACTTTTTAATTACCTAATTATTTAATTTCCAATTATTTAATTAAAAATTCGGCAACTTTGTGGATACAGACAATTTGAAATTTGAAATTTGAAATTGCGAAGCGCAAGAAACTAGAAACCAGAAATTAGAAATAACCCCCACAGACCAACTCCAATGCGTTAAACTTTTCAACTTATCAACTCATCAACTTTTCAACGACCAATCAACCAATCAACCAAAACTTTACACACTAAAAAAACAAAAAAAACTATGAACAAGACCATTTTTAAAACATTGAGTATTGCGCTGCTGGCGGTTGTTTTTGCCAGTTGCGAAGACCAGATGACGCAAAAACAGGGCAACCAATCGTTGCTGGTGCGCGCCACCGACAGCATCGATGTGATCTATCCCGACGGCGTGAAAATTCTGTCGAAACAGGCCGAAACGCTCACTTTTGTCAATCGCTCGACAGGCGACACCACCACCGTGAAACGCGGTGCAACCGTGGTGCTGCTCGATGGCTTGTACGACTGCAACTATGCGGCGCACATCACCTACGACAACGAAGGCACAACCGTCGAAGGCAACCTCTACGGCAGTGCTACATCGGTAAAAATCAGCGGTGTACCGCATTTTAGCATCACCGCCTACCTGTTCGCCTCGAAAGACGATTTCATCATCGAGGAGATATTTTTCACTGGCACGCTGCAACCATCGGGCAAGCAGTACAACGGCGACAACTTTGTAAAAATCTACAACAACACCGACCATGTGTTGTACGCCGACGGCATTGCGCTGGTCGAATCGAAATTCACTTCGACACAAAAATGGGACTATACGCCTGATATTCAGAACGATACGATGACCATTCAAGCACTCTATGTGGTGCCGGGCAGCGGCAAAGATCACCCTGTGCAGCCAGGCGAAAGTTTCATCTTGTGCGATGTGGGCATCGACCACCGCACCGCCAATCCCAACTCGTTCGACCTGAGCCGCGCCGACTACGAATGGTACGATATTTCGAGCAGTCCGAGCAACATGGACATCGACAGCGAAACGGTGCCAAATCTCGACAAATGGTACTGCTACACGCTCAGTTTTTGGATTCTGCACAACCGCGGTTTCAAATCGTACGCCTTGGCGCGCATTCCCATCGACAAAGAGACCTATCTGGCCAACTATCTCTACACATACCAATACACAATGCACCTTGCGGCAGGCGATTTCCCGATGGAACAGACCGCCTACAAACTGCCCAATGCGTGGATTGTCGATGGTGTGAACTGTAGCGTCGAAGCCGTGCGCGAGTGGAACATTCTACCGCCAAGTATCGATGCTGGCTGGACACACTGCGGCACTATCGACAAAGATGCCACGCGCTATTTCAAAAGCGTGCGCCGCAAAATGCTCTACCTCACCGACGACGGCCGCCGTGTGCTGAAAGATACCAACAATTCGTCGGCAGATTTCAACGGTGAATGCACGCCATCGATTGTCGAGGAGCAGAAAACCGCCATCGATGCCAACGGCACAACCGCCACACAACGCACCTACGACGGCGTTTGGGTTATGGAAACGGAAGAATGAAGCGATTTTTCGACATAAAAACGCGCCGCAAAGCGGGCTTTTGGCTTTTGCTGTTGGCATTTTGGCCAGCAGCAGCCACCGCCGCACGCACCAACGACAGCGTGCCAGCCATCGGTCGCCAAACGGCCGCACTCCGCTCCGAACGGCTTTTTGCAACGAAAAGTTACGAAAATCCCGCCCTGCGGCAATGGCTGTTCGACCAATCGATGACGCAAGTTGTGCTGGGCGGACAATGGGATAGCCAGCGCGAAAGCATCGTGCCGCAAAAAGGCGACGGCTACTACGGCGGAAATATCGGCGCAACCACATTCCGACTGACCAAACGCGGCGCTGTGTGGGGCAATGCCTCGTTCGAAATCGACAAGATAACCAATGTCCAATTCAACGAAACGAGCGACTACGACCTGCTTGCGCCGTACATCATGGCCGACACCGTTGGCGGCGACCTGCACGCGCAAATCTATCGGTTTGGCGGCGGTTTTGCGCTGCGGCTGCCCAAAAATTTCAGCATCGGACTGAACGCCACCTACCGCGCCAACATCGCCTATCGACAAATCGACCCACGCCCCAAAAATCTCGTTACCGACCTGCGGCTCAAACTCGGCACGGCCTACACTGCGCCCAACGGCTACCGCATCGGACTCGATGTGCAAGGCGGCCGCTACAAGCAGACCAACAGCATGAAGTTTTTCAGCGAACTGGGCGTGCCGAATGTGGTTCATCTCACGGGACTTGGCACGCACTACTACCGCTTTCAGGGAAGCAACTACGAAACCTACTACAAAGGCTACAGCGTGGGCGGCGACCTCGGGCTGCAACCGCAAAACAGCGGCTGGCACGCAGCGGTTGGCTACACTTTCAGAACTTTTGAAAAAGTCATCTCTACCCTCAACGAACTGCCGATGGCACGCTGCAATGCGCACAAATTCACTGGCGAAATGGCCTATCTGCAAAAAGGCGCAACTTTTTGGGGCGTAAAACTGAACGGCGACTACACACGACGACTCGGCACCGAAAATCTCTTCGACGATGCCACCGACAATATCTATCCGCAAATTGGCAGCCTACAACAATACACTTGCAACGATTTAACCGCCTATCTTTCAGCCATTTACGGACAGCGCAACGAGCAACACGAGTGGTCGATTACGCCGCAAATAGGCTACCTGCGCCACAACGAAAACTACTTTTTCCCAGCGCAAAATATGCAGTTCAACCACTTGGCAGCGGGCGTTGGCGGTCGCTATGCCGCCACCTGCGGGCGTTGGCGCATCGACGCTGGTTTGTGCGGCAGTTTCTACGCCGATTTGGCGCACAATCTGGCTCTTGCCGACAGCAAATCGGTATGGCAAACGCCTTTCGTTCAGACTTTTAACAATCTCTCCGAACACTTCGCCCAAATCGATGCTCATCTGCACATAGGCTACGCTTGGCGTGCCGACTTTGCGCTCTTTGCCAACATCGGCTACACCCTCGGCCTCTACCAGCACGCCCACAACCACACCCACACCCTCGAAGCCGCCATCGGCGTAGCGTTTTAGGAGGGCAGTGTTTCTGTATTTCTAGTTTCTGGTTTTTCAAAATTGCTGCCGCAATTTTTGTTTCTATGTTTTTATGTTTTTGGTTATTTGTGAATTTGGGGGAATTTGGGGGAATCCGTAAATAAGCAGAGCCGCCACATTGTGACGGCTCTACATTATCAATTGTCTTGCTTCTTGCTACTTGCTACTAACAACCACTTTCTGCGCTTTGTCGCCGACTTTGACGATATAAACGCCGTTCAGTGAGCCGTTTAGGCGGGTTACATTGCGGCCGAGCAGGTCGAAAATTTGAAACTCGCCGTCGTAGATGATGCTGCCGTTTTCGGTGCGGAGGTCGAGCATTTCGACGGTTCCGATGGCGGTGCCAGATTCTTTGAAAACAACCGTAATGGTTACTGCGCCAGCGGGCATAACGAATGTATTTTCGGCAGAAACCTCTACTGTTTGACCATCGCCGTATGTTACGGTAACGCTTTCGACTTCGTAGCCCTCGGCAGGAGCAACAGTGAGCGTAACCGTTTCGCCCTCGGCGGCTGTGGTCTTATCGGCTGTCAGCACGCCGTTTTTGATGTCGTCGGCAATGGTAATCGTGTAGACAATTTTCTTGAAAGTAGCACTTACCATAACATCGCCAGCGGGCATGACAAACTTGTTGTCTTTAACCTCTACTGTTTGACCATCGCCGTAGGTTACGGTAACGCTTTCGACTTCGTAGCCCTCGGCAGACGTAATGGTGAGCGTAATGGTTTCGCCTTCGGTGGCCGCGCTCTTATTGGCGACAACTGTGCCATTCTCGGGCGTGGTAACCGTAACCGCATAAATCTCTTGTACAAGACGGACAGCAAAACCAAAGTAACGTCTTTCGTTGTAAGATGGGTTCAAGCCAGCCGAGAAACCGTACAACTCGTAGGCTTCCTCCGATTCGTTAGGCGTAGCAGACCAATAGTAACTATTGGCTTGCACATTGTACACAACCGACCCATCGCGACCGCCCGCAGCAGACAAGAATATGGCACCCGCGGCTTCAAGTTTCTGCCATTGGGCGAGTGTAAAGGTCTGGTAAGTGGCGTAGTCTTCTATGCCATAGTTATCTGCAAAACCACTCTTGAATTCCACATCTGCTGGGCCAGTCCAATTATCAGGCAAGAGAATTAGACCGTTAGCATATTGCGTACCGTCGCTGTTAAGGTTGATGCGCGCGATGCCTCGTAATTCGCTTGCATTGGTGCGAGTGTTGACGAGGTAATCCCACTCATCTTTCGTCAGTGTGCGGTAGGTGTCGCCATCGCCGATATTCGTACCCCAGTCCACAAAGTCGCCAGCGTAGTCGGAAGGGGTTTTAGAGGTGCTGATGCCCCACTTTGCCGAACCTGTGCTACCGCTCCAACCGAAAAGATCAATTTTTTCGGTCAGTGCATCTCCGTTCTTATTGGCAACACCGATCATCTCCGTTTGGTACTCGGCAAACGCCCAAGTGGTGTCAGTAGCCGAGAGCATGCATTGCAAATTGCCTTGCGAGAATGCGATTTGCTTGCCATCGGCAATAGAGAAGGCAGCAGATGTAAAGGCAGATGCGACTTTTTCGAACTCGGCATTCACTGCAACATCGCCAGCAGGCATCGTAAAGGTGTATTGGTTGCTCGCACCAGCAACAGGGGTGAGTTCTATCTCCGTTTCGCCTTGCATAACCGAAATAGATTTCAGAACACAGTGGCTAGCAGGCGTAACAGTGAGCGTAACCGTTTCGCCTTCGATTGCCCCGAGTTTATCGATTGCTACAGTTCCATTTTCTGCAGCAGCAATGCTTACTACATGGAGATCTTGTACCAGACGGACAGCAACCCCCAAAATGCAAGTGTTGGCAGCGTTCGCATTCGCCTTAGTATCAGTACCGAATGCCATGTAGTATGGGTAGTTTGTGGTGAGAGGCGTAGCAGTCCAGTAGCTACCTGTGCTCTGCACACCGTCCATACCTACATACATGCGGTTGCCCGCAGCAGGCAAGAATACGGCACCTGCGGCTTCCAATTTCTGCCACTCGGCAAGTGTGAAAGTATTGGCACTATAGTCCGTGCCATCATTCGTAAAGGCTATGCCATCGGGGCAAACCCAGTTGTCGGGCAAAAGTATTAAACCATTCGCCGCTTGCGCACCATCTTCAGTGATATTAATGTGCGCAACGCCTTGTTTTTCGCTTGCATTGGTACGGGTTTCGAGCAGGTATGTCCACTCATCTTTCGTCAGTGTGCGGTAGGTGTTTGGCGCACTGGTACCGATAGTGTTTGCGCCCCAATCGGCAAAGTCTCCAGCGTAGTCCAAAGGGTTAGTCGAAATGCTGACGCCCCACTTGGCCGAACCTGTGCTGCCGCTCCAGCCGAAAAGATCGATTTTTTCGGCAAGGGATGGACCAATCGTATTGCCCCAGCCAATAATGTCGTACTGATTTTCGGCAAACAACCAAGTAGTGTCGGTAGCAGAGAGGGTGCATTGCAGGTTGCCCTGCGAGAAATAGATATATTTGCCATCGGCAATAGAGAATGCCGCCTGCGTAAAACTTCCTGCCCAGAGGGCGGTGGTGGCACAAAGTGCCAAACAGAAAGAAACAATTTTTTTCATAGTCTGTTTTTTTAGTTGTTATTAAAAGTTGGTTAATTAAATAGTTTTTCCCTTTATTCATCGCAAAAGAGTGCGTTTTTGCTGTCGTAAATAAACCAACCTTTAATTGCTACACTTTTGGAACATTTTATCGGTGGCAGAAAAAATAGGGTGTACCGATAGAAAAATCCATATTTTCTGTGCAAAAAAGTTGGCATTTCAAAATTATTCTGTACTTTTGTAGCGTGTTTCAACGCAAAAAAAGTGTAGCGAAAAAACCTTGGTTTAATTGCTACACTTTTTTGGTGGCCGTCGCCTCTTTTCCCGTTTCCCCCGATAGGGGAAAAGCCTTCGTCTAATTAAGAATTTTGAATTAAGAGTTATGATTTTTTTCGACAAGCGAGCGCAGTGCCAAACTCGTTTGGACAATGCCGAGCGGAGAAAAAATGCGCGTAGCGAATTAAGCGGTTTCCACCGCATTCTGCACGACAAAACTGCACTGCCCACCAACAACGACAGTAGGGACGCGGCACGCCACGTCCCTACAACTAGAAACTAGAAATAAACCAAACCAACCTCAACGCGATTCTGTCCCCCTGCTTGGAGCAAAGCGCAAAGATAGGGGGACGAGCGAAGCGGAGGGGGTTAAAAACCAACTCAACAAATAACCAAATCTGCAAATCCCCAAAAACGGATGTGGCATGCCGCGTCCCTACTTTCGCACCTTTACACTTTCAAACTTTCACACTAAAAAATTCCTTACTCCTAACTTTTGAAAAGTCTGTCAATCAGGTCGTTGCGGCCCATGCGTTTGAGGGCATCTTTGATTTGGGCGCGTGCTTCGGGTTTGTACCAGAAGAAAAATTGGCGTTGTGCGAGTTTGTCGTGCGGCGAGCGTGCCACGAAAATGGGCTTCAGCGTGTAAGGGTCGAGTCCTGTGTGGTACATCTCGGTGGCCAAAGTCATGGGCGTTGGCGTAAAATCCTGCACCTGCTCCAACTGAAAATTGAGGCGTTTGGTCTCGACGGCCAGTTCGGCCATCTCCTGCGGACGGCAGCCAGGGTGGCTCGAGATGAAATAGGGAACGATTTGCTGATGCAGCCGCCCTTCAGCATCGATGCGGTCGAACAGGCGTTTGAACTCCTTGAAAAGCGCAAAACTCGGTTTGCGCATGACTTGCAACACGGCATCGGAGGTGTGCTCGGGCGCAACTTTCAGCCGTCCCGACACATGGTGTTCGATGAGTTCGCGCAAGTAGTTGCGGTTGGCGGCGTTCACGCGCTCGTCGTCGGTGCGGTGCAGCGCCACATCGTAGCGCACGCCACTGCCGATGAAACTTTTTTTGACGCACGGCAGCGCATCGACAGCCCGATAGAGTGCCAAAAGCGGCGTGTGGTCGGTGTTCATATTGCGGCAAATCGTGGGAAAAGCGCACGACGGACGGCGGCATTTTGCACACACATCGGCATTTTTGCCGCGCATCATGTACATATTGGCCGACGGACCGCCTAAATCGCTGAGATAGCCTTTGAAATCGGGCATTTCGGCGATTTTTTTCACCTCGCGAATAATCGATTCTTGGCTGCGCGACACCACAAATTTGCCTTGATGCATCGAGATGGTGCAGAAAGCACAGCCGCCCCAACAGCCGCGGTGCGTATTGACCGAAAATTTTATCATTTCGAAGGCAGGAATGGTTTTGCCTTTGTATTTTGGGTGCGGCTGCCGCGTGAACGGCAATTCGTAAATGGCATCGAGTTCGGCGGTAGTCATCGGAGCAAACGACGGATTGACCACTACAAATTGTTTGCCGACAGGCTGCACCAAATGCACTTGAGTCAGTTTGTTCGATTCGGTTTCGATAATGCGGAAGGCCTCGGCCGATTTGCGGCGATCGCGTGCAACTTCTTCGTGCGAATGGAGTACTATCTGTTGAGGCAGAGCAGGCTCTTCGCAGGTGAGATAGGCCGTCTGTGGAATATCGTGGCAATCGTTTATCGAGCCGCCATTACGTAACACATCGGCAATGGCACGCATTGGCTGTTCGCCCATGCCATAGACCAACAAATCGGCTTTCGAATCGACCAGAATGCTGCGATGCACGCTGTCGGTCCAGTAGTCGTAGTGCGAAAATCGGCGCAGACTTGCCTCGATGCCGCCGATGATGAGCGGCACATCGGGATAGAGGCGTTTCACGATGTTGGCATAGACGATGGTGCAGTTGTCGGGGCGCATGGCGGCGCGTCCGTCGGGTGAATAGGCGTCGTTGGAGCGCAGGCGGCGGTTGGCGGTGTAGTGGTTCACCATCGAATCCATATTGCCAGCCGATATGGCGAAAAATAGGCGCGGGCGACCGAATTTTGTGAAATCGCGAAAATCGCCGTGCCAGTCGGGCTGCGGCACAATGGCCACGCGCAACCCTTCGGCTTCGAGCACCCGCCCGATGACCGCCGCACTGAACGACGGGTGATCGACATAGGCATCGCCCGAAAACAGCACAACATCGACCTCGCTCCAGCCACGGAGTTCAATCTCCTTCTTTGTTGTCGGCAAAAAATCGGTCAGGCGGGTCATGTGTAGTTGATGAGTTGATAAGTTGATTGGTTGATAAGTTTAACGCATTGAGGTTGGTCTGTGAGGTTATTTCTAGTTTCTAGTTTCTCAAAATTGCTATCGCAATTTTGTTTCTAAATTTCTATGTTCCTAATTGTTGAATTTGAAATTGCGGCTCTGCCGCGCTACTCCTCACTCCTCATTCCTCACTCCTCATTAGTCTTGCTACTTGCTACTCACATCTTGCTACTAAAAAATTTGAAATCCTGAATTTTTGCGATAAGCGAGCGCAGCGCCAAACTCGTTTGAACGATGCCGAGCGGAGCAAAAATCAAATGAAATTTTGAATTTGCGACTTTGCGTTCTCGTTTCCTAGCCTCATTATCGTTTTGACTTGGTATCGTGTTCATAAATCTTCCTTGTAGGTTATTTTGCGGTTGTGGGCGTCGCCATGGACGATGTGGATAGGGACTGTGGGCAAGTAATGGTGTACTATGCCGCAGTCGTCGGTGGCTTGCAGGGGCGGATCATGCAGGGCGAGGCGATAGGCCTCAGCTATTGTTGTTAGGCGAAAGGCTTGCGGAGTTTGGGCGCACATCAAGGTTGAGCGAGGTGGAATGTCTTGCACAATTTTGTCGATAGCGTTTTCTGAAACCCTGTACATCGTGTCGGTGGCTGGAATGGCTACCGTAACTGCCTCGTGCTGTTGTAGGGCGGCGCAGACATCGCCGATAATTCGCTCGCTCACAAATGGGCGCGCAGCATCGTGAAACAAAACATTGATGGAGTTTTGTTGCGTATTTCGCCGCTCTATCTCCCGCAGAGCGTTCACGCTCGATTTCCAACGCTCGCTGCCGCCAGCAACGACAAACACCACTTTCTGCCAACCGTTGCGGCGCACCATCTCTTGTGCTTGCGCAAGGTAGTCCTTATGCATGACAATACCTATCTCATCGATACACGCCGCCTGCTCGAATGCCCCAACAGAATGTTCCAACACACTCCGTCCATCGGCTAACGGCAATAGTTGCTTGGGCGTATTTCCGCCAATGCGTGCGCCAATTCCTCCTGCTAATATGATTGCGAAGTTTGTCATTCTGTTACCTCCCAATGTCCGCCTTTGTCCGCACCAATTCTGCGAATCTTTCCTTTTGCTTTGAGTGCCGAAATTTGTTTTTCCACAGCGCGAGGGCTGATGCCAATCTCTTTGCTCAGTTGAGCAGCCGAAATCTCAGGCTTCTCTCTCATAATCCGCAAGATTTTCTCCGAACTTTTCTCCGAACTTTTTGCGATTTTCTCCGAACTTTCTGCGTCTTTCTCCGCACTTTCTTTGTTCTTGTGTTGATCTAGTTGCTCTGATATTTTTTCCCAATCGACATGCTGAAAACGCTTTTTTAATGAGTTATTTTCCCCAAGTAATAGGTTTCTGAAAAAAAGTTCGAGAAAGTGTGTCGTTTCGTCTATTCCCTTTTCGTAGTTTTGGTAATTGGCTCGTACCAAGGCGTTGCGGAAGCATTTTGCGTTATCGGCAAAGGGTTCATTAGTAACCCGATAGCCCAATTTTCGCAAGTATTTGATAGCGAATACAGCCGTAGTGCGTGTGTTACCTTCTCGAAATGGGTGTATTTGCCAAATTCCGCTGATAAATCGTGCAAAATGCGCCACCATTTCGGTTTTGCTTAATCCCTTATAGGAGAATTTCCGCTCCTGTCCGAAATCATAGTCTAATGTGGCAGAAATTGCGTCGCACGAAGTGTACAGCACGGTATCGCCATTCAGCACCCATTTGCGTTTGGTGATGTTCACATCGCGATATTTTCCAGCGTGTGGCAGCACTCCTATGAATAGGCGTCGGTGTATATTGGCCAATTCAGCAGGCGAGAAATTGAATGTGCGTTCCGAAAGCACTTGTGTAATGTGCAACGAGACTTTGTCGGCTTCTTCGGTGTCGGCATTTTGCTTTTCTGTCGGCAATTCTTCGTAGTACGAATCGACTAATTGCTTTGCCTGTTTGTAATCGATCTCACCCTCGATGTGTTTGCGTGCCGTCTCGAGCAGATACTCCGACGGCTTCAGACCATCGACATCTTGCAGCCCGATGGCCACCGCCCACGCTTCCGCTTTCTCGCGTTGCGACGGCTCGCCTTGCTGTATGTAGTAGTCAAATTCGCTCATTACGAGGGTTTGTGCGTGCGGAGATTTTCAGATTGTTACCACTTTATACAAAATTTGACTATTGCACCCCTTCTGATTTTGCCTCTGGAACAATATCGCCATTTAGTTGCTGTTCGGAGCAGTGTTTTTGCGCTTTTTTCAGAAATTTGGCGCGTTTGGCATCGTCGGCAAAGGTGTCGGCCAGCCAGCCGAGTTGCTCGGCGGTGAGCAGATAGTTGCTGATGTACTTTTTGCCGAGTTTGAGGCGTTTGTTGTCGTTGGCTTCGCGTTTCAGCAAAAATGCCATGGCTCTAGCCTGCCCATAAGTGGCGGTTTTGTACTTGCAATAAGTCTGCGGCTCGGCTTGAGCGGCCGCAAGCGTGTCCTGCGCCTGCTGCACGGTAGAAATAGTGTCGTTTTCTTGCGCAAAAGCCGCGCCACACACGGCACAAAAGGCGATTAAAAGGGCAATGGGTTTCATAATTTTCTATGTTTTTTTTTGTGAATTTGTGGATTTGGTTATTTGGAGAGTTGATAAACCTATCAATTTGAAATTTGAAATTTGAAATTTGAAATTCTGAAATTGCGGCTCTGCCGCATCACTCCTCACTCCTAACTCCTAACTCCTAATTCCTCACTTCTAACTGCTCACTCTTTTCAACTGTTCTGCCAACTTTTGTTCGGCGGCGTTGGGTTGCGGTTGCCAAATTTGTCGGCCGTTCAGTTTGTCGGGCGCATATTGCTGCTGCACAAAATGGTTCGGGAAGTCGTGCGGATACTTGTATTCTGTACCATAGTTGAGCGATTTCATCAGTTTTGTCGGGGCGTTTCGCAGGTGCAGCGGCACGGGCAAGTTGCCAGTTTCATTCACAAGTTGCAGCGCATTGTCGATGGCCAGATAGGCCGAATTGCTTTTGGGACTTGCCGCCAGATAGACGGTCGTTTCGGCCAGCGGAATGCGTCCTTCGGGCCAGCCAATTTTCTGAATGGTGTCGAAACAGGCGTTGGCCAGCAGCAGGGCGTTGGGATTGGCCAGCCCAATATCTTCGGCCGCCGAGATGACCAGCCGTCGTGCGATGAATTTCGGGTCTTCGCCGCCAGCAATCATGCGTGCCAGCCAGTAGATGGCGGCGTCGGGGTCGCTGCCGCGTATGCTCTTGATGAACGCCGAAATGATGTCGTAGTGCAGTTCACCGTCCTTGTCGTAGGCCATCGGATTTTGTTGCAGACGGTCGGTTACCGTGGCATTGTCAATCACAATTTTGCCCTCGGCTTGCGCATTTGCCACCAGTTCCAAAATGTTGAGCAGTTTGCGTGCATCGCCGCCAGCGTAGCGCAACAGCGCATCGGTCTCTTTCAGTTCGATGTCGCGCTGTTTCAGTTCCGTGTCGGTGTCGATAGCGTGCTGCGCCAGTTGCAGCAGGTCGTTCTCGTCGAGCGGTTGCAGCACATACACTTGGCAACGCGACAGCAGCGGCGTGATGACCTCGAACGACGGATTTTCGGTCGTTGCGCCGATGAGCGTGAAAGTGCCGTTTTCGACTGCGCCCAGCAGCGAATCTTGTTGCGATTTGCTGAAGCGATGAATCTCGTCGATGAAGAGAATCGGGTTTGCTTGGTTGAAAAAACGCGCCTGTTTGGCCTTTTCGATGACTTCGCGCACATCTTTCACGCCCGATGTAACGGCACTGAGCGTGTAGAACGGTCGGTCGAGCCGATTGGCAATGATTTTGGCAAGCGTGGTTTTGCCCACGCCTGGCGGCCCCCACAAGATGAACGACGACACATTGCCCGACTCAATCATCTTGCGCAGCACAGCACCGCTGCCCACCAAATGTTTCTGACCTATGTAATCGTCGAGCGTTTTCGGACGCAGGCGTTCGGCTAAAGGTTGCATTTTGCAGTTTAATTTATTATCGCAAAAGTAAGAAAATTTTTCGATTTTTAGAGTAATCTCATCAATTTTTTTACTTGCATTTTTTTTTTACCTTTGTAGTTTGAAAAAAGACTATCTTATGGGCAAGAAAAGTAACAACAATGGTCGTGCATACGAATACATTTGTATGCTTTCATTACACAAGGCAATAAGCAAAAAAACTCCTGCTAGTATTATAAAAAACAGCAGTTATTTTGCTGCAGAAAAAGCATGGGCAACACTAACCAAGGCGGACAAATCCATATACACATTGAGTGCAAAATCAATCATTGAAACAATTTTTGCGTTAGAACCTAACATTCTCGAATCGAATAAAAAAACACTCAAATTATATATTCAAACCGATCAAAAGGGGCAAGATGCTGATGTTCGCGACATTATAATTGAGCGTCCTGACATCGCTTGGGAAATAGGTTTAAGTATTAAACACAATCACCTAGCGGTAAAGCATAGCCGTTTGTCAAAATCTTTAGATTTCGGAGAAAAATGGTATGGTGTAAAATGTTCTAAAACATATTGGGATGACATAAAGCCTGTTTTTGATTTTCTTGAAAAAGAGCACCTCAAAGGAACTCTGTTTCGAAATTTGAGATCAAAACGAGAAATTTACCAGCAAGTTCTAAATGCCTTTATAAAGGAGATTAAGAAACAAATAAAGAAAGACAAAACCATTTCACGAACTATAGTTGAATATCTCCTTAGCAAGTATGATTTCTACAAAGTAATAAGTCTTAATGATAAACGCATAACCACAATTCAATCGTTTAATATACATGGTACACTAAATCGACCAAGCAAAAAATCGAGACCAAAAATTGTAGTTCCAAAAATTGATTTACCGAACTCACTTGTACACATTGGCATTAAGCCAAGAAGCACGACCACCGCTATCATGATTTTTGATAATGGTTGGCAATTCTCATTTAGACTGCACAACGCGAAAGAGAGTGTTGAGCCCTCTTTGAAATTTGATATCCGAATAGTGGGTATGCCTGCAAAAATAAATATGGTTTTTAATTGTATATGGTAATTTTGACAGAAATGAAATTAATAAGTTTGTTTAGTGGTGCAGGAGGACTTGATAAAGGTTTTCACAATGCAGGATTTCGCACGGTAATCGCCAATGAATTTGATCCAAAAATTTGTCCAACATTTAGGGCAAATTTTCCTGACACAAAATTAATTGAAGGCGATATTCGCAATGTTTCGGCTGACGATTTTCCTAAAAATGTAGCAGGAATAATTGGTGGCCCTCCGTGCCAATCATGGAGTGAAGCAGGGTCGCTCAAGGGTATTAACGATGCTCGTGGACAACTTTTCTATGAATATATTCGCATACTTAAAACGACCCAACCTCTTTTTTTTGTTGCCGAAAATGTATCTGGAATGCTAGCAAGGCGTCACTCTGATGCCGTTAATGGTTTTCTAAAACTTTTCGAAGATGCAGGTTACGATGTGAATTTGAAAATGCTTAATGCAAACGATTTTGATGTTCCAGAAGATAGAGACCGAGTTTTTTATGTAGGATTTCGCAAGGATTTACACATCAACGACTATGAGTATCCGCAACCCTTATCACATAAACCTACGCTAAAAGAAGCAATATGGGATTTGCAAAAAACTGCAATTCCAGCAAAAGAAAAAAATCGTACTAATGGGGACAAATGTGAAATACCAAATAACGAATACTTTATAGGGCAATACTCTCCAATTTTTATGTCGCGAAATCGTGTCCGCTCATGGGATGAGCCTGGATTTACCGTACAAGCCAGTGGGCGGCAATGTCAATTACATCCACAAGCGCCCAAAATGATAAAGGTAAGCGAAAACTTACAAAAATTTGTAGAGGGGAAGGAACACCTTTACCGCCGAATGACAGTACGCGAAGTCGCACGCATTCAAAGTTTCCCAGACGATTACAAGTTCATCTACGATGATGTAAATTATGGTTATAAAATGATAGGAAATGCTGTGCCAGTTAATCTTGCATACCATGTTGCAATGAGTATTCTCACGACTCTCAAGAAACACAACATTAAAATTGAAGAATAAAAAAAGCCGTAACTTTGTTTTTTTGTACGATGCGCTGAAATAAGCGGACAGATTTCGGCGAAAAATAGAAAACCGCATAATGGGTAGGAAATTTTTTATATTGGCAATGGCTTTGCTGGGCGTGGTGGGCACGCAAGCCTACGACTTTGAGAGCAATGGTTTGTGCTACAACATTACGAGCCGCGTGCCGCCCTACACGGTGGAGGTAACGCAAAAGGAGCAGTGGGGCGCGAATTACGCTGGTTTGACGGCGGCCAACATTCCTGCCACAGTGGCGTACGAGGGCAACACATACAGCGTTACACGCATCGGTTGGGGGGCATTTTTGGCGTGCAGCGACCTGAAATCGGTAACCGTCCCTGCCAGCGTTACGCACATTGGCGAAAGTGCTTTTTGGAATTGCGATGCGCTGCTGTCGATTGTGGTGGAGAATGGCAACGGCGTGTACGACAGTCGCAACGGCTGCAACGCCATCGTCGAAACCGCCACAAACACCCTGATTGCTGGTTGCCAACAGACGGACATTCCGTCCGACATTACGGCCATTGGCTGGGGCGCATTTTGGGGTTGCCGCGGTTTGGAGTCGATAACAATTCCTGCTGGCGTTACGCACATTGGCGAGGGGGCTTTTTGGGCGTGCAGCGGTCTGAAATCTATTGCAGTGGAGCGCGACAACAGCATTTACGACAGTCGCAACGGCTGCAACGCCATCGTCGAAACTGCCACGAACACCATTGTGGTTGGTTGCGAAAACACGACGATTGCTGCCAACATCACAGCCATTGGCGAGCGCAGTTTTTACGGCTGTAGCGGCTTGTCGGCCATTACCATTCCCGACGGCGTTGTGAGCATCGGCGACGGCGCATTTTCGGGCTGCAGCGGTCTGTCGGCACTGACGATTCCTGCCAGCGTTACGCACATTGGCGAACTGGCTTTTGGCGGTTGCAGCGGCTTGAGAACAGTAACCGTTCCTGCCAGCGTTGTGCGCATGGGTGCATCGACTTTTGCCGATTGCGCCAGCCTAATGTCGGTGGGTTTGCCCGAAGGCATTGCCGCCATCGACGACGGATTTTTCTGGGGCTGTAGTCGCTTGGGAGCGGTAACATTGCCATCGACCATCACGCGCATCGGTCTGCTGGCGTTCTACGGTTGCAGCGACTTGCAATCGATAACCATTCCTGCCAATGTGGTGCGGCTCGACGACTGGGCGTTTGAAGATTGCGACGGCCTCGAAAACATCACCATCTACGCCACAACGCCGCCCGCAGTTGGCACTGGCGTGTTTGGCAACTACAACGCCACGCTCCGTGTGCCTTGCGAAGCGCGCGAAAAATACGCATCGCACGAGATTTTCGGTCAGTTTTCGGCCATCGAAGCGGACGGCAACTGCCCACCAACCGCATTGGAAACTGTAGAAACAACGGCCATTTACGCCAAAAATGGGCGCATATTTTGTTCGGACGGCTGCCGCATCTACGACCTGCTCGGGCGCGATGTAACTGCACTAAACGGCTCGTTCTCTGGCATTTATATCGTGAAAGTTGGGAACAAAGCGCAGAAAGTGATTGTGAAGTAGCAAGTAGCAAGAAGCAAGTCGCAAGAAAATTGAATAAAGAGTAAGGAATAAAGACAAAAGACTTTTTAATTATCCAATTATCTAATTTCCAATTACTTTATTATTTGAAAATTTGAATATTTGAATATTATTTTTGCTTCACAGGCTTTCAATAATGCGTTAAACCAATCAACTTATCAACCCAATTTGAAATTTGAAATCTGAAATCTGAAATCTGAAATTCCCAATCCAACATTTACTGTTTTTTACAAAATGGGGAATTTATAGAAACCCCTTTAAGATAATTTATAAACTTGTAAAACTATGAAAAAATCCCTTTTGATGATGACAACCATCTTTGCTCTTACCGCTTGTGGCGGGCAGAAAACGCAACTCGAAACTCCCGCTGTGGCCGATTTCGACTATGTGGTCGATCGTTTTGCCGATATGCAAATTTTGCGCTATCGTGTGCCCGACATCGAAAAACTCACACTGCGCCAGCAGGAGATGCTCTACTACCTGACCGAGGCCGCCTTGCAGGGGCGCGACATCATGTACGACCAGAACTGCAAATACAATCTGCCTGTGCGTCAGATACTTGAGGCTATTTATACCGACGAAAATCAGGACACGACCAGTGCCGATTTCAAGGCATTGACCACCTATCTGAAGCGCGTTTGGGTGTCGAACGGCATTCACCACCACTACGCTGGCGACAAATTTACGCCCGAATTTTCGCAGGCATTTTTCGACCAAGCGGTGCGCAGTCTGCCCGCCGAAAAACTGCCGTTGAACGGTGGCACAGTCGATGAACTGCTCGCCACGATAGACCCTGTGATTTTCGACCCGAATGTGCTGCCCAAGCGCACCAATCAGGCGGCGGGCGTCGATCTGATTCTGACCTCGGCGTGCAACTACTACGACGGCGTAACGCAAGCCGAAGCCGAAGATTTTTACAACAAAATGAAAGACCCGAACGATGCCGAACCCATTTCGTATGGTCTGAATAGCAAACTGGTGAAACGCGACGGCGTGGTGCAAGAAGAGGTTTACAAAGTGGGCGGACTCTATTCGGCGGCACTCGAAAAAATTGTCTTTTGGCTGGAAAAAGCCCAAAATGTGGCTGAAAACGACCAACAACGCGCCGTCATTGCCAAACTGATTGAGTATTACCGCACGGGCAACCTGCGCACCTTCGACGAATACGCCATTCTCTGGGTCGAAGACACCGCCTCGCAAATCGACTTTGTGAACGGATTTACCGAGACTTACGGCGATCCGCTCGGCATGAAAGCAAGTTGGGAGAGCATTGTCAATTTCAAAAATATCGAAGCCACCAAGCGCACCGAAACTATCAGCGCCAACGCGCAGTGGTTCGAGAACAATTCGCCCGTTGCGCCCGAATTTAAGAAAGAGAAGGTGAAAGGCGTTTCGGCCAAAGTGATTACGGCCGCCATTCTCGCTGGCGACTGCTACCCCACTACGCCCATCGGCATCAATCTGCCAAACGCCAACTGGATTCGTGCCGCCCACGGTTCGAAATCGGTAACGATAGAAAACATCACCGAAGCCTACGAAGAGTCGGCTCACGGCAACGGCTTTGTGGAGGAGTTTGCGTGGAGTCCGCGCGAGGTGGCGATGATGAACACCTACAAAAGTCAGACCGACAACCTGCACACCGACCTGCACGAATGTTTGGGACATGGTTCGGGCAAACTGCTGCCCGGTGTCGATCCCGATGCGCTCAAAGCCTACGGTTCGACCATCGAAGAGGCGCGCGCCGACCTGTTTGGACTCTATTTTATGGCCGACCCGAAAATGGTTGAACTCGGTTTGCTGCCCAACGATTCGGCCTACGAAGCGCAGTACTACAGTTACTTTATGAACGGTCTGATGACGCAGTTGATGCGCATCGAGCCAGGCAAAAACATCGAAGAGGCGCACATGCGCAACCGCCAACTCATTGCCAACTGGGTTTATCAGAAATCGCAAGCCGACGGCGACCACTCTGTGGAACTGCGCCAGCGCGATGGCAAAACATTCGTCGTCATCAACGACTACCGACTGGTGCAGAAGCACCTTGGCGAACTTCTGGCCGAGATTCAGCGCATAAAATCGACGGGCGACTACGCAGCAGCGCAAGCCATTGTAGAGAACTACGCCGTGAAAGTCGATTTGAACCTGCACAAAGAGGTTTTGGCGCGCTACGCCAAGTTGAACATTGCGCCCTACAAAGGCTTTGTCAATCCCGTTTACACCGCCGATTTCGACCAGAACGGCCGCTTCCGTGGCCTGCACATCGACTACACCGAAGGCTACGCCGAGCAGCAGTTGCGCTATTCGCAAAATTATAGTAGCAAGTAGCAAGACAAGTGAGGAGTGAGGAGTGATGCGGCAGAGCCGCAATTTCAAATTTCAAATTCAATAATTAGGAACATAGAAACTTAGAAACAAAAATTGCGATAGCAATTTTGAGAAACCAGAAATTAGAAACTAGAAATTTACAGACCAACACCAACGCGTTAAACTTATCAACCAATCAACTCATCAACTTAATTTACAAAAATGAACAACCAGCAAGAGCCGATGCGGCAAACTTTTGTCGATGATGTGAAGAGCATTATCAACACCGCCCGCCAGACAGCGGTACGGAGTGTTGATTTTTGTCGTGTGCAAATGTATTGGAACATAGGCCGACGCATTGTCGAAGAGGAGCAACAAGGCAAAGACCGCGCCGAGTATGGAACTTATCTGATAAAAAATCTCGCTTCGACATTGGAACCAGAATATGGAAGCGGCTTTACAATACGCCAATTAGAACGAAGTCGGCAGTTTTACAGACTTTACCCAATTGCGTCCACACTGCGGACGCAATTGAATTGGTCGCAATACAAATTACTTATCTCCATATCCGACCACGATAAACGAGAGTATTACGAACTTGAATCGGTGAATAACGGCTGGACGGCAAGAGAGACCGAACGCCAAATAAACTCGCTGCTCTACGAGCGTCTTTTGTTGAGCAACGACAAAGAATCGGTGATGGCCGTCGCGCGGAAAGAACTCGCCCCACAAACGCCGCAAGAAATCATAAAAGACCCTATGGTACTCGAATTTTTGGGACTGGAGCGCAAAGCCACATATTACGAGAAAGATTTGGAGAGTGCCATCATCACCCATCTTGCCGATTTTCTGCTCGAAATGGGGAAAGGCTTCTCTTTTGTGGCTCGTCAGAAAAGGATTTTGCTCGAAGACGATGAATTTTTCGCCGATTTGGTCTTCTACAATCGTCTGCTTCGCTGCTTTGTGATAGTCGAATTAAAAACTGGCAAACTCACACACCAGGATTTAGGGCAGTTGCAGATGTATGTGAACTACTACGACCGTTGCGAAAAAACGCCCGACGAAAACCCGACCATAGGCATTCTGCTTGGAACGGAGAAAAACGACACCGTTGTCAAAATGGCACTCCCTACCGACAATAAAACCATTTTGGCAGCCAAATACCAACTCTATCTCCCAAGCCAAGAACAATTGATAAACGAAGTCAACAGCGTACTATCGACAGCAGAAAAAGACATGAAAGAGAACGAGAAAGCCTTCAATTACAACAAAGAATTTTAGCAGTGAGTTTAATTACCCAATTATCTAATTTCCAATTATTTAATTAAAAATAGGTGAGAGGTTGTAGGCTATAGACAAAAGACGATGACGATGACAAAAGGCTTTTCCCCTTTTGGGGAAACGGGAAAGGGGGCTACGACTAGAAACTAGAAACCAGAAATTTGAAATCTGAAATTTGAAATTTGAAATTTGAAATTTGAATATGATTACGCCTACAGACAATGATTTTCTTGTAAATAGCGTGGATATGCCAGCGTACACCAACAGCGGCAATTTGCTGCTCGACGCACGGCAGATAATAGAAACAAGTCGCAATGCCGCTTATCGTGCAATAAATGTGGCAATGTTGCAGCGCAACTGGTTGCTCGGCAAACGCATACACGAAGAGATACTCTGCGGCAAAGACCGCGCCGACTATGGAACAGAAGTCGTCAAAAACTTGTCGAAAAAACTGACGGAGATATACGGCAAGGGATTTAACAAAAACAACTTGTACAGTTTTGTCGCCTTCTATAAAATTTTCCCGACACTGTCAGGAAAATCCGAAATTTTATCTTGGTCGCATTATGTGTTGCTTTTAGATGTACAGGACGATGCAGCGCGCCGCTGGTATGCCCACGAGGCATTTGCCGAAATGTGGAGCGTGCGTACACTGCGTCGCAACATTTCGTCGCAATACTATTACCGCCTACTCCAATCGCAGGACAAGAAACCTGTTGCAGACGAGATGCACCAACTTACTGCCACCATGCAAAACGACAAACTGGAGTTTGTAAAAAATCCGATGGTGGTAGAGTTTTTGGGGCTTTCGCCAAACACCGACTTCACAGAATCGAAGTTGGAAACGAACATCATCACCCATCTGCAACGCTTCATTATGGAACTTGGCAAAGGCTATGCTTTTGTAGCGCGCCAACAACACATACACACCGACATGGGCAATTTCTACATAGATCTTGTGTTCTACAACTACATTCTAAAATGCTTTATGCTCATCGACCTAAAAACCACACAGATTTCTCATCAAGATGTGGGGCAGATGGATATGTATGTACGAATGTACGACAGTTTGAAGCGTACCGAGGGCGACAACCCCACCATCGGACTGATACTCTGCTCCGAAACAAGTGCCGACATGGCGCGCTACTCTGTGTTGAAGGAAAATAAACAACTTTTTCAAGCCAAATATCTCACATTCCTCCCCACCGAAGAACAACTGAAACAGGAGATAGAACAGCAAAAAGAGATATTTTTTATGCAACAGAAAATAAACAACGACGAAGAGGAAAGAGGAAAGAATAAAGAATAAAGACTTTTTTAATTATCCAATTATCTAATTTCCAATTATTTAATTAAAAATAGGTGAGAGGTTATAGGTTATAGACAAAAGACGATGACGATGACGAAGACCAAAGGCTTTTCCCCTTTGGGGGAAACGGGAAAAGAGGCCGCAAAAGAGAATTTCAAATTTCAGAATTTCAAATTGTAGGGACGCACCGAGTGCGTCCGAGAAAACAAACAATAAACAATGAACAATGAATAATAATTGCGGCTTTTCGGATACCGAAAACTAGAGATTAGAAACAAGAAATTAGAAACAAATAAACACAGAAACAGCGCGCAGCACGAGAATTTTTGCGATTAGCGAGAGCAGAGTCAAACTCGTTTGAACTATGCCGAGCGGAGCAAAAATCTTGCGAAGCAGAAACATAGAAACAAAAATTGCGGCAGCAATTTTGAGAAACAATTAGAAATTAGAAACCAGAAATAACAAAAAAAATGTTTTCAGGAATTGTAGAAGAGACCGCACATGTGGTGGGCATTGAGCGCGACCGCGAAAATGTGCATTTTACGCTGACTTGCAGTTTTGTCGGCGAACTAAAAATCGACCAGAGCGTGGCGCACAACGGCGTGTGCCTCACCGTGGTGAAAATCGATGGCGACCGCTACACCGTTACCGCCATGAAAGAGACGCTCGACCGCTCGAATCTCGGGCTGCTGCGCGTGGGCGACGAGGTGAATGTGGAACGCTCGATGATGATGAACGGCCGCCTCGACGGACACATTGTGCAGGGTCATGTGGACCAAACCGCACGCTGCACCGAAGTGCGCAACGCCGACGGCAGTTACTATTTCCACTTCGAATACCAAAGCACGCCCGACATGCGCCGCCGCGGCTACCTGACGGTGGACAAAGGCTCGGTTACGGTGAATGGCGTGTCGCTGACGGTATGCACGCCGACGAACGACAGTTTCGAGGTGGCGATAATTCCCTACACCTTCGAACACACCAATTTTCACAACATCAAAGTAGGCTCGGTGGTAAATTTGGAGTTCGACATCATCGGAAAATACATTGCACGAATGAACCAAAATTGAACATGATGAAGTTAAAAAAATGGCTGTTGGCGGCGGTGTGTATGCCAATTTGTTTGGCAGCGCAGGATATTCCCGAAAACATCGCCTACACGCAGATTTACGATTTTATCGACGAGTTGGCCATCGACCGCATCGTCTGCATCAATTCGGTGGTGAAACCCTACAGCCGCGACTACATTGCGCAGAAACTACGCGAAGCGCAGGCTGCCGACTCGCTGCTCACCAAACGCCAACGCAAGGATTTGGAGTTTTTTCTGAACGACTATGCGCTCGAATGCGACACCGTGCCAATGCGCAACATTGTGAGTTGGACCGACAAAAGCACATTTGCGCTGTCGCTCTTGCAGCCATCGTTTCACTACAACAACAAGTATTTCAAGGCGCGCATCACGCCCATTTTGGGCATGGATCTGATAGTTGGCGCAAAAAAAGGTCTGCTGATGAAACGCTGGTTTGGTGCTGATATTCAGATGGATATCGTGAACCATGTGTCGGTGTGGGCCAGTTACCGCGACCAGTCGTACAACGGCAATTTTCTGAAAGAGGAGTATTTCCCCACAAAACGCCACGGAGCGCGCATTTCGCAACCGCAATATCTGAACCAACTGCCTGGTTGCCAATACAAAGAGGCCACCTACGGCGGCGACTACAGCGACCTGCGCGGCGGCATCAAGGCGTATGCATGGTGGGGCAGCCTCGGACTGGTGAAAGATGTGATTCAGTGGGGCGACGCCTACAACGGCTCGAACATCATTTCGGGGCGCGCGCCGAGTTTTCCCATGATTACGCTCAATCTGAAACCGTGTAAGTGGTTCGAACTCAACTACATACACGGCTGGCTGGTGAGCAATGTGCTCGATTCGACCAACTACTATGTGGAGCAATACACCGACAGCACCACCAAAAAGCACTACCGCCCTGCCAACAAATTTATTGCTGCCAACATGCTCACTTTCACGCCGATACAAGGGCTGAATCTCTCGATTGGCAATGCCATCATCTACGCCGAACGCAATGTGCAGGCCGCCTATTTCATTCCGATTGCCTACTACAAAAGCATCGACCACCTGCTGACCAAAGGGCTCGGCACCGAAAATCAAAACTCGATGATTTTTTTCAACATCAGCAGTCGCAACATCAAACATTTGCATCTCTACGGCTCCGTTTTCCTCGACGAATTTAACTCAAAACGCCTGAAAAAAGGCAACGCCGAACGCAATCCGTGGTCATACAAAGTCGGCTTCAATGTGAGCAACTGGCCCGTGAAAAATCTGTCGCTACAAGGCGAATTTACACGCACCAACATCATCAACTACAAGCACTCTATTCCCACGCTCACTTGGGCATCGAACAGTTACAATTTAGGGCATTATCTGGGCGACAATTCGCAGGATATCTATGTGGCGCTCAACTACAAACCTGTGCGCGGTTTGAGCCTGAATCTGTCGTACACCAATGCCACCAAGTACAACGACTACAGTTACATTCGCGACGAAATCGACAAGGTTATCGCCCAAAAGCCGTTCAACGAAAAGGTGTGGCAAAACGACCTTGTGGCATTCAAAGCCGTGTACGAAGTGGTGAACAACGCCTACGCCATCATCAATGTAGAGTGGAACAATGCGCGCGGCTACACGCCCTCGTCGGAGCCGATTGCCTACGAAAACCGCCTCACAGCGCAAGGCTACCTCGACCAATACACCCCAAAACTCTACCAAGGCCGCAACTGGACATTCACCGTCGGCTTCAGTTTTGGATTTTAATTCGATAGTAGCAAGATGTGAGTAGCAAGACTAATGAGGAGTGAGGAATGAGGAGTGAGGAGTAGCGCGGCAGAGCCGCAATTTCAAATTTCAAATTTCAGAATTGTAGGGGCGTGGCATGCCGCGTCCCTACTTTATGAACTTTACAAACTTTCACACTTTATACACTTTTCACTTTACACACTTTATACACTTTTTTACTAAAAAAATCACTTTTTTCTTGCACGATTCAAAAAAATAGCCTACTTTTGCGGTCGAAATCTGATTTTAATCGGATTAAAATTGAAAAACAGGGTATTTTAGGTCTTTTCTTCAATAATTTTTCAGTAAAAATTCAGTAAAAAGGGTAAAAGTATGAGTACATTGCGATTTTCAGCATTGGAAGCGGCGTGCAACCATCGGCCGATGGAGGTGGCTAGCCACAATGAACGCCCAACAGCGTTTTTTGCCAAAAATGTCTTCACGCGCGAACGCATGAAGGAGTACATCGCCGACACCATTTTGAATCAACTGTTCGACGCTATCGACAACGACAAACCGTTGAGCCGCGACATTGCCAATGCGGTGGCGATGGGCATGAAAAAGTGGGCGACCGAACTCGGCGCAACGCATTTCACGCACTGGTTCCAGCCACTGACGGGCGGCACAGCCGAAAAACACGACGCTTTCGTCGAAAAAACGCCCGACGGCCGCGTATTGGAGGAGTTTTCGGGCAGCGTACTTTACCAGCAAGAACCCGATGCGTCGAGTTTTCCGAGCGGCGGCATTCGCAACACTTTCGAGGCGCGCGGCTACTCGGCGTGGGATCCGTCGTCGCCAGCGTTTGTGGTGGGCGACACACTCTGCATTCCAACGGTTTTTGTGGCCTACACGGGCGAAGCGCTCGACTACAAAACGCCGCTCTTGCGCAGCGTGGCGGCTCTGAATCGCGCTGCGGTAGATGTCTGCCGCCTGTTCGACCGTAATGTGTCGCGCGTACACGCCTATCTCGGTTGGGAGCAGGAGTATTTTTTGGTCGATGAGTCGCTCTGCCAAGCCCGCCCCGACTTGATGCTGACTGGGCGCACGCTGCTCGGCCACGACAGCGCAAAAAATCAGCAGTTGGAAGACCACTATTTCGGCGCAATTCCCGAACGCGTGCTGGCCTTTATGACCGACCTCGAAAACGAGGCACTCACGCTCGGAATCCCTGTGAAAACACGCCACAACGAGGTGGCTCCCAATCAGTTTGAACTAGCGCCTGTTTACGAAGAGGTGAACCTATCGAACGACCACAATTTGCTGCTGATGTCGGTGATGGAACGCGTGGCGCGGCGGCATCATTTCCGTGTGTTGCTCCACGAAAAACCGTTTGCTGGCGTGAATGGTTCGGGCAAGCATTGCAACTGGTCGATGGGAACGAACACGGGCGTGAATCTGCTCGCTCCAGGCAAAAATTCGTACACAAATCTGCAATTTATCACTTTCCTTGTGAATGTGCTGATGGCCGTCAATCGCCACAATGGTCTGCTGAAAGCCTCTATCGCCTCGGCCACCAACGAACACCGCCTCGGTGCCAACGAAGCGCCGCCAGCCATCATTTCGGTGTTTTTGGGCAAGCAGATTACCGACGCACTCGACAAACTGGAGCGGGCATCGGCCGACAAAGGCATCGTTATCAACGCCAAAAAAGAGATGAAACTCGGCGTGGGGCATATTCCCGAAATTTTGCTCGACAATACCGACCGCAACCGCACCTCGCCGTTTGCATTTACAGGCAATCGCTTTGAATTTCGCGCTGTCGGCTCGTCGGCCAACTGCGGCGCTGCTATGCTTGCACTCAACGCTGCTGTGGCCGATCAACTCATCAGATTCAAACGCGATGTGGACGACCGTATGGCCGCTGGCGAACCCAAAGAACGCGCACTGTTTGCCGTCATCAAAAAATATATCACCGAAAGCAAGGCGGTGCGCTTCGACGGCAACGGCTACAGCGATGCGTGGAAAGAGGAGGCTGCCCGCCGCGGCCTCGACTGCGAAACTAGCGTGCCTGTCGTCATCGACCAATATCTTGCGCCCGACAGCGTGGCTATGTTCCGAAACACGGGCGTGCTGACCGAAGCCGAACTGCGCTCGCGCTGCGAGGTGAAATGGGAAACCTACACGAAAAAAATACAGATTGAGTCGCGCGTGCTGGGCGATTTGGCGATGAATCACATTGTGCCAGTGGCCAACCGCTACCAGTCGATTTTGCTCGACAATATCGTGAAAGAGAAGGCCGCTTTTGGCGACGAACAGTACGAACGCTTGGCTGCTCATGAGATTTTGATAGTGAAACGCATCATACGCCATGTCGATGAAATTGTGGCAAAAGTCGATGAAATGGTCGCCTGCCGCCACACTGCCAACCGCCTCGAAAGCGCACGCGACAAAGCCGTGGCCTACCACGATACGGTGATTCCGCTGATGCACGAAATCCGCGCCAATGCCGACGCTCTCGAGATGATTGTGGACGACGAAATGTGGACGCTACCCAAGTATCGCGAACTGCTTTTTGTACGCTAATTGACGAAAAATTTGTAAATTTGCGGAATAATTAGTAGAAAGTCGCAAGAAAAGTTAGGAATTAGGAGTTAGGAGTGAGGAGTTAGCAGTGAGCAGTTAGTAGTGAATTTAATTGCCCAATTATCTAATTTCCAATTATTTAATTTATTTGAAAATTTGAAGATTGCGGCGTTTTTGAACACGAACAATTCATAATTCTAAATTCAAAATTCTTAATTAAACGCGTGGCTTTTCCCCCTTCGGGGGAAACGGGAAAGGGGGCTACAACCAGAAATTAGAAATAAAACTTTTCAACTCGTCAACTATGTACATTGCTTCGGACAAAATGAGCGATCTGATTTGCGGCAACCACGAGTCGCTGCAAGTGTTGAGCCGTTTTGCCCTGCCGCTCGGTTTTGGCGACCAGACCGTGGCGCAAGTGTGCGAAGCCAATCGCGTGCATACGCCCACTTTTTTGGCCATTGTCAATTACAAACTGCTTGGTGTGCAGCCGAATATCGACGACATTTCGCTCGATACGCTGATGGACTACCTGAAACGCGCCCACAAATACTATCTCGAATTTTGTCTGCCAACCATTCGGCGCAAACTGATAGAGGCGATAAATTGCGGCAGCGAAAACAACAAAATGGCGTTTCTCGTCATCAAGTTTTTCGACGAGTATGCGCAAGAGGTCGATAAACACATGTCCTACGAAAACAAGACGGCGTTCCCCTATGTGGAGCAGTTGCACGCAGGCCATCGCGACGAAAAATACAGCATCGACATCTACGCTCGTCAGCACCGCGCCGTCGACGACCAGCATGTGGAGGCCAAATTGACCGAACTGAAAAATATCATCATCAAGTACTATCCGTCGTCGGCCAGCAACGACCTGCTCAACTCGGCACTGTTCGACATTTTCACCTGCGAACACGACCTTGCCATGCACTGCCGCATCGAGGACAATCTGTTTGTGCCAGCCGTGCGGCAACTCGAAAATAGTTGCGACAAACTAGTGGCGAAACAGTCGCCCGAACACGCCGATGCCGAGCCCGAAAGCCTCAGCGATCGCGAAAAAGAGGTGTTGATAGAAGTGGTTAATGGATTGAGCAACAAGGAGATAGCCGACAAATTGTTCATCTCGATTCACACGGTCATCACGCACCGCAAGAACATCGCCCGCAAACTGCACATACACAGCCCCGCAGGCTTGACCATCTACGCCATCGCCAACAAATTGGTCGATATCAACGCCATAAGTTGAGGCTCTCTATTTGCGCAGAATGTCGCGGCAGCGCGCCTCGTCGCCGATGAGTTCGATGGTTTGGTGCAGCCACTGGTCGAACCGTAGGCCGTACTCCATCGCCCCTTTCTGAAAATAGTAACGCTTCACAATTTCCGCGCCGAGCAACTCCTCGATGTCGGGACGGAAGCGCACCAAATCGCGCTCAATATCGGGTTTGAGCAGGGCGGCCAGTTGCTCGATGGCGGCTTTGGCATCGTCGTAGTAGCCCTCCGTTTTGATGGTTTTCACCATCTCGTCGAGTTCGTCGGCACTCTGCAGTGTGTAGGTAAAATCGCGCTCTTTGGCGTATGCCACAAAATCGGCGTATTCATCGTCGCTCAAGGCAAAGGTGCTGGCTGGCGCAATGCTTTTGTGCGTGTTGGCAAACCGCGTGGCGTAGTCGAAAAAGATATTTTTGATGTAGAGATAGTAGGCAATGGTCAGTTCGTCGCGCCGTTTCAGTTCCACATCGGGCATGATGCCGCCGCCGTCGCGCACCTTGCGTCCGTTGGCGGTCGAAAATTCGTGTGTCAAACTGTCGGGAATGCGCTGCAAACTGCCGTTTTCGTCGCGTTTGGCATAGTCGATGGCTTGCACGCACCGACCGCTCGGAATGTAGTATTTCGCTGTCGTTACTTTCAGATAGGTGTTGTGTGGCAGGCGGCGCACATTCTGCACAAGTCCTTTGCCAAACGACCGTTCGCCCACCACCACAGCGCGATCCAAATCTTGCAACGCTCCAGCCAAAATCTCGGATGCCGAAGCCGACGAGCCATTCACCATCACCACCAGCGGCAAATTGGGGTAGAGTGGCTCGTTTTGGGTCTTGTATTCGCGGCGACTTTGCGGTTGCAGCCCTTTCATACTGACGATTGGCGTGTTTTTCGGCACAAACAGCGAGGCAATCTCTATGGCTTCCGACACCAAACCGCCGCCGTTGTTGCGCAGGTCGATAATGAGGCGCTGCATATTGCCATTTTTCGACAGGTCGGTGAGCGCATTGCGAAAATCGGCTGCCGAATTTTCGGTAAAGTCGCCAAAAGCGATGTAGCCCACGCCATCGGCCACCATGCCGTAGTACTCCACAGGCGCAATCTGTATCACTTCGCGCACAATTTTTTTGCGCAGCGGTTTCTGTCCGTCGCGTTGCAGCGTCAGTTCCACCTCGGTACCCTGCGGACCGCGCAACATTTTGCTCACTTCGGAGGTGGTCAAGCCTTTGGCATCTTTTCCGTCGATTTTCAAAATGGTGTCGCCAGCGCGCACATCGTGGCGTTGTGCAGGTTTGCCCTCGTATGGGTCGGAAATAACCACATAGTCGCCCTTCTGCATGATGATAGCGCCGATGCCGCCATAAGTGCCTGTGGTCATCATTTTCAGTTGCTCCTCTTCCGATTCGACATAAAATATGGTGTACGGATCGAGTTTTTGCAACATACGGTCGATGCCCGCCTGATTTATCTTCTCGTAGTCGAAACTGTCCACATAGTTGATGACCAGTTCACGCAGCACCGCATTGTAAATATCGGTGCATTCGGCTATTTTTTTGTAACGCTCCTGCGCCTCGACAGCCGTCGCCAGCAGTGCCAATAACGCTAAAATGATGGTCGATTTTTTCATAATTGTTTTTCAAAATTGCTGTCGCAATTTTTTAGTTTCTATGTTTCTATGTTTTTTCGCGCTTCGCGCTGTTTCTATGTTTTTGTTGAATTATTTAATCGTTGAATCGTTCGGACGCACGCGGTGCGTCCCTACAATTTGAAATTCTGAATTTTTGCGACAAGCGAGTGCAGAGTCAAACTCGTTTGAACTATGCCGAGCGGAGCAAAAATCAAGTAAAATTTGAAATCTGAAATTTTGAAATTGCGGCTTTGCCGCATCACTCCTCACTCCTAATTCCTCATTCCTAACTCAAAAACCACTTCTCACTGCTCACTTCTAACTTCTCACTTTATTCCCCGCTGTTTTTTAATCTCTTCGTAGGCTTCGTGCACTTTGCGGAATTTTTCGGCGGCACTTTTGGCTACCTCTTCGCCCAGCGTGCTTACGCGGTCGGGGTGATATTTCATCGCCATTTTGCGGTAGGCTTTTTTCACTTCGTCGTCGGTGGCGTTGGGCGCAATTTCGAGCACTTTGTACGCCCAATCGGGATTTTTTCCGATGCCAAACATCGCCTTTATCGAGTCGGTGTCGGCGCGCGAAACGCCTATCTGTGCGGCAATTTTTTCCAAAAGCGCCAGTTCGGCGTGGTTGCACATACCGTCGGCGTAGGCAATGTCGAAAAGCATGTGCAGCAGTTCGCGGCGCGCGGCGGCGGTCATGCGCTGGCGCACTTGGTAGGTAACCTGCTCCACAGGAAAATCTTGCTGCAAAATCTGTCGCAGCAACTGCAGCGCTTCGAGGGCGGTGTCGTCGTCGAACAGGCGGCGCAGGTGCGTTTTCACCATGTTCAGTTCCGACTTTTTCACTGCGCCGTCGGCTTTCATCACGGCCGCTTGCAGCACCAGCAGTGCCATCACAAAGTCGTTGCTTGTGGTCTGCTGCTTGCCGTAGTGCGGCTCGCTTTGTGCCGTGCCGTCGCTCTCGATGCGGCGACTGTAGTCGGTAGTTTTGCCGCCCAACGCCGACGCAATGGCCACTGCAATAATCGCACCTATCGGACCGCCCAACGCCCAACCAATGCTGCCTGCCAAAATTTTACTGAAAAGTCCCATGTCCAACTATTCGTTCCTTTCGATTCAAACTACAAAGATAGTAAAAAAATCACCACAAGGGATCTCTATAAATTATTACGAGAAAAGTGAAGATTTTTTTGAATAAAGAGTAAGGAATAAAGACAAAAGACTTTTTAATTACCCAATCACCTAATTTCCAATTATTTAATTAAAAACTCGGAGGTGTTTCGGAATGCGAGACGGCATTGGGCGGCGAGTGTCAAAAATCAGGTTTTGTATTTCGAAAAAGCGTCATCACTGTTTGAGCAACGCGAGTTTGATGACGCCGAAACCCAAACCGCCAATTTTTGGCAACGCTCGCGCCCCTGCCGCGACTTTTCTTTAATTCTTGATTT
Organism: Segatella copri; assembly: GCA_963593685.1. Taxonomy (GTDB): domain Bacteria; phylum Bacteroidota; class Bacteroidia; order Bacteroidales; family Paludibacteraceae; genus W0P28-013. Next base: position 36,855 of record CAVBBP010000013.1, read on the forward strand.
TGCTCACGCTCGGCAAATCGAAAACTCGTTTTCGTTTGCGCTCGCTTAATCGCAAAATTGGTTCGTTTCTTTTGGTCGTCAAAAGAAATGAACGAAAAAAAAACGAAAAAAACTTACTTGCAAAACTTGAGTAAAAAACACAACAAAACAATCTATGGAAATCGCTACAAATTTGCTGCCAAACTCGACTTTTGGGCTTTAGGCGGCGTTGTGGATAACTTTTTTGCCAAAAAATTCGTGCAACAAGAATAAATCACTACATTTGTAGTTTATAAGAAACTTAAAATCGACCGAAAAATGTTGCAAGGAAAACACATTTTATTGGGAATTTCGGGCGGAATAGCGGCCTATAAATGTCCCGAACTTATTCGCCAACTGCTGGCCGAAGGTGCCGAAGTGCGCGTGGTTTGCACGCACAATGCGCTCCATTTTGTTACAGAAGTTACGCTGCAAACGCTTTCGCGCAACAAGGTTTATAGCGAGGTGTTCGAGCCTGTGCATGCGTTCAACCCCGAGCATGTGTCGCACGCCGACTGGGCCGATGCGCTGCTTGTGGCACCTGCCACTGCCAATGTCATCGGCAAGTTTGCCAACGGCATTGCCGACGATGCGCTCACAACCACATTTTTGGCGTTCGACAAGCCCGTATTCATCGCGCCAGCCATGAACGACAAGATGTACGAACACCCGATTGTGCAGCGCAACATACGCGAACTGCGCGCCATCGATGTGCAGTTTATCGAGCCTGCCTACGGCGAATTGGCGTGCGGCAGCGTGGGCAAAGGACGCATGGAGGAACCCGAAAACATCGTCGCCTTCCTCGAAGCGGCGTTGTAGTGGAGTCGTTGATGAGTTGAAAAGTTGATGAGTTTAACGCATCAATGAAAGTCGGTGAGAAAAAAACAAATTTCAAATTTCAAATTATGCCGAGAATACAGCGTTTCGAGGATTTGGGAGTGTGGCAACGAGCGCGTTCGCTGTGCAATGATATTTTCAATACAACTGGAAAGTTTGGCAAAGATTATCGATTTATTTCGCAAATCACGGCTGCGGCTGGCTCAATAATGGACAATATCGCCGAGGGATTCGAACGCGATGGTCGTAAAGAGTTTGTACAATTTCTGTTTATTGCAAAAGGCTCGTGCGGCGAAGTACGCAGCCAAATTATTCGAGCATTCGATTTTGGCTACATCGACCAAACAGATTTTGAACATTTACACAATCAAGCCAAACAACTATCGAGTGAAATCTCTGGGTTTATCAATTACCTGCGTAACACCAATTATTCGGGAACAAAATTCAAACCCGCTGCCCCCAATTAATCCGACAATTTGAAATTTGAAATCTGAAATTTGAAATTTTGAAGTGCTAACGAAAAAACGCATACTAATAACGGCGGGACCGACTTATGAGCGCATCGATCCGGTGCGATTTATTGGCAACTATTCGTCGGGAAAAATGGGCTTTGCTTTGGCGTGCGCCTGTGCCGATGCGGGTGCCGATGTGGTGCTGATTTCGGGGCCAGTACAGCAACAAATCGACCATCGGCGCGTTAAGCGTATAGATGTGGAGTCGGCGGAGCAGATGTACGAGGCCGCTATGCACTACTTTCCGCAGTGCGACGGTGCGGTGTTGTGCGCCGCCGTGGCCGATTTCACGCCAGTGGCGGTGGCAAGCGAGAAAATCAAGCGGAAAGGCGACAATCTGCTCATCGAACTGCGCCCGACACGCGACATAGCGGCGGCACTCGGCAGTCGGAAACGCACCGACCAGTTTTTGGTGGGCTTTGCGCTCGAAACGCACGACGAAGAGGCGCACGCACGCAAAAAAATGCAACGCAAAAACTTCGATTTTATCGTGCTGAACTCGCTGGCCGATGACAAAGCAGGTTTCGGCTACGACACAAATAAAATAACAATTTTGAAAGCCTCGGGCGAAAAACTGGCCTTCCCACTGAAGCCCAAAACCGAAGTGGCGGCCGACATCGTGGCAGAATTGGAACGACTATGAAAAAGATATTGACAGCACTGCTCGCACTCTGCACACTGCCGCTGGCGGCGCAAGAGTTGAAATGCAGCGTAACGGTTAACACATCGCAACTGCAAGGCACCAACAAACAGGTGTTCGAAACGCTGCAATCGGCGTTGAACGAGTTTATGAACAGCCACCACTGGACCGATTTGGTCTATGGCACCAACGAGCGCATCGATTGCAGTTTTCTGTTCAATGTAACGGCCTACACCGACGACGCTTTCACCACAAGCCTGCAAATTCAGGCGCGACGGCCTGTTTATGGCACATCGTACACCACGCCGCTCTTCAATTTCAAGGACAACAGCGTCAATTTTTCGTATGTCGAATTCGACCCTATCGAGGTGAATAACAACACTTTCGAGAACAATTTGACCGCAGTTTTGGCCTATTACGCCTACATCATCATCGGGCTGGATTTGGATTCGTACAGCAAATTGGGCGGCACAGCGGCATTTCAGACAGCCGAGCAGATTGTGAGCCTGTCGCAGAGCCGCTCCGATGCCGAAGGGAACGGCTGGAAGGCTTTCGACGACGACAAAAATCGTTACGCGCTGATAAACAACCTGATGGACGAGCGTTTTCGCAAATTCCGCGAGTATTTTTACGAGTATCATCGCTTGGCGTTGGACAATATGGCCACAAATGTGGACAATGGGCGCGCGCGCATTGCGTCGGGACTGCCTGTGTTGCGCGAGATAAACCGACTTTATCCCAGTTCCATCGCCATCATGTCGTTTCTCGACGCCAAAAACGATGAACTGATAAGCCTTTTTTCGTCGCAAAAAGCCCCCGCCCAACAACGCACCGAAGTTTACAATGTGCTGATGGACATCAACCCCGCACTCGGCACACGCTACGAAGCCATAAAACCGTAAAATTAGTGAGAAAGTGTAAAAGTGAGAAAGTGAGAAAGTTTGAAAGTAGGGACGCGGCATGCCACGCCCGAAAGGTTATAGGTGAAAGGTTATAGTTTATAGACCAAGACGAAGACTAAGACCAAAGGCTTTTCCCCCTATCGGGGGAAACGGGAAAGGGGGCTATAACCAAAAACCATCACCAATGCGTTAAACTCATCAACTCATCAACTTATCAACTCATCAACTTTTTACTATGCTAAAACATATCGAAATACGAAATTATGCGCTGATAGAACATTTCGACATCGATTTCGATGGCGGTTTGTCGGTGATTACGGGCGAAACGGGCGCTGGCAAGTCTATCATGATGGGGGCGTTGGCGTTGGTGCTGGGGCAGCGCGCCGACACGAAAGTGATACAGCAGGGCAAAAGCAAATGCGTGGTCGAAGCCGTGTTCGACATCGCTGCGTTGGCGTTGCAGCCGCTTTTTGAACGGCTCGATGTGGACTACACCGACGAGTGCATTTTGCGCCGCGAGGTGCTCGACAGCGGCAAATCGCGTGCTTTTGTGAACGATACGCCTGTGAATTTGCAGCAGTTGCGCGACATCAGCGTTCGCTTGGTCGATATTCATTCGCAGCACGAAAATCTGCTGCTCGGCGAGAACGCTTTCCAACTCGGCGTGGTCGATGCCATGGCCGAATCGCAGCACGAATTGGCCGATTATCGCCACAAATACAAACTTTACAAAGAGGTCGAACGGCGATTGGCCGACTTGCAGCAAACTGCCGAACAGTGGCGGTCGGAGCGCGATTATGCGCAGTTTCAGTTCGACCAGTTGGCGGCGTTGGCACTGACCGATGGCGAGCAGGAGTTGCTCGAAGCCGAACTAGAGGCGATGAACCACAGCGAAGAGGTGAAAACGGCGTTGGCGGCGGCGTTGGCGAACCTCTCCGACGAGGCGGCGGGCGTGCAGATACGCCTGAAAGATACGCTTTCGGCCTTGCGGCGAATCACGCGCTTTTTGCCGACAAATGCCGATTACGAGCAGCGCGTCGAGAGTGCGTTGGTCGATTTGAACGACATCGCTTCCGAACTCGAAAACCGCCTGAACGACACCGATTTCGACCCGCAACGCAAGGAGTTTGTCGAAAGTCGGCTCGACCAAATTTACACGCTGCAACAGAAACACCGCGTGCGCACAGTGGCGGAGTTGTTGCACCTGCAAGCCGATTTCGAGGCGAAACTCTCGCGCATCGATGGCTTCGATTTTGAATTGGAACAACTGACGCAGCAAAAAACGCAGGCGCAAGCCGATTTGAGCCGTGCAGCCGAGGTTTTGTCGCACAAGCGGGCGAGCGTGCAGACACTGTTGGAGAGCGAGGTGTCGCGCCAACTGGTGCAACTGGGTATGCCCAACGCCAATTTTGTGGTGCGCATTACCACTGCCGATGGCTTTTTGCCGATGGGTACCGATGTGGTCGAATTTCTCTTTTCGGCCAACAAAAATCATGCGCCTCAAACCATTGCACAGACGGCTTCGGGCGGCGAATTGTCGCGTTTGATGCTGGTAATCAAAGCCTTGATGGCCAGTCGCACGCAGTTGCCCACCATCGTGTTCGACGAGATAGACACGGGCGTTTCGGGCGAGGTAGCGTACCGTATGGGCTTGATAATGAGCAAGATGGCGCAATCGATGCAGGTCATCGCCATCACGCACCTGCCGCAGATAGCCGCCAAAGGCACAGCGCACTACCGCGTGTTCAAGCACGACACCGCCGATGCCACTGTTACCGACATCGTGCGCCTGTCGCCCACCGAACGCATACACGAAATCGCCGAAATGTTGAGCGGCAAAAATCCCTCGGAAGCCGCCATCGAAAACGCAAAAGAACTGCTTGAAAAAGTGAGCAGTGAGCAGTTAGTAGTGAGAAGTTAGAAGTGAGTAGTGAATTTGAATTAGGAGTGAGGAATTTTTTAGTTTGAAAGTGTAAAAGTGTGAAAGTAGGGACGCGGCATGCCACGTCCGACGAATAAAGAGTAAGGACAAAAGAGTAAGGACAAAAGACGAAATTATTTGAAGATTTGAAAATTTGAAAATTTGAAGATTGCGGCTTTCTTGATTCCGAAAACCTGAAACTTGAAACTTGAAACAACGCGAAGCGCAACCTGAAACCAGAAATTTAGAAATTAGAAATCCCCTTAAAAAAAATAGGCAGAAAAAAGTTTTTCAAAAATACGCTTGCTTTTTCAAAATAATTTGCGTATCTTTGCGGTGTTAAAAAACACTTTAATTTAATTTTTGCATTATGAAGAAATTTTTACTTGTTGCCATTGCACTTGCTGCAATGGGTGGAGCGAATGCAACTACAGACAATGAGTACATTCGCGATGGTTCTGGAATAATTGGAGAAGACCTATGTCTGCCAATTGATGGCTCTATTAGTGTCTCGTTCAGTTCTATTCCAAATTTGGAATATTTCCGTTGGGTTCCGCTTGGCGATTTGGCATTTGCAGAAGGCTCTTCGGCACGCGACACAACAGTTACCATTGTATCGAACGGCTATGGCAAAGGGGCAATTCGTTTGCAATATCGCAATGGCGGTTGTACCTCGGCTTCTATGGTTGATGTTTACAAGCAGTTTACTCTGCCAGATACATTTTCCATTGCAGGCCCTACTTGCATTGCCCCTGGCGATGTGGTTGTCTATTCCATCGACCCTATTTTGACTGTAAATCTCGACCACAACATTGGCATGGACAACTACTTTTGGAATATCAACGAAAACAAACCATCGTTTGTCGATACCATATACTATACAGCGGGCGATGGTAGTTCTGTAACATTCAAAGTCGGTACACTTACTGGCAACGATGTTTTATCGGTCAATGTCGGCAAATGCAATAAAGATGAAGAGCAAAAAAGAATCTCACTGACATTGGGAAAATTGGCTCCAAAACCAATTATTCCGACCGATACTTGTATTGCGTATGGGACAAATTCATTCACACTGTCGGTGCAAAATGCTGTTGATGGCGTAACTTATACATGGACTGCGCCATCGAACTATCGTTTGTCGTCGACAACTGGGACAAGTGTTACTGTAACGCCCGACGCTGGTTCATCGGCCGAAATAAAGGTAACTGCCGCATACGCCGATGAACCTGCTTGCAGCGAGAGTGCCTCGACTATATTTGTGAATCGAAAATGGGGAACAACAGTTTCGATTTCGAATTCTGCCTCGTGTGCCGAAGTGGCTGCAGGTCGTTATTATTTATTCAAACTTGAGGGGCAGATACCAACAAACACGAGCATACGCTGGGAATTGCCACAAGGTTGGGCGTTGAAAGAAAATACATCAGATGTGGGACAAACTATCGAGGCGCGTCCATTTGACAATGCGTCGCTCACTGGCACACTGAAAGCATGGTCGCTCGCTTGTCCATCGGCCGATGGGCAAACCGATACCGTTTCTTGCACTGTGCATATAAAGCCAGCCAAAATAGATGCCATTTATGGCGACGATTGCCTAAAAGTAGGACGAACATACAAGTTTTGGATTGATACAACTGGCGTACGCCCAGCAGCACAAAGTTATGTTTGGACTGCACCGGGATGTAATTTAACCGCCTATACGGGCGACACAGTTTATATTACACCAACTACAGCCACCACATATCTGCGCGTAACGCCTCAAGGAGCAGCAGGGTGTAACGGTAACTATACACAACGCAATTTGTCGTTCTCGCCAACAGCACCTTCGGCCATCACAATGTCGGGGACTTCGTGTATCGCTTCTAATATGCCCGACACAGTAACTTTCTCGCTTTCGGGGACAATATCTAACCAAACCTACGATTGGATTTTGCCAACTGGCTGGACTCAACTTTCGACCAATGCTGCCAAAACACAAATTTCGGTACGCACCGATGGTGTAGCAGGTACGCACACCGTATCGGCCTTTGCTATAGGAACAAGCATCTGCGGAAACTCGGATACGATAACCTATTCTGTTGAAATTGCAAATTCTACTTTCTATATAGTAACTGAACCTCAAGGGCGTTCTCTTCGTTGGTTCTCTTTTGAACCATATCCATTAGATAGTGCCGTGTATTATAAATGGTATGTTGATGGAGTATTGACAGATGAAGGAAGCGAAGCGTTAGATTTTGTGTTGGCAAGAAGTTTTCTAGGAACAGTGGGATTGGTTGTAACCTATAATGATGGTTGTGAAGAATTAGAAACAATAGAAATAACCTCCACCTCACAATCAAATACAAATAATAGTCAATCAACGACACGCTCTCTTCGTAATAGAACCCAATCTAGTATAATTACGACACCAAATCCAACTCAAGATATGTTAAGTGTGGAATTGACTAATAGCGAGTCCCTATTCGATGTAAAAATTTATGATGTAAATGGTCGTATTGTTTTACAGGAAAAAGGGAAGACGCAATATAATCTCGACATGTCTGGCTTGCTCCCAGGCCAATACATCGTGTCGGCATATCAAGATGGACATCGAAACTCTACAGTAGTTATAAAAAAATAGTAGAAGAACCACCTGTTTTTAATCAAAATTTAACATTTGAATCTCGTGGGATGTAAAGATGAATCCCTGTAATTATGGTAAAATTAAACAATATCTGTATGCGAAAAACATTGTTGTTGGCACTGTTAATAAATAGTTCATTTTTGTTGTTTGCTGCGCCGACAGGTTCACTTTCTGGACTTTTCTCTATTTCCGACAGCAAACAAGTACATTTTTCTAAAGGCAACTTGAATTATAACCCTAATACAAAAAAGTGGAAATTTGCTAATAACCAATACGAATGTTATGGGGTAGATAATTCTAATTCAAGCACTGAATCGAATTTGGTAGATGCATTTTGCTGGAGTTCAACAAATAACGAATATGGCACCAAAACTGGTTCACGCGACCAATCGACAGGCAACTTTGTTGAATGGGGAGATAACATGGGGAAGGAATGGAGAACACTTTCCAAAGATGAATGGGAATACCTGTTAAATAGAAAGAAAAGTGTGGCTTCCTATGTTTTCGCAACCATTACAATTAGGGAGAACGACTCTATAAATGGTTTATTGTTAATACCTGATGAGTGGAGCAACTCTGATATTGAAATTACCGCAGGAAAAAAATTGAAGTGTACTATTTCACAATGGGTTGCAATAGAGAATGCGGGGGGAGTTTTCTTGCCTGCTGCTGGGTTTTGCGAAGCGGGTACTACTAGTGACTTTAATTCCGTAGGAGCATATTGGACAAAAACGACTACAGAAATGACCTCAAAAACTAAAATAATTTCTATTGGTTGGGATTCTGATTTGTCGCTAACTTACAACAGTGATGACCCTGTCACTGCTATGTCCGTCCGCCTTGTTTACGACGAGCCAAGCAGTACGCCTACAGCCATTGAGCAGGCAACCAAGATAGCAGTTTATGCCGAAAATGGGCGTATTTGTGCCGAGGGCGAGTTCCAAATTTTCGACCTGTTTGGTCGCGATGTAACACGCATGAATGGTTCACTGAATGGCATTTACATTGTGAAATGCGGCGACAAGGCCCAGAAAGTAGTTGTGAAATAATTGACAATGGACAATCGTAGAGCCGTCACATTGTGGCGGCTCTACGGCGTTAATGAAGAATTAACAATGAATAATGAACAATAATTCCAAATAATCAAATCAACAAAAACGGACACACGCGGTGCGTCCCTACTTTCAACTTTATACACTTTATACACTTTTCACTTTATAAACTTTACAAACTGAATGATGTTCCGAAAACCATATACTTTCGACCGTGTGGTGCGCATTGTTATTGCGTTGCTGGTGGTGGCGGCGTGTTTGTGGCTGGTTAATCGTTTGAGCGGTGTGCTGTTGCCGTTCTTAATTGGCTGGTTGATAGCCTATTTGCTCTATCCGCTGGTGCTGTTTTTTCAGCATAAATGCCGCCTAAAATACCGTATGCTCTCCATTTTTGTAGCGCTGATTTTGGTGGCTGGCGTGCTGGTTGGCGCAGGCTTTTTGGTGGTGCCGTCGCTCGTCGGCGAGTTCTCGAAAATGGGGCAGTTGATGGTGCGTTATGCGGCGCAGTTCGAACAGAGCAACTTTGCACACAGCGAGTTTTATGCGTGGTTGGTAACGACCGTTGGCGACATCGATTTCCAAAATCTGCTGACTTGGGAAAACTTGCAGACCGCCGTGCAGAAGGTTGCACCGCAATTTTTCAATCTGCTTTCTGGCACTTGGCGACTTTTGGCAGGACTGTTTGTGCTGGTCGTTGTGCTGCTCTACATCATCTTCATTTTGGCCGATTACGAAAAGATGTCCGAAGGGTTTGTCAAAGCCGTGCCACCGAAATACCGCCGTTTTGTCGGTGGTTTGCTGGGCGATGTGAAGATGGGTATGAACCGCTATTTTCGTGGACAGTCGCTCGTGGCGTTGTGCGTGGGCATTCTGTTTGCCATCGGTTTTAGCATCATCGGGTTGCCAATGGCCATCACCATGGGGCTGTTCATCGGTGTGCTGAATTTGGTGCCCTATTTGCAGACGGTCGGACTTATTCCTGTGCTGTTTCTCGCGCTGCTGCGCTCGATGGAGACGGGGCAAAGTTTTTGGTGGATGCTGTTGGCGGTGCTGGTGGTTTTGGTGGTGGTGCAAGCCATTCAGGATCTGTTTCTTACGCCGAAAATTATGGGCAAAGCCATGGGGTTGAATCCCGCCATCATCTTGCTTTCGCTGTCGGTATTTGGCTCGCTGTTTGGACTGGTCGGCATGATTATTGCTCTGCCCACAACCACGCTACTCATCTCGTACTACAAGCGGTATGTGTTGGGCGACAAAGCCGATTCCGACGCAGAATTGCCCTGATTTTCAGGAGTTTTTGCACTTCACCACAGTGATGTGGTAGCATTTATTGCGCTTTTCGTTTACGATGAGAAGGCGGCATTCGCTGCGTAGTTCGCGCAGAGTTTCGGTGAGCAGCGACTCCAACTGCTTGTCTTGATAGCGTATGCCGAAACGCTCGTATTTGTCGTAGGCGATGTCGAATGTGGTGCCGTAGTAGTGCGATGTTTCGTCGTCGGTGGCTTGGTAGTTCACTCGGCGCAACTCTTTTTGCATCTCTTCGGTGCGCAACATCGACGAAATTTCAAATTTGTGGCGAGCAATATCTTTGGTGCGCAGTTTGGCGTGGAAGCGCATACCAATTTCTTGCAACAGATTGGCGGCTTCGGGCGTGAGGTAGGGCAGCGAGTGCGTCAAACGGCAAATGTGGTAGTATTTGTTGTCCGAAATCTCGACCAGTTTCCCCTTGTCGCGCAGCGAATCAATGTCGGCCAGCAGGGCAGCGTTCGTTTTGTAAGGGCGTTTTAGTCCATTGCGGCGAGCGTGTTTCAAATGCGTTGCGTTCCAATCTTTGAATATGTTTTTCGACGAAATGGGCGCAGTTGCCTCCTTGCAAAAATCGCATTCCGTATCGACATCACGCGTGGAGTTGCGCTTCAGGTATGCGTTGATTTCGATAGCAGCAATGATGAGAACGGTGATGACCAATCCGATGAGCAAATAGGGCAAAATGGGCTTCTCGACCGCCTGTTTGACGCTCTTTCGAACACGCTTCCGCGTTGTCTTTTTCTCTTTTTTTGGTTCGCTTTTTGCCATTTTTTCTGTTTGGAAGGGGGATTTCTATAAATTTCTTTATCGTGGTTTTTGATTCAAGTTTGTTTTTCCGTTTGTTTTTCGTTCATTTCTTTTGACGACCAAAAGAAACGAACCAATTTTGCGATT
>CAVBBP010000014.1:0-46086 GCA_963593685.1 Segatella copri
TCTTGTCGGATTCGAACCAACGACCCCGAGATTACAAATCACGTGCTCTGGCCAGCTGAGCTAAAGAGGCGAGTCGCACAAGCCACGGCATCACACACGGTGGCTAAAAACGGCTTGCAAAGATAGACATTTTTTTTTGTACAGCAAAACTTTTGCACTTTTTTCGCAAAAAAATTTTTGCAGCCGTGTGCATTCGACCTGCAGGAGCGAGTTTTCGCCCTACTCACTGCGGTCGTATGTGCTTGAAAAAAGCGATTTAACGCCGTTTTTCTTTGGCTTTCAGTATCTGTTTTTCGACGGCTTCGGCGCATTCGTCGATGGCTTGTTCGAAAGAATCGGCAATTTTCGAGGCAAAAAATTCGCCATTGTTGGCTTTGAGGCGGATTTGTGCGTCTTTGTTGTTGTCGGTTTCGGGCTTCACCACTTTCAGTGCGATGTCGGCTACGGGCGCACCGTCGCAGAGTTTTTCGAGTTTCGACACGCGTTTTTCGATGTGGGCACGCAGGCGTTCTGCTGCGTCGAAGTTGATGGATTGAATTCTGATTTCCATAGTAGTTGTGTTTATTTTTGTTGATTTGTTGATTGGTTGATTGGTTGATTGGTCGTTGAAAAGTTGAAAAGTTGATGAGTTGAAAAGTTTAACGCATTGGTGTTAGTCTTTGGATTTCTGGTTTCTGGTTGTTTTTTGCTTCGCAAAGATTTTTTCTCCGCTCGGCATTGCTCAAACGAGTTTGGCACTGCTCTCACTTGTCGAAAAAATTCTCAAAATTGCTGACGCAATTTTTGTTTCTAAGTTTCTGCTACGCAAGATTTTTGCTCCGTTCGGCATAGTTCAAACGAGTTTGACTCTGCGCTCACTTATCGCAAAAATTCTCGTGCCTCGCACTGTTTCTAGTTTCTAATAGTTTAATTTGAAATTTGAAATTTGAAATTTGAAATTTTGAAATTGCGGCTCTGCCGCATCACTCCTCACTTTAAGTTCGCTCTCGGGTGCGCTTGGGCGTAGATTTTTTGCAACTGTTCGAATGTGGTGTGCGTATAAATCTGCGTGGCGGCCAAGTTGGCATGCCCGAGCAGTTCTTTCACTGCGTTTATGTCGGCACCGTTGTTGAGCATTGTCGTGGCAAATGTGTGCCGAAGCACATGTGGGCTGCGTTTGCTCTGCGTGCTGACTTGCGCCATGGCGGCCGTTACTATGCGGTAAACGGCTTGGGGATACATCTGCTTGCCCGAACGCAACACATATAAATATGGTGTAGTGCGTTCCATTTCCCTATTGCGTAGCGTCATGTAGTGGCAAATTTTTTGCTTCAAATCGTTGCCAAACGGAATTATCCGCTCTTTGCGCCGCTTGCCGAAAACGCGTAGCGTATTGCGGTCGAAATCGACATCGGAATCCTTGATATTGAGCAGTTCTGCCAACCGGACGCCAGTTTGGTAAAAGGTCTCAATAATGGTTTCGTTGCGGCACGCCTCAAAGTTAGACAAATTTTCTGAAACTGCCAAAAGTTCGTCCATCTCTTTTTCGCGAAAAAAGTTTGGAATTTTTTTGGGCTTTTTGGCGGCGACAATGCGTGCCGTTGGGTCGGCAGCGATATTGCCTTGCCGCAGCAGAAATTTGTAGAATGTGCGCAGGGTCGAGAGTCGGCGGTTGAGCGTGGCGGGCGATTTGCCTGCGTTGTGCTGCCCCATGAGCCAAAGCCGCACGCTGTCGGTGTCGGCATGTGCGATGTCGGGTGCGAGGCGGCGGTCGGCCACGAATTGCGCGAAATTTTCCAAATCTTTGCGGTACGACAAAACAGTACAAGAAGAGTAGTTCTTCTCATACTGAATGTATTGCAGAAATTGTTCGATCATGTCGATTTTGCTCCTGACTTCTGCAACAGGGCGGCGCAGCGGATTATTCTTCCGCCTGCTGCAGGTGTTGCACGTAGATGGCGTGCATCTTCTGTTCGCGCTTTACAACCGATGGTTTTTCGAATTGTTGGCGGCGACGAAGTTCTTTGATAACGCCTGTTTTTTCAAATTTGCGTTTGAATTTTTTCAAGGCGCGTTCGATGTTGTCGCCTTCTTTTACTGGTACAATAATCATTGTAAAATTGTTGTTTTTTTATGTTCTGTTTTGGACTGCAAAGGTAGTTATTTTTTTGCAGTGAACAAATTTTTTTGCAAAAATTGTGTTTACTTTTCGTCGGCTTCGGCTGCGACGGGTATTTTGGCGATGCGGCGTTCGTGTCGGCCGCCCTCAAAATCGGTTGTGAAGAAGATTTCGACGAGTTTGAGCGCCAGTTCTTCGGGAATGAAGCGTGCTGGGAGCGCCAAAATGTTGGCGTTGTTGTGTTTGCGCGCAAGTGCGGCCAGTTCTTCGTTCCAGCAGAGTGCCGAGCGTATGCCTTGGTGCTTGTTCACGGTCATATTGATGCCGTTGCCGCTGCCGCAGATGGCAATGCCGTAGTCGCACGCGCCATTTTCGACGGCTTTGGCCAGCGGGTGGGCAAAGTCGGCATAGTCGCAACTTTCGGTGCTATGTGTGCCAAAGTCGTAAACGCTGGCGTTTTTCGATTCGAGCAGGGCTTTCACCTTGAGTTTCAGGTCGTACCCTGCGTGGTCGGACGCAATGCCGATGGAGAGTTGATGTAGTGGTTTCATGATTGTTATTTCAGAATTTCATATTTCAGATTGCGCTGCGCGCGGTTTCAGAGTTTCAGGGTTTCAAAGTTTCAGTGTTTCAAGTTGTAGCCCCCTTTCCCGTTTCCCCCGATAGGGGGAAAAGCTTTTGGTCTTAGTCTTCGTCTTGGTCTTTTTTCTATAAACTATAACTTTTCATTGTCAATTGTCAATTATCAATTGTCTTGCTACTCACATCTTGCTACTATTATTCATTATTCATTTTTCATTGTTCATTAATAAAGGCTGTCCAGCCGCGGGCTTGGAGGGTGATTTCTTGTTGGTCGCGGGTTACGAGTGCGCAGCCGCTGGCTTTGTCGCACACATGGCCGATGATGTGTATGTTGTCGAGTTCTTTCACGCGGTCGTAGAGTTCGAGCGGCACGGTGAAGAGCAGTTCGTAGTCCTCGCCGCCGTTGATGGCGACGGTTGTGAGGTTCAGGTTCATCTCCGCAGCCATGGTAGCAGTAACATAGTCGATAGGCAGTTTGTCCTCGTACACGCGACAGCCAACGCCGCTCTGCGTGCAAATGTGGAGCAGTTCGGACGAGAGGCCGTCGGAGATGTCCATCATGGCGGTTGGCACGATGTTCTCTTTCGCCAGCATCTCGATGATGTCTTTGCGCGCTTCGGGTTTCAGTTGGCGTTCGAGAATGTACTCTTTGCCAGCAAAATCAGGTTGAAAATTGTCGAGATTCTGCCCTTCGAACACGCGTTTTTCGCGCTCCAAGAGTTGCAATCCCATGTAGGCTGCGCCGAGATCGCCCGTAACGCAAATCAGGTCGTTGGGTTTGGCACCATTGCGATAGACAATTTTGTCGGCATCGGCTTCGCCCAAGCAGGTGATAGCGATTGTCAGCCCTGTGAGCGACGACGAGGTATCGCCGCCAACCACATCGACACCATACTGTTCGCAAGCGAGATAGATGCCAGCGTAGAGTTCCTCGATATGTTCGAGCGAAAAACGCCCCGACACGCCGAGTGCCACCAACAGTTGCGTGGGACGACCGTTCATGGCGCAAATGTCGGAAAAATTGGCCATAGCCGCCTTGTAGCCAAGGTGTTTGAGCGGCGTGTAGGTAAGGTCGAAATGAATGCCTTCGAGCAGAATGTCGGTAGTGGCGAGCGCGCGTTTTGTACCAAAATCGATCACAGCGGCATCGTCGCCAACGCCCTTCACGCTCGACTTATTGGTGAGCGTTATCGCTTTTGTCAGGTGTTTTATCAGGCCAAATTCGCCCAGTGTTTCGAGTGTTGCTTCGGTATTTTTGTCGTTCATCGCAGAGTTTGTTCCGATTTGGACGACAAAATTAGTGATTTTTGTGCGAAATGGCGACATTTTTGGCTGAAAATGGCGAAAAATGAGTAATTTTGACCTTCGATTTTCAAAATTCGACGCTATGAGAAAGATTTTTGCCGTTTTGAGCGGTCTATTGCTGGGCGCGACGGTCGTTTTGGGCTACGATGCAACGCCGTTGATTCAACTCAAAAAGATGAACCAAGTGCTCTATTTCATCAACGATTTGTATGTGGATACCGTGCAATCGGACAAACTGGTAGAAGAGGCGATAGAGGCGATGCTCAAGGAACTCGACCCGCATTCGGCCTATATTCCAGCCAAAGAGGTGGAAAAGATGAACGCGCAAATCGACGGCAGTTTCGACGGCATTGGCATACAGTTTCAGATGTTGAACGACACGCTGCTGGTGGTGCAGACCATTGCTGGTTGCCCTGCCGACAAGGTGGGAATGCTGCCCGGCGACCGCATACTGACTGTCGATGGGCGCAACATTGCCGGCAACAAAACTGCGCAATCGGACATTCTGTCGATGATTCGCGGCAAGGCTGGCACCACAGTGCGTTTGGCGGTGAAGCGTGCTGGCGTGGCAGAAAATATCGATTTTGCGGTGAAACGCGGCAAAATTCCGATTCATTCGCTCGATGCCGCCTATATGATTGCGCCGCGCATGGGCTATGTGAAACTGAACAGTTTTTCCGCCACCACCGTCAAAGAGTTTGAAGAGGCGATGCAAAAATTGAGCCAACAGGGTATGACCAAACTGCTGCTCGACCTGCAAGGCAACGGCGGCGGACTGCTCCGCGCGGCTATCGACTTGGCGGACGAATTTTTGGGGAACGGACAGATGGTGGTTTACACCCAAGGGCGCAACTATCCGCGCAGCATTGCACGCGCCACAAGTCGTGGCAAGTACGAAAATTTGGAAGTTGTGGTGCTTGTCGATGAGTATTCGGCGTCGGCCAGCGAAATTGTGGCGGGAGCGTTGCAGGACTGGGATCGCGCCGTGGTGGTCGGTCGCCGCACATTTGGCAAAGGGCTGGTGCAATCGCCTGTAAATCTGATCGATGGCTCGCTGATACGCCTGACCGTGGCGCGCTACTACACGCCCAGCGGTCGCAACATACAAAAGCCCTACGGCGATGGCACCGAAGCGTATCATCGTGAGTTGGAAAAACGCTACCAGCATGGCGAACTTCAATGCGCTGATAGCATCGATTTTCCCGATTCGCTGCAATACAAAACCTTGCGCCTCGGACGCACTGTGTATGGCGGAGGCGGCATTATGCCCGACATTTTTGTGCCGCTCGACACCACACGCACCACCAACTACTACCGCAACATTGTGGCCAAAGGCGCACTGAACAAAACCGTTTTGGAGTATGTAGAACAACACCGCCACGCACTGCTGAAACGCTATGCCGATTTCGGCCTGTTCAACAAAAAATTTGAGATAGACGATGCGCTGTTGCAGCAACTCATCGAAAATGGCAAACGCGCCGATGTGCCGCTGAACGAACAAGAATTTGCGCAGTCGAAACATTGGATTTGCCTGATAATGAAAGCGTTGATAGCGCGCGACCTCTACGAAAACGGCGATTATTACAGAGTGGTAAACAGCGAAAACGACATTATTGTGCGCGGCCTCGATGTGTTGCGCCACTACAATCAATAGAGGAGTGAGGAGTGATGCGGCGAAGCCGCAATTTCAAATTTCAAATTTCAAATTTCAGATTTCAAATTGTAGGGACGCACCGCGTGCGTCCGAGAGTATAGAATTTTTAATTATCCAATTATCTAATTTCCAATTATTTAATTAAAAAATGGCGGCATTTCGGAATGCGAAACGACAAAGCAATTTATAGAGGTTTCCTAAAATGAAACACTTCGACACACTGCGCACCATAGCGGTTGTTGGTCCCGAATCGACGGGCAAAACCGAACTCTGCCAAGCACTCGCCGCCGCTTTTGGCTGTGGGTGGATTGCGGAATATGCGCGCACCTATGTCGAACGGCTCGACCGCCCCTACACCTACGCCGATGTGGAGCAAATTGCGCGGGTGCAGATGCTCGAACTGCGCCAACGCCAAAACGCACAACCGCACGGTGGTCTGCTGCTGGTCGATACCGACCTGATAATCACAAAAGTGTGGTTTGCGCATGTTTACAAACAAGTGCCAACATGGATTGACACTGCCATCGCCGACGAAAAAATCGACTTTTATCTGCTTTGCAAACCCGACATTGCGTGGAAATACGACCCAGTGCGCGAAAACGAGCATCTACGCGACTTCTTGTACAATTGGTACAAACGCGAAATTGAGCAGACAGGTACGCCCTACGCCAAAATTGGTGGCGTAGGCAACGCACGCACGCAAAACGCCATCGCTGCCATCGAAAAACAGTTCGACATAACACCACAACACCATGAATAGACTCGACAAAACCATCGCTCTTTTGGCCGACACAAAACAGAACCATGCACTCTGCCACCAGCAGTGCGGCGATGCACCAATGCCCAACACGCAGACGCTCGGGCAGATAGTGGAGATGCTGCGCAGCGTGCTGTTTCCCGGCTATTTTGGGCAACCCATAGCCAACATGGCCTCACTACCCTACCAAATCGGCGTGCTTGTGGAGTCGGCAAATAGGCTGCTGGCGGAACAAATTTTGGCGGGACTCTGTTTCGAGGGCGTGGCAAGCGACACCGCCGAAGCGCACGCCAAAGCCAAAGAGATGGCGGCGGCATTTGTAGAGCGGCTGCCTGTACTGCGCGACACGCTCGGCTGCGATGTAGATGCCGCCTACGAAGGCGACCCCGCTGCCAAAAGTCGCACCGAAGTAATTTTTTGTTACCCTGTGATACGCGCCATCACCAACTACCGCATAGCGCACGAACTGCTGCAACTCGGTGTGCCGCTCATTCCGCGCATCATCACCGAAATGGCGCACAGCGAAACGGGCATCGACATTCACCCGGGCGCAACCATTGGTCGCCGCTTCACCATCGACCACGGCACTGGCACGGTGATAGGCGAAACCGCCATTATCGGCGAAAATGTGAAGATTTATCAAGGTGTTACGCTCGGTGCAAAAAGTTTTCCGCTCGACGCCAGCGGCAACCCGATAAAAGGCATTCCGCGCCACCCGATTATCGAAGACAATGTGATAATCTACGCCAATTCCACCATTTTGGGGCGCATCACGGTGGGCAAAAATGCCGTTATCGGTGGCAATGTGTGGGTGGACAAAGATGTGCCTGCTGGCAGCACCATCACGCAACGGCGCGGCTAATTCCGCAAAAAAAAAGCCGCACTTTTTGCAAGTGCGACTCCTTTCTATGCGACTCCTTTCTATTTGTATTGTCGAGCGATTACATCATGCCGCCCATGCCTGGATTCATCGGCATTTGCGGAGCGGGATTCTCCTCTTTTTTATCGACAATAACACATTCGGTGGTGAGGAACATTCCAGCGATGCTGGCAGCGTTTTCCAAGGCCACGCGTGCCACTTTGGCAGGATCGACCACGCCAGCGGCAAACATATTTTCGTATTTGTCGGCACGAGCGTTGTAACCGAAATCGTCTTTGCCGTCGCGTACTTTTTGCACCACTACTGCACCCTCTTTGCCAGCGTTGGCCACAATCTGGCGCAGCGGCTCTTCGATAGCGCGTTTCACAATTTCGATACCTGTGCGCTCGTCGTCGTTGTCGGCTTTCAGGCCTTCGAGTGCGTCGATGGCGCGAATGTAGGCCACGCCGCCACCCGGAACAATGCCCTCTTCGATGGCTGCACGCGTTGCGCTCAATGCATCATCAACGCGGTCTTTCTTCTCCTTCATCTCCACTTCGGAGGCGGCACCGACATAAAGCACAGCCACGCCGCCCGAAATTTTGGCCAAGCGTTCCTGCAACTTTTCGCGGTCGTAGTCGCTGGTGGTGTTGGCTATTTGCGACTTGATTTGCGCCACACGCGCTGCGATGTTCTCTTTTTTGCCAACACCGTTCACAATGGTGGTATTGTCCTTGTTGACGGTAACTTTTTCGGCAGTGCCAAGCAGATCGAGCGTTGCGCTTTCGAGTTTGATACCCTTCTCTTCGCTGATAACCACGCCACCCGTCAGAACGGCGATATCTTCCAACATCTCTTTGCGGCGGTCGCCAAAGCCAGGTGCTTTCACAGCGCAGATTTTCAGTTGAGCGCGCAAACGGTTCACAACCAGCGTTGTAAGTGCTTCAGAATCAACATCTTCGGCAATTATCAGCAGCGGACGACCGCTTTGAACGGCGGGTTCGAGAATTGGGAGCAACTCTTTGAGGTTGGAGATTTTTTTGTCGTAAATCAAAATATACGGTTTCTCCATCTCCACCTCCATCGTTTCGGCATTGGTAACGAAATAGGGCGAGATATAGCCGCGGTCGAACTGCATACCTTCGACCACTTCGATGGTGGTGTCGGTGCCTTTGGCCTCTTCGATAGTGATAACGCCATCTTTCGACACACGGCGCATAGCGTCAGCCACAAGTTTGCCGATTTCAGCATCGTTGTTGGCCGAAATGGTGGCTACCTGTTCGATTTTGTCGTAGTTGTCGCCCACTTCGCGTGCATGTTTTTTGATGTCGTCCACCACTTTTGCCACGGCTTTGTCGATGCCGCGTTTCAAATCCATCGGGTTGGCACCAGCGGTAACATTTTTCAAGCCCACGCCAACGATAGATTGCGCCAGCACAGTGGCGGTAGTGGTGCCATCGCCTGCTTGATCGCCCGTTTTCGAGGCCACCTCTTTGACGAGTTGCGCACCCAGATTTTCCATCGCATTGTCGAGTTCAATCTCTTTGGCCACCGTTACGCCATCTTTGGTGATGTGCGGTGCGCCATATTTTTTCTCGATAATCACATTGCGGCCTTTTGGACCGAGAGTAACTTTCACGGCATTTGCCAACTCATCGACACCTTTTTTCAGTTGGTCGCGAGCGTCCGTGTTAAATGAAATTTCTTTAGCCATAATTCTTTTAATTGGGAGTGAGGAATGAGGAGTGAGGAGTTGTTCGCTCGCTGCGTCCACATTTGGTCACTCGGGGTTTTTACTTTTTTAGTTGGGAGTGAGGAATGAGGAGTGAGGAGTTGTTCGCTCGCTGCGTCCACATTTGGTCACTCGGGGTTTTTACTTTTTTAGTTGGGAGTGAGGAATGAGGAGTGAGGAGTTGTTCGCTCGCTGCGCCCACATTTGGTCACTCACGGTTTTTAGTTTTTTGTTTGATTTAATTTTTCTGCGGTAGTTTTGGTTATGCTACTCAAAATTTTACGAATTTCGTTGCAGTCAGACGAGAGAGCGTTGTAGGATTCGGTTGTGAGATAGTTGGTTTCGTGCAATAAATCGAGCCAATAGAGCGTTTCGACACACTCTTTGAAAGCGACATACATTTTTGCTAGAAAATCTTTCGGAGAGATGCCACATTCCGCCTCAACCACATTTGCGCCAATGCTTGTAGCACTGCGAACAAACTGCCTCGACATCACAAATTCACGCTGTTCGCCAATCAGTTGCTTGTAAACGCTCACCGCTTCGATGGCGAATTGTTTACTTTTGCGTTTTATAGGCGACTCACCGTTCATTCCTCACTCCTCACTCCTAATTCCTAATTTTTTTCACTGCTCACTTCTCACTACTCACTTCTCACTTTTTAGAGAGTAGCGAGTACATCGGATTGCCGCATGATGATGTATTTTTCGCCGTCGAGTTCGAGTTCGGTGCCAGCGTATTTGCCGTAGAGTACTTCGTCGCCCGCTTTCAGCACCATCTGTTCGTCTTTGGTGCCGTTGCCCACAGCGACGACTTTTCCTTTCAGTGGTTTTTCTTTGGCGGTGTCGGGAATGATGATGCCGCCAACCGTCTTCTCTTCCGCAGCCGCAGGCTGAATCAGCACACGGTCTGCCAGTGGTTTGATGTTCATAGTGTTAAGATTTTTATTGTTAAACATTATTTTCCGCCTATCACTCCGCACATTCCGTGCCAAACGCAAATGGCTGACATTTTGGCAGTCCATTGCGTTTTGTATGATGGAAATTTTATTTTTCGATGATGAATGGGACAACTGTGCCGCTACCCGTCAGCACCATAATGGTATCGGTCGATTGCAAATAGGGCGAGCAGACGCTATGCGTGCTATCGACAATTTGCCGAATATCGGCTAAATCCAACAGCGAATGAAACACCACTTGCGACGACACATGCGCATCGCTATTGGCGCGCAGTTGCTTCACTTTGTCGGGATACAGATTGGCATACGAATCGGAATACCAAACAAGAAATGGTATATGATATTCGGCTTCGGCACACTCGTATGAGCCATGCAACACCAACTTGCGCGAATCGTCCCATAGACTTTCGCCGTGGTCGGACAAATAAAGAACGACTGTAGGACGGTGCAGGGTGCGTACATAATCGATTAATTGTCCTAATGCCTTGTCTGTCTGCCGAATAGTATTGTCGTAAGCATTGATTATGGCGGTCTTATTCGCCTCGTCGGTACTGTACCCGTCTTTGGCAGTCATCGATGGTTGAAAATATGCCTCTTCTTCGGGATAACGCAGGCAGTACTTGAAATGGCTACCTATGCCATGAAGCACCACCATTTGTGCGCTATCGGACAATGACTTTTGCAAGTGGCAAAGCATATCGGTGTCGTATACGCTATTGTCAATTCCCGTAGAATAGCGATAATGATACGAACAGGTATTCATTATTCGCCAAATAAATGGCGAGTTGAGGTTTTTCTCCACAAATGCCGTCTGAAATCCTGCTTCGGCAAAGGCTTCGACTACACTTCGTTCGCTATATTGCAGTGCCTGATTGTCTGGCGTGGCTCGTGTGAGAATGAATGGGACAGAAAGCGATGTTAAGTTGGCTTGAGAATAGACATTATGGAATGAAATAAGGTTGCTACAAGTATCTAAATATGGCGTTGTTGGTCGGTTGTAGCCGTTCACCTGAAAATGGTCGTAGCGCGCGGACTCACCAATGTAAAGGACAAAAAGAGGATTGGCGGAAGGGTACTCTTTGTGTTCAATACCAAAGCGGAACGACGCTAAAGCAGCCTGCGACTGTTTCCAGTCTCGTTGTACTTGGAGCCACTTACCGACACCAATGTAGATGTTGTAGGGGAAAATCTTTTCAAACTTCATCCAAAACTTACTGTGCGTCTCAGAAAGAATATAGGAAACCGTACGGACGGTTGCATAATGCCATACTACAACACCCACTGCACCATAGATAGACAAAAACACAAAGATGCATGCCACTGCCAATCTTTTTCGCCACAATCGAGAAAAGATCCAGACATTGTCGATGCGTGCGACCAAACAAAAATAGGCGATCCAAAGCAGCACTACCACAAGCACCGCCCACCAAAAGGAGATGAGCAATTCGGTGGCTTCCGCCCAATTGGTCGAGAGAATAGTCTGAATAAACAGCGGTGTAGCAGATTGTTTGTTGAGATAGAGACTTGACAATTCAATGGGGAACAGTAGAAAATTGAATATCCCCTCAACAATAAAATAGGTTCTTGCTTTCAAAAATAGCGCGGGCAGAAGCAGACACACCAATACCATTAGCAAGTAGCCACATTGCTTTACAATGGAATAGTTGAGATCGATAGACGCAAATGCCACAACAAAACACGGAAGCAACAGCAGTACAGTGGCAACGACGGCAAATATGGTAGATTTTCGGTTTAGCATAGAGCGAAATGAATTTTAAGACGCAAGTATGTATAGAAAATCAGACACTTCAGACTCATAGAGCGGGCGGCAAGAAACTGTGTATGAAGGCAATCGAACAAGATTTGCTCTGCTTGCCGATTGCGCTGCGCAGTGGTGGAGTGCGGATTGACCAAATAGTTGTAGCCGATGTACGCAATGCGCTTGCCATGCGCCCCACTTGCCCACAACTGCACCGAAAAAAGCACATCTTCGTAGATGATTCCCTCGCGAAAACCGATGGTGTGCTGCTGCAACCAATCGCGCCGGTAGAGCCGCATACACGGCGAAATGAATTGATACAGATGATGCGGCTTTTTTTGCGCCACCACGCTGCCGTCGGGCAAAATGCGCCGATAACCAGTCTGCACATAGTCGCAGTCGGGCGTGAGTGCGGCGACCAATGTAGCAAAATAGTCGGCATCGACAAAGTCGTCGGCATCGACAAAAGCGACGAAATCGCCCGTGGCGTGCTGCAAACCCAAATTGCGCGCCGCCGATTGTCCCAAATGCTTTTGCGCAAGCACTTTTATACGACTATCGCTCTCGGCATAGCGTTGCGCTGTCGGCAAACTATCGTCGCTCGAGCCGTCGTCCACCACAATGGCTTGCCAATCGGTAAACGACTGCGCCAAGAGCGAATCGAGGCACTTTGGCAGGAACTTCGCAACATTGTACGCTGGCAATATGACGCTAATAGTTGGCATTTTTTACGAATTTAGACCGCAAAATATCTCCGCAAACTGCTGTGCCTGCGTTTGACGCGAAAATTTTTCTTTTTCTGCCTGATTTACAGACTGATGTGTGTAACCATTCTGCTGCCATTCGGCATATTTTTCGCGAAGAAATTGCTCGACCTCGGCCACATTTGTGGCCGCCACGCCAGCGTTGGTTTGGCAAATGACCTCGGCCAAACAGCCCTCGTCGCTACGCACGCAAAGCACAGGTTTCTCAACGCCCAACGCCTCGAAAAACTTGGTGGTCATAATGCCGTGCGGCCCATTGGCGGTCGATTTTTCGGTCAAAACCAGCACTACCGAACTTGCGCGCAAAATATCTGGAATCTCCTTGGCCGAAACCAAAGCGTTCAGTTCGGTGCAGCCGCCAATGCCAAATTGTTGCGCCAACGCCAAAATTTGCCGCGCACTATCAGCATCGACAAACCAGCGCACACAGACATTTTCGCGGAATTTTTCGTCCGTGCAAAGTTCGCGCATCGCCTCGAAAAAGAGCGTAGGATTTCGATATGCGCCGCCCAACAAACGGCCCGTGTAGGTGATTGTAAATTTGTCGGATTTCACTACGCTCGGATAAAACTCAGCAGCATCAAAACCGTTGTAAATCAGACGAATATGCGAATTATATTTTTGCAATTCAGCCACATGCCACGGCGAAACCGTAGTAACCGCATCGGCCGAGCGCAGCAGACGATTTCTGCGCCAACGATTGAGCCAACGCAATTTGAAAAAACTCGTAATTTTCTGAAAACCAACAGGTTGCGCATACTGTTCAACAATGTCGCGCAAATCGACAACCAACGGGATTTGCAGTTGTTTTGCCATTTTTGCGCCACAAAGCAGCGGAAAAATGTAGAAACTGGCACAAAGCACAATGTCGAATTTTTGTCCCGCCAGCGCACATTTGGCTTTAGCATACAATCGCCTATCGTCGAGCGAAAAGGCGTAGTTGCACAACTTGTAAAACAGATTGACAATGGCAAATTTCGACACCAACCCGAAGCGATGAACCGTAACATTTTGCGGCAAATCCATCGGCCAGTTTTGCAAATCGGCGTCGGGAGTAACCACCGTAATGTCGAATCCGCCGAGAAACTTGCACAAATTTCCCATGCGCGGCGCAAAGGCAGGCGGAAAAGCGTCGGTTACTATTAGCAGATGTTTTTGCATAACAAATCGACAATTTCGGCAGCGGCGTGTCCTGTGCCATATTCGGCAAATTTTTGTTTTCGGAATGGCGTGTCGTAGGCCGACAAAATACGCTGTGTGTCGGTGCCTGCCAGCACATTCCAACCCGCCTCCACGGTTTCCACCCACTCGGTTTCGTGGCGCAAAGTGATGCACGGCACACCATGAAAATAGGACTCTTTCTGCACGCCGCCCGAATCGGTAAGAATGCGAAAAGCGTGCTTCTCCAACTGCACCATATTGATGTAACTTACAGGGTCAATCATGCGAATGTTTTTCGCTTGAGCCATAAATTGCGACAAATCGCTATCACCTTCGACAACATGGCGCGTGCGTGGGTGCAACGGCAAGACAACAGGCAACGGCAACTGCTCCAACGCCGCAAAAATGTGCATCAAAGCATCGGGCGAAGCCGTGTTTTCGGCGCGATGAATGGTCGTCAAAAGATATTTTCCAAATTCTAGCCCGAGTTCAGACAAAATGCGAGAACGCTCGTCGGCAATACGTCCAAAAACGATAGCGGCATCGTACATCACATCGCCCGATCTGAAAATCCTGCCCTGCACGCCCTCGGTTTTCAGATTTTGCACCGCTGTGCTGGTCGGGCAAAAAAGAATCTGCGAGCGGCGGTCGGTCTCGATGCGATTATATTCCTCGGCCATTTGCATATTGTGGCTGCGCAGCCCCGCTTCGATGTGAATGAGCGGAATCCCACACCCTTCGGCTGCCAATGCACCCGCCAGTGTAGAATTGGTATCGCCATAAACCAAGATGTAATCGGCATTCCCGCGAATAATCGGCACAATGGCGCGCTTCATCTCTTGCACATCGCTGCCGCAACCAAGGTGCCACGCTGGCGCTGGAATCTGCATTTCGTCGAAAAAAATGCTGCTCATGTTGTAGTCGTAGTGCTGCCCCGTGTGCAAAATTTTTTCCTCGATAGCGACGCCTTGCCGTGCCTTTTGTCGCACTGCATCGCTAACCATTGCCGCCTTGATAAACTGCGGTCGTGCGCCGATGATTGTGATTATCTTCATTTTGTTGACGATAACTATGGTCAAGAAAAAAATAATTAAGTAATTGGAAATTAAATAATTATATAATTACTCATCGCATTAGTTGCAACATATTTATCACTTTTGGATAGAGCGAGCGGTGGTAGGTGCCATCGGCAAAACTGGTGTTATGCCAGAGCAAAACCACCTCGCCAGCGTGCTTTCTAACAGCGGCAACAAGCGCCGAAGCATAATCAAACGCCTCATTTTCAAGCAGATTCATATAGTTTGCGCCACTCAGCGTGCCGTCCATCACCGTGAGCGAGTGCAGCGTCAAGTTGGTAACCTCGCAGGTGGTCGGGTCGATCCAGCGCACAGGACGCGATGTGCCAAGGCGGAAACCAGCCAAATCGGCGTAACCCACGGTGAAATCGTCGGTGATGCCAGCCGCCACCAACGCCCTGAAATCGCTCGGCTGCAGGGTGCGCAGATAGTGCCAACGGTTTTGCGTTATCGGAAATCCGAGGCTTGCCTCCAATTTCGACTTTTCGCGCGGAACGATTTCGGGTTTTTTGCCCGAAAAATAACTGGTATGCAGCCCGATTTCGCCGCCATTTTTTTGCAAAAACGAGAGCAGATAGCGAAAATCTTTGCCACGCAAATTGTAGTTCGGATAGTCCAACGCCACCTGTTTCACCGCCGATTTTATGAAATAAAGTTTGTGCGCCCGCTCAATTTTTGCGTCCTGCGCCGCTATCCACGGAAAAGTGAACGCGGGGTCGTTTTGCAACGACTGCAGCGACCCACAAATGCGCCGCAAACCCAATGGCGAAAAGAGATTGCGTGCAACGCCGCCCACAAATCCGCGCCAATGGCGGTAACGCTCAACCACATCGACATCGTGCGTGAGGTAGATTTCGGCAATCGTCGGCGACTGGCGCACAGTGTGGCAGCCCGCCTCGTCGAGCCAATCGAGCAACAAATCGGCATATTCATCGACAAGGGGACGGTGGAGCAACCCAGCGCGCCCAAGCAACGACTCACGCCCAAGAAAACGCCCATGTGCATCGCGATGCTCCGTCGGGAAAAGCGTCTCCTCGTAGCGCGAAAGCAGAAAAAACGCACTCGCCACCACATCGGCATAGACCACCAGCGTATCGCCCACCCGTTCGATGCGCGGCGCACCAAACAAAATCGGCACGCCAGCCATTTCGGCCAGCGGCAACTGCGGTTCGGAGCATGGTTTTCCGAATAGCGATTCGCCGAAAAAATCGGACGGCACAATCACCACCGAATAGCGCGAAAACTGCGCTACATCGGCCGTGTAGCCCATGCGCGCCGCCAACGCATCATTGCCTTTGAGCAGAAACCGAATGATATAATCGACCACCTCACACATCAGTGCAAAGGTACGAAATTTTGTTGAAAGTGAGAAAGTATGAAAGTGTGAAAGTAACCACGCGCAACTAACTGATTTTGTGACACTTTGCAAATCTCCATTTCAAAAGGACTAACAAGGACTAATTTTTATACCCATCATCAGAATTTTTTATATTTACTTTGCAGCGGTGTTTGGGCGATAAATGAAAGCAATAAATTCTATAACCAATAAAAGTAATTAAAATGAAAAAGAAAACAAAAAAATCGTTATTTGCTGCAATGTTTTTGGCAGTATTGGGTGTTGGCTTTGCCGCATGTGAAAAAAATGAACCTAAAAATCCAGATGCCGAAGAGTACACGCTAACTGTGGTAAGTTCAGACCCTCTATTGGGAACAACAAGCGGCTCGGGCAAGTACGCATCAGGCTCTTCCGTAAAAATTGTAGCGTCGCCTATAGGTAATGCAGAATTTGTATCGTGGTCGGATTGTAATGTGATTGATACTATGCGTATCATTACGCTTACAAGCGATTCGACCATTGTTGCTTCGTTCAAGGAGAGTATTATTTGGGACGAAACTCCTACGGGTTATCTTGGTACGCATGGTTATGTGGATTTAGGTCTGCCCAGCGGTACCTTGTGGGCAACTTGTAATGTTGGTGCTGACAAACCCACAGAGTATGGCAATTATTTCGCATGGGGCGAAATAGTTACAAAAGCCAGTTATTCTTCATCAAATTACAATTATAGTGCTAATCCATCGGTTTTGCCAGCCAGTGCCGATGCTGCCACGGTTCATTGGGGCGAAGGGTGGCGTATGCCGACCACGGAGCAATTTTATGAATTCTATGATTATACTGAACATATCCATGTAAACAATTACAATGGTTCAGGTATATCGGGTCTTATACTAAAGAGTGTAACAAATGGGAATCATATATTTTTCCCAAGCAATGGGTATTATATGAATGAAAAAAATGGTTCATACGGGTACTCTGGTTACTATTGGGCAAGTGGTATCGCTGATTTATCTGGGCAAGCCCGTCGCCTTTGGTTTGATGCCTCTACCACTACTTGGGATTCATATTCCCGTTGGGCAGGGTACGGTGTTCGGCCTGTAGTGGGAGCGCCTAACACAGATGTAGTAATGACCTGCGCGGAGGCCATTACACACCTAAACGAGGCTGTGATTGTCGAAGGTTATGTGGTGTTTGCTTACGATTATAATAATGGCGTTCAGTCGGCATGGATTGCAGATGATGCCGCGACAAACGTTGGTGTGTTTCAAGCCTATAATTGTGCCGTAACTCAAAGCGTGTCCAAGGGAGATAGAGTTCGAGTAGAGGGCACAATGATTCAGTTTACCAAAACTAGTGGTCAAACCATATATGAGATAATGGGTGGTACAATGACAAAGTTGTAGTCGTCAAAAGACTATATCTTCCCCCTGAAGTTAATAATTTTGAAGAGAGAGGCTGTCTAACAAGTAAGTTAGGCAGCCTCGTTTCTTGTTTTCATAGTGAACAATGATTAGATGCGTTTCGGCTACCGCAATTCGAAATTTTTCGACAAACAAGAGCAGCGCAAACTCGTTTGAGCAATGCCGAGCAGAGCAAAAATCAAATGAAATTCTAAAACTGTCTTTCGCATTGCGCTATATTGTTCATTAAAAACAGCAGAGTCGCCACAGTGTGACGACTCTACTTTTATAGACTGCTAACCGATCGTTAGCGTACCACTTTCACAGCCTCGTTGCCGCACTTGAGCAGGTAGATGCCAGCAGGCCATGTGCTGATGTCGATGTGCGACGCGGTGGTGGTGAGCAGGCGGAAGCCTTGCAGCGTGTAGATTTCGATAGGCGCAGTGGCGTTTTCAACCTCGATGCTGCCGTTGTTGGTGTAAACCGCCAAATTGCTGGCACTTACGCGGTGCAATGCCGTTGCGTTGTTGCTCACTTTCAGTCCATCGAGCGCAAAATAGGTCGGCGTGTTGATGCCATATTCCCCCGTATCGGTCGATTTGAACGAGAACGCAAGTCCATCGCACGCACCGAGCGACGACAGATCGACTTTCTCCCAGCCCTTGTTGAACTTGCCATCGACAGC
The DNA here is from genome assembly GCA_963593685.1 of Segatella copri. Classification (GTDB taxonomy): domain Bacteria; phylum Bacteroidota; class Bacteroidia; order Bacteroidales; family Paludibacteraceae; genus W0P28-013. The sequence goes on from CAVBBP010000014.1 coordinate 18,127, forward strand.
GAGGTAGTACTTCACGCTTTTGGTCAGCCCTTTGTCGCTATCGTATGCCGAAATAACCAGCGTCAGCGTGTCTTTGTCGGTGAATTTGCGCGCAGGAGAAAAACCATCTTCGGTCAGTGCCTTGTAAGTGTATGCACTTTGGCAAATATAGACCTCGATGGGTTCGTACTCGCCAAAGAAAGCAATCAGATTTGAATACTTACCCTCCGATGGATTGTCGCTCCACGCTGAATAATAGCCTACTACGAACGGATTTCCTTGACCAACAAGGCCGCCTTTGGCCATGCAGGCAAATTGGTTCAATGTGTCGGAAGCCACCCGCGAAAGTGTGAAACCTTCCCACGAAGTGCCACCCCAAGAGTTACCGCTTGGCAAGTGTTGGAAAAAGAATGATTTTTGGTTGAACTCAATTTGAGAGAACTGCCCGTCTTCCGAGAAAGTGCTGTCCATCACGGCGCGCAGATTACCCATATAGCAGGGAATGTCTTTGTCTTCGTAAGCGATAGGCACTCCTGCCACATTGGTGGCAGTAGAGAGGTCGAGTGTGATGACCTCGGCGTTGGCAGCAAGAGCAAACATTGCCGCCACAAAAAAAGTAATTTTTTTCATTGTTTTGAAAATTTAATTGGTTGATGATTAGTTAGTTATTCCGTTTTTTTTTTGATTTTGTGGATCGTTGCGCTACGGACAAATGCAGCACAGACAGGCTTGTCGTAAGTCTGTCGGCAAAAAATTGTCTGAAATGGCTGTGCCGCTTGGTTCGAAGGCTGTTCGTTTCCAGCCAGCAGCGGCAAAAAGCAGGGCGATATGTGCGCAATTTCTCGACATAAAACCGTTTTACATCGTTTTTAGCCGAAAAACAGTTCTCTTTCTCCGAAAAAAATTGCGCAATGCCCCACGGTGGGCGTTTTGCCAACTTGCTTCACTCCTCGAAAGCCTGTTTTGTCGGCTGTCGCTTGGCAGGTCTTCTGACTTTGTTACCTTCGTTTCGATGCCTTCCCACACGCTTTTGGGCAGCGTTGCAGTGGCTCTGTATCGAAAAGAATCGTTTTGCGTAACTTACAGCAGCGGGTCTGTTCGGGATTTTCACCCGATTCCCTTTTCATTTGGCACAACAACATGCCAAAACCAAACGACGCCGCAAAGATACGAAAATTAGTTGAAAGAGAAAAGTTAAAAATTTGTAAATAGAGTGTAAAGTAATTTCTGGTTTCTAATTTCTAGTTTCTAGTTCCTGGTTAGGTTGATGAGTTGATAAGTTGATCGGTTGTTGAAAAGTTTAATGCATTAGTGAAAGTCTGTGAGGTTTCAAGTTTCAGAATTTCAGAGTTTCAGTGTTTCAGGTTGTCGGTAGCCGAAAAGCCGCCAAATTATTGTTCATTATTCATTATTCATTGACACCGAACCCCTCCCCTGCTCCGCAGGTACTCCCATTGAAAAGGGGAAAGGACTGAACCAAGTTGGGCGTGTTCCTGTCCCCCTTGCAAGGGGACGAGAAAAACGACAGTTTTTCGGGTGGAGTTAGAAACAATTTACAGATTGACAGATTGACAAATTGACGGATTTATTCGATTTAACAGTTCAACGATTCAACGCTTCAACAAAACGGACATGGCATGCCGCGTCCCTACTTTATAAACTTTATGAACTTTTCACTTTTCACACTTTACACACTTTTCGCCCTTTCAAACTATTTTCGTACCTTTGCGGTGTCGTTTTCTTGTGGCGACGCGTAACAGGTGAAAAAAGTCATTGTCATAGGAGGCGGATTGGGCGGCTTGGAGTGCGGCTACATCTTGGCCAAAAACGGCTACGAGGTAACGCTGCTCGAACACGATACCCACATTGGCGGCTGTTTGCAGACATTCAAGCGCGGCAAAGCCCTGTTCGACACAGGTTTTCACTATGTGGGCGGCTTGGGCGAAGGGCAGTCGCTGCATGGGCTGTTCCGCTATTTCGGCTTGCTCGACCTGCCGTGGCAACAGATGGACACCGACTGTTTCGACGAGGTGGTGGTGGGCAATCGCTCGTTCCCTTTTGCCAACGGACACGAAAATTTTGTGGCGCATCTGGCCGAATTTTTCCCGAAAGAACGCCGAAATTTGCAAAAATACACCGATTTTCTGCGCCAAGTGGGCGACCATCTGCCCGATAGTTTCGCCCCGCGCGACAGCAACGCATTCTATGCCACATCGCTTTTTGCACGGTCGGCCTACCAATTTCTGAACGAAACCATCGCCGATCCGCTGCTGCGCAAGGTGCTTTCTGGCACATCGCTCAAGATGGAACTGAACGCCGAAACGCTGCCACTCTATGTCTTTGCGCAAATCAACAATTCGTTCATCGAAAGTGCATGGCGACTGCGTGGTGGTGGCTCGCTCATTGCCGATCGTTTGGCCGAAAGCATCAAGGCGTTGGGCGGCACAGTGCGCACCAATTCCACGGTTACGCGCTTGGTCGAAACCGACGGCAAAATTTCGAAAGTGATAGTGAATGGTGGCGAAACACTTACGGCCGATTGGGTGGTGTCGAGTGCGCACCCTGCTGTAACGCTGGCATTGGTGGGCGAGAGCGCGCGCTTGCGCAAAATCTACCGCAACCGCATTGCCAATCTGACCAATTCGTTTGGCATGTTCACTGCCAATATCCGCCTGAAACCCAATGTGTTACCCTATTTGAACCGCAACATTTTTGTACATCGCAGCGATGCCGATTTGTGGCATGTCGATACGCGGCGCACCGAAAGCGTGCTGGTGAATTATGGCGTGCCAGACGATGGTTTCGACTATGCGACTACTATCGATCTGCTCACGCCGATGCGCTGGAGCGATGTGGCGCGCTGGGCCGACACCTCGATTGGCCACCGTGGCGATTCGTATGTGCAGTTCAAAAATGCCAAAGTGGAAGAGTGCCTCTGCTTGGTCGATAGGCGTCTGCCCGATTTGATCGATGCCATCGAGCGCGTTTTTACCAGCACACCGCTGTCGTACCGCCGCTACACGCTCACTTGCGACGGGTCGGCCTACGGCATTTGCAAAGATTTCAACAACCCGATGGCCACTGTGCTTACGCCGCGCACGCCCATCGACAACCTGCTGCTCACGGGGCAAAGCCTCAACCTGCACGGCATTCTTGGCGTATCGATGACATCGGTCTTCACCTGTGCCGAAATTCTCGGTATGGACACCCTCGTCGAACAATTAGATGTGAAACATTGGAAATGAAAATAGAAAATAGAAAATAGAAAATAGATTTTGAGAAAGTAAAATTATAACATATTGTAAAACAGAGCATTGACTATTATTCGCATTCAAAACAAAAGCGTCAGAAACTCTTGATTTGAAACAAATCGAAGAATAGCAAATTCACAGAGCGCGTAACGCCTCTGATCTATCACAAAAAAGTTAATGTTTGCGCCAAAAGGTGTGAACAATCTATGTGGTAGGCGGGGTTTTCTGACGCTCCTCGTGAATGCGATAGAGAAGTTTACACCTTCTTTATTTTCTTCCCTTTCAAGTGATTGATGGTAAATGCAAGAAAATCAATCGCTTATGGAAGAAAGCAAAATTCCCTCCGAAATTGCAGAAATCTGTACTTTTCTGTCGGCACACCGCCTAAAACTCTCTTCGCAATTTTCCGATGGTCGAATAAATGCGGCAATCAACGAAGATGAGATTCTCAACGCATTGGAATCACATTTCGATTTTGTGCGCCCTCGTGCTCGCGCTTGGTACGATATGGCTATCGAAAATGGCTCGCATTTTTACCCGATTAACATAAAGGTAACCGATACCACGCACGCCGACAATCTCAACTGCAAACTTGGCATTTACTATGCACTAACAGGCTTGAAACCTGCCTTTCAAAACGAAATTGACTGGTTGGCATTTTTCGAAAAATTGCGTAGCGACTTTGGCACCGACGAACATCAGGATTACTACTTTTTGATAGTGAACAAGCAAAATCCTGCCGATACTTTTTGTGCCACGCTCAAAGGTTTGCAAACGCTGCAGCCAAATGGGAACAATTTGCCGTTTCAGTGCAAATGGAATTCCAATCGTCAAGTGAAACGGCGCAGTTTCGACGAAGCGTCGCAGTTTATTTTGAAAACTTTTGGCGAGTCTATCAAATTACGCTCGTCTATCTATTTCAATTTCAAAAGACTTTTCCCCGAATATGTATAATGTAGAAACCTTTGGACAGGTTTTTACGCCGCAGCATATTGTGGGCGAAATGCTTATGTTGCGTAAAAACTATGGCAGAATTTTAGAGCCTTCGTGTGGCGATGGTGCTTTTTTCAACGAAATTCCAGCGTGTGTCGGTATCGAAATCGATACAAAACATTGCCCGAAAAATGCCCTAAATATCGACTTTTTCGATTATCCAACGGCTGAAAAATTTGATACAATTATTGGCAATCCGCCCTATGTGCGTTTTCAAGACATCGACGAGGCTACCAAATGTAAATTGAAATCTGGTCTGTTTGACGAGCGCAGCAATCTCTACCTATTTTTCATCGAAAAGTGCATTAAACATTTGAATGCACACGGCGAACTCATTTTTATTACGCCACGCGACTTTTTGAAAGCGACATCGAGCCTGAAACTCAACAAGTTCATCTACGAAAGTGGAACGATTACCGATTTGATAGATTTGGGCGACCAGCGTATTTTCAAGGGATTCAACCCGAACTGCATCATTTTTCGCTTCGAAAAAGATAATTTTTCCCGAAAAACAAATGTGTCGAAAGAGTTTATCTGTTGCAATGGGCAATTGATGTTCACCGACAACGCTTATCCTTTGTGTTTCAAAGATCTGTTTTTCGTGAAAGTCGGTGCGGTGAGTGGCGACGACCATATTTTTGCCAATGAGCAATATGGAAATCGTGATTTTGTCTGTTCGTACACGCAAAAAACTGGTAAAACAAAGCGAATGATTTTTAATGAACCAGTCGATTTTTTATTGCCTTATAAAGAGCGTTTAATGAAACGAAAAATCAAACATTTCGATGAAACAAATTGGTGGCAATGGGGACGAAATCATTACATTTCGAGCGAAAAACGCATTTATGTCAATGCAAAAACGAGGCAACACAGACCATTTTTTGTAAATCCGTGCCGCGACTATGATGGATCAGTATTGGCTGTTTTCCCAAAAAATCAGAATGTGGATATTGACGAACTCTGTGCGGATTTGAATAGAGTGAACTGGTATGAATTGGGCTTTGTTTGCGACGGACGCTATCTATTCTCTCAAAAAAGTCTTGAAAACGCCCTTTTGCCCATAGCGTTCAAAAAGTACTTGCCACCAACTTTGTTTGCATAGAACGACAACCAAAACAGCAGAGCCGCCACATTATGATGCCTCGGCACTCTATGTTCTATAAACTATAACCTCTCACCTATAACCTTTTCGGGCGTGGATGCCGCGTCCCTACTTTTTACTTTATGAACTTTATGAACTTTCCACTTTCCACTTTCCACTTTATACACTTTATACACTTTATACACTACAAAACAAGCAAACAGCGCAACACCTTTCGGCATTGCGCTGTTGCGTATTAGTCGGAAAAACGACTGCTATTCAGCGTCTTTTTTTTCGTCTTTTTCAGCCTCGGCTTTCTTGGTGGCCTTTTTGGCTGGCTTCTTTTCTGCTTTTTCCTCGCCTTCGGCTACCTCTGCTTTTTTGGTTTTGGTTGCTTTCTTGGCAGGTTTTTCGGCAGCGGGCTCTTCGGCTTTTTCGGCTTTCGTTGTCTTTTTGGCCGCCTCTTTCTTAATCAGTTTTTCGGTTGCAGCAGCCACCATCTCATTCTTCAAGGCCGACAGGGCATCGAGGTCGCCGAGCGTGGTCTTTTCGATGGCAGGAGCCTCCTCTTTTTTGGCTTTCTTCACCGCCTTTTTGGGCTCTTCGGCTACCGTTTTGGCGGCATCTTCGTGAATGCGGCTGTGCGACAAGATGATGCGTTTCGCATCTTTGTTGAACTCAATCACCTTGAACGGCAGTTTTTCGTCCACTTTGGCCGTTGTGCCGTCCTCTTTTACAAGGTGTTTTGGGGTGGCAAATCCTTCAACGCCGTAAGGCAGGGCAACCACCTCCAAATCCGAAAACTTTGGGTTTGGGCCGCAGCGTGGAACATTTCCGCGCTCATCAACCAATCCTTGAGAAAATTGCTTGCATATCTCAAGAATTTTCTCGAACTTTGCATACAAGTTGTACATACGCTCTTTTTTTAACTTTTGTTTTTCACACTACAAAGTTACTGAAAATCAGCGACATGTGCAACTTTTTTGTCTATTTTTTTTCTTGTTTTTCTCCTTTATTTAATTCCGCCAATGGGTTAATTAAAAAAATTACTATCTTTGCAGCGCAAAAAAAAGTGTGCGGCAGTAGCTCAGTTGGTAGAGCATCAGCTTCCCAAGCTGAGGGTCGCGAGTTCGAGCCTCGTTTGCCGCTCTAGAGCAAAAGCGTTTTCTACGGAGAGCGCTTTTGTTTTTTTTGCAGAAATCCGTTTTGACCATTTTTTTGTATCTTTGCGCCAAAACTCGACCAATTTATGTATATCGCCATAGGACTTTTGGTGCCGTTTGCTGGCACGGTATTGGGGGCTGCGCTGGTTTTTCTGATGCGCAACGGTATCAGTATGGCTGTGAACAAACTGCTGCTCGGCTTTGCTTCGGGCGTGATGATGGCGGCCTCGGTATGGTCGCTGCTTATGCCGAGCCTTGCCATGGGTGCCGCCAACGGTAGCCGATTTGCGTGGATGCCCGCTACTGTGGGATTTCTGCTCGGCATGGCGTTTTTGCTGATTTTGGACACAATTATTCCGCACCTGCACGCCAATTCCAACGAACCCGAAGGGCTGAAATCGTCGTGGAAGCGCACTACCATGCTGGCGGTGGCGGTTACGCTGCACAACATTCCCGAAGGCATGGCCGTGGGCGTGGTGCTGGCGAGTGCTTTGGCTGGCGATGTGGGCGTAAGTCTGTCGGGTGCGCTGGCGCTGTCGGTGGGCATTGCCATACAGAATTTCCCCGAAGGGGCGATTGTGTCGCTGCCGCTCAAAAGCGAGGGTTTGTCGCGCTGGAAAGCGTTTGGCGTGGGGGCGTTGTCGGGTGTGGTTGAACCAATTTTCGGCTTTGGCACAATAGTCGCCATCGCCATTATCACGCCAATTTTGCCCTATCTGCTGGCGTTTGCCGCTGGCGCAATGATCTATGTGGTGGTCGAAGAGTTGATTCCCGAATCGCAAAGCGGACACCACTCCAACATCGCCACCGTGGGCGTGGCTATCGGATTTGCATTGATGATGGTGCTCGATGTGGCATTAGGATAGAAATCCCTTGAAAATGAGAGAAAAAAAACGAACAAAAACGGCAAAAATGCACTTGCGGCAGCGCAATAATCTGCTCTACGAACAACTGCAATACACGGGCGACCGCACGGACGGCACGCAGTTCGAACTGCTGGTGTTCGACAAGGTGACGATGCACCGATACACCTCCGACCAACCGACAATATTGGACAATATCGACCCGAAAAAAGTCTGCTGGCTCTGCGTGCGCGGACTATCGGACACGGCCAAACTGCAACCGTTGTGTACTGCGTTGCAAATTCCGACGCTTTGGCTGCAAGATGTGCTGAACACGCACCATCTGTCGAAAATAGAGGAACTCGACACAGCCGTGCTGACCATTCTCGACCTCTTTTCGAGCGATGCGCAGGAGCAAATCGAAAAAGAGCGCGTGGGGCTAATTCTGAAGCCAGAACTGGTCGTTTCGTTTCAGGAAACACAAAACGACCTCTTTGCCGACATCGCCAACGCCATCGCCAACAACGAGGGCAAAGTGCGCCACCAGTCGGCCGACTACCTCTACAACCTGCTGTTCAGCAACATTGTGAACGGCTATCTCGGCATTCTCGATATGCAGCGCGAACAGATGCTCGACATGGAAAATGTGCTAATGGAATTTGGCGACGAAAAGCCCAACGACATCGGTCGCGACATTCAAATGGTGCGCAACGACTACATTCAACTGCGCCGCAACCTGCTGCCGCTGTGCGAAAATTTCCGGATTTTTACCGAATCGGCACAAGTAAAAGCCGCCAACAAAATCTACTACAAAGACACTTTCGACCACCTTTTGCAGGTGTTTCAGATGATCGACAGTGCCAAAGAGAACATCACTGCGCTGGTCGATTTGTACTTGGCCAACAACGATTTGCGCATGAACCGCATCATGAGCCGACTCACTGTGCTGTCGGCCATATTCATTCCAATCACCTTTTTGGCGGGCGTGTGGGGCATGAATTTCCGCGTGATGCCCGAACTCGATTGGCAGTATGGCTACCTGCTGGCGTGGGGAAGTATGTTGCTTGTGGCAGGTGCAATCGCTGTTTGGCTCTGGCGGAAACATTGGTTTTAGTGCCGCCCAACAGCCTATGCAGCAGCGCATTTTTTTCGTATCTTTGCAGAAAGAATTTGCCCATGAAACAGTTTGACGACTATTCGCTTTTGGCACACAACACATTTGGCATGAATGTGCGCGCGCGCCACTTTGTGGAGTACGACAGCGTGGACGAACTGCGCACATTTCTTGCAGCGCACCGTGGCGAACGCATTTTCCACATCGGCGCTGGTAGTAACTTGCTGTTTACCAAAGATTTCGACGGATATATTTTGCACAGTGGCATCAAATTTTGCGAACTTCGGCACGAAGACGACACAGACCTTTTGGTGCGCGTTGGTTCGGGCGTGGTTTGGGACGAATTTTGTGCCGCCGCGTGCGCCAAAAACTTGGGCGGAACGGAAAATCTCTCGTACATTCCTGGCGAAGTGGGCGCCAGTGCCGTGCAAAATATCGGTGCATACGGTGCCGAAGTAGCCGACATCATCACGCAAGTCGAGACCATCGAAATAGCCACGGGCGAGCAGCGTATTTTTCAAAATGCAGAGTGCCAATATGGTTACCGCCAAAGCATTTTCAAAGGCGATTTGAAAGGGCAATATATCGTTACGGCGGTAGTTTTTCGCTTGTCGAAAAATCCGACGCTGCGGCTCGACTACGGCCACCTGCGCGACACGCTGGCACACATCGACCGCCCCACCATGAACGATGTGCGGCAAGCCGTTATCGGCATTCGCAAGCAGAAATTGCCCGAACCATCGGAACTTGGCAGCGCAGGCAGTTTTTTCAAAAATCCCGTAGTGCCGCGCACCCAAGCCGACGCACTTTTAGCCGAAAATCCCGCTATGCCACACTACGCCGTGGGCGACAGTGCAACGAAAATTCCTGCGGCGTGGCTCATCGAACAGTGCGGTTGGAAAGGGCGCACGCTTGGTGGCGCAGGCGTTTACGAAAAACAGCCGCTCGTGCTTGTGAACCGCAACCACGCCACACCCGACGATGTGCAGCAACTGGCGCAACAAATCGTTGCATCGATACACGAAAAATTTGGCATCACCATCGAGCCAGAAGTGAATTATGTTTGATTTTGAAAAATGCAGAAAGAACGCGCATTAAATAATAGGACACTGACTGTTTCGGAAGAGGAAAAAAACACTTTGAAACAGCAATTGGCTACGCTCGATAGTATTGATAGCAATTTTATTTTTGAAAATGCATTGATAAATGGTGATATTTTGTCTGTACTCGACAAAATTCCCAATGGCATTGCCGACTTGATAATAATCGATCCACCATACAATTTGACAAAAAAATTCAACGGCACAACATTCGCAGCACGCTCCGAAACCTCTTACGAGGCGTATTTACAAACATGGTTTCATAAAGTATGCACAAAACTAAAACCACAGGGGTCGCTCTATTTGTGTGGTGATTGGAAATGCACATCGTCGCTCCAACGCGTGATGGAAACAGAATTGACCATAATGAACCGCATCACTTGGCAACGCGAAAAGGGGCGAGGAGCTAAGGCAAATTGGAAAAATGCGATGGAGGATATTTGGTTTGGCGTGAAGGATCCAAAAGATTACTATTTCGATGTAGAAAGCGTCAAACTAAAACGCAAGGTAATTGCCCCATACAAAGAAAATGGAAGGCCAAAAGATTGGGAAGAAAATCCCGAAGGCAATTTTCGGCTAACATTTCCTTCAAATTTTTGGGACGATATCAGTGTTCCATTCTGGTCGATGCCCGAAAACACCGACCACCCGACACAAAAGCCAGAAAAACTCATGGCCAAGTTGATACTCGCCTCATCGAAGCCCAACGACCTCGTATTTGATCCCTTTATGGGGAGCGGCACAACTTGTGTTGTAGCCAAAAAACTTGGACGCAAATACTTGGGGTGCGAAATCGATGAAGAGTACTGCCTGTGGGCAGCAAAACGCATACACCAAGCCGAAAATGACACTACCATACAAGGCTACCACGATGGTGTGTTTTTTGAGCGAAACTCGCTACCTACGCAAAAATCTGACACGAAAAACAGCAAAAAACGACAAACAAAAACCATAAAATTAGAACATACCATATCCCCAATGTTATTCCAAATTTCATGAGTATGAAAACAAATTTAGACATAGTTGCTGAAAAAATTCTATCGTTACTAAACGAAAATTGCAAAAATCTCGTGTCAAAAAATTCTTTATCATCGACACGCGCCATCGGCGATGCTGTACAAGAATACTTGGCCAACAAGGGTTTAACCGCAGCACTCAACAATACCAACATTGCCCATATCGAAAACGATTTTACACGCCGTTCGATGGAGGACATGGCTTTTGCCGACAAAGATGGGAACTACTACGCAGTAGATGCGAAAACGCACAACTTGTCCACGCATTTCAATATGCCAAATCTCATCTCGGTACAACGGCTTGCCAAATTCTACAAAAACAACCAAAATACATTTTGCGTTCTAATCGTGGCATACGCAATTGAAAACGACCAGTTGGAGTACAAAGAGTGCTATTTCAAACCAATCGAAGCATTTTCGTGGGACTGCCTAACCCTCGGCGCTCTCGGTTGGGGACAAATACAAATTGCTAACGCCAATCGACTGATTTTCAATCAGACTATAAATAGAAAAGAGTGGATGCTGGACTTGTGCGACAGATTGAGCGAATTTTACGATGCCGAAATAGGAAAAATCGGAGAACGCAAAGCATGGTTTGCCGACATTCGCAAATACTGGGAACAACAATAACTTACTCAAGTGTTACAAATAATTAACGACTTTTTTAATTATCCAATTATCTAATTTCCAATTATTTAATCATTTGAAAATTTGAAAATTTGAAAATTTGAAAATTGATTTTGCCTCGCTGCCTTTCACCAATGCGTTAAACTAATCAACTCATCAACTCATCAACCAATCAACTTTTTACACTTTCACACTATATCATCATGTCATCATTCATCATCGAAGGCGGACACAAACTGCACGGCGCAATTACGCCACAGGGCGCAAAAAACGAGGCGTTACAGGTGATTTGCGCCACAGTGCTGACCGAAGAAAAGGTCGTTATCGAGAACATTCCCGACATTCTCGATGTGAAAAACCTGATACAACTTTTGCGCGATATGGGCGTGGCAGTCGAACAGTTGGGGCGCGGCAAATATAGTTTTTGCGCTCGGACGCTCGACGAAAAGTTTCTCGACAGCGACGACTTTTTGGCCAAATGCGCCAAACTGCGCGGTTCGGTTATGCTCATCGGTCCATTGGTGGCGCGGCGCGGCAAGGTTACCTATGCTAAACCTGGCGGCGACAAAATTGGGCGGCGGCGGCTCGATACGCACTTTGTCGGCATACAAAAACTGGGGGCAACGCTGACCTACGACCAGCAAAAACAGGCCTACGCACTGCAAACACAAGGCCTCGAGGGGGCTTATATGCTGCTCGACGAGGCATCGGTAACTGGCACTGCCAACATCGTGATGGCGGCCGTGTGCGCCAAAGGCACAACCACCATCTACAACGCCGCCTGCGAACCCTATCTGCAACAACTTTGCAAGATGTTGAACGCCATGGGCGCGCACATTTCGGGCATCGCCTCGAACCTGCTCACCATCGAAGGGGTAGAAACACTGCACGGCACTACGCACTGCATTCTGCCCGACATGATCGAAGTGGGCAGTTTCATCGGTATGGCCGCTATGACGGGCAGCGCGCTCACCATCAAAGGCGTGTCGTACAAAAATCTCGGCATCATTCCCGACAGTTTCCGCCGTTTGGGCATCAAATTGGAACAAAATGGCGACGACATCTGCATTCCAGCGCAGGATTCGTACGAGATAGAGTCGTTCATCGACGGCTCGATACTCACGCTGGCCGATGCGCCGTGGCCGGGACTCACGCCCGACCTATTGAGCGTGTTGCTTGTGGTAGGCACACAGGCCAAAGGCAGCGTGCTGATTCATCAGAAAATGTTCGAGAGCCGCCTCTTTTTCGTCGATAAACTGATAGATATGGGTGCGCAGATCATCTTGTGCGACCCGCACCGCGCCGTTGTCATTGGGCACGACCACAAAATACGCCTGCGCCCCAACAACATGACCTCGCCCGACATACGCGCTGGCATTGCGCTGCTCATCGCCGCCATGAGTGCCGATGGCGTGAGCCGCATCGACCACATCGACCAGATAGACCGCGGCTACGAGGACATCGAAAACCGCCTCAACGCCATCGGCGCAAACATCAAACGCAAAGAGTGAGAAATATGGCAAAAATAATAGTCCAAAACGCTGAAATTTCGGTAGTATCGGTCGAACAACAAGACTATATTTCGCTGACTGACATGGCCAATGCCAAAGAGAGTGCAAGCCGTGCAGCGGATATCATAAAAAATTGGATACGAAATCGTTATACTATCGAGTTTCTTGGCACTTGGGAAATAATACACAACCCCGATTTTAATGTGGTCGAATTTGACCACTTTAGAGCGCACGCAGGACTCCCTAATTTCGTTATGAGCGTTTCGGAGTGGATTGAACGAACCAATGCCATTGGAATAATCGTCAAAAAGGGTAAATATGGTGGCACATACGCCTATCGTGATATTGCATTTGAGTTTGGTTCAGCCATTAGTGTCTCCTTCAAACTCTATTTGATAGAGGAATTTCAACGCCTAAAAAACGAAGAGCAAAAGCAATTGGGCTGGTCGGCCAAGCGCGAACTCTCGAAAATCAATTATCATATTCATACCGATGCAATAAAGCAAAATCTTATACCTGCCGAACTTTCGCCACTTCAAACGAGTATAATTTATGCTTGCGAAGCCGATGTTTTGAATGTTGCGCTGTTTGGAACAACGGCTAAACAATGGCGCGAGGCAAATCCCGATTTAAGAGGAAATATCCGCGATTACGCTTCTATCAATCAACTCATCTGCTTGTCAAATTTAGAAAATCTCAACGCTGTTTTTATCAATAAAGGTTTATCGCAATCGGAACGCCTAAAAGAACTCAATAGAATTGCCATTCAACAAATGTTAATTTTGGAAGAAACCACAAACAAAAAACTACTAAAATAATTTGCGAATACCATTATCTTGATTCAACAACACACCCTATTCGCAAAATTATTCAATTCAACGATTAAACGCTTCAACAATAACTAGAAACTAGAAACCAGAAATTAGAAATTAGAAAGAAACCGCACAGACCACCTGTCATGCGTTAAACTTATCAACTCATCAACTCAATTTGAAATCTGAAATCAAAAAAATGTCCCCAATCATCGGAATATCAGCAAATTACAAAGATGGCACATCGCGCATTGCCGATGCCTATGTGCAGGCGGTGGTGCTGGCTGGAGGCACGCCGCTACTCGTTCCCGTAACCGACGACGAACAGACGCTGGCCGCCGCCGTGCGCCAACTCGACGGACTTGTGTTGAGTGGCGGTGTCGACATCGACCCACACTATTTCGGCGAAGAGATAATTCCCGAGTGCGGCACTATCGACGCTACGCGCGACACCTACGACCTGCGCCTTATCAACTATGCACGCCGCTACCAAACGCCGATTTTGGGCATCTGCCGCGGCATGCAGATTTTGAATGTGCAGATGGGCGGCACGCTCTATCAGGACATCTACGCACAAAACACCGCCACGCTGCTCGGCCACGACCAAGGCAGCACGCCACGCACCGAACCGACGCACCAAGTGGCAGTCGCCGCCGACACCAAACTGGTCGAAATTGCAAAGACTAACACACTGAAAGTCAATTCGTTCCACCACCAAGCGGTGAAAGATGTTGCGCCTACGCTGCGCGCTTCGGCACACAGCACCGACGGACTGTGCGAGGCCATCGAGTCGCCCGACTATCCGATAATCGGCGTGCAATGGCACCCCGAAAATCTGGCGGTGGCAGGTCAAAAAGAGCAGTGCGCGCTGTTTGAATGGCTGGTAAGCGAAGCCAAAATCCACTACGCGGCGCAACAAGTTCACCGTCAGGCAATTACGCTCGATTCGCACTGCGACACACCGATGGTTTATACCGACGGCATGGACTTTGGGCAGCGCAACGACGGCGCGTTAGTCGATTTTGTGAAAATGGACGAAGGTCGCCTCGACACCATATTTATGGCGGCCTATATTCCGCAAAAAGGGCTGGACGAGGCAGCCACCGCCGAAGCCACAAAATTGGCATTCGATACGCTGCAACTCATTCATAATCAAGTAGATAAAAATTCCAACAAAGCCTGCATTGCCACTTCGGTTGCTGCCATCGAAGCCGCCAAACGCGCTAGACTGAAAGCCGTGGTGCCAGTGATCGAAAACGGCTACGCCATCGGCAGCGACATCGAGAATATCGCGCGTTTCTACGACCTTGGCGTGCGCTACATCACGCTCTGCCACAACGGCGACAATCTGATTTGCGACAGTGCCTCGCGTACACAGCACACCCACGGCGGTTTGAGCGATTTCGGGCGCAAAGTGATAGCCGAAATGAACCGCCTCGGCATCATGGTCGATCTGTCGCACGCTGGCGAAGAGAGTTTTTGGCAAGCGCTCGACTGTTCCGCTGCGCCGATTATCTGCTCGCACTCGTCGGCACGCGCGCTGTGCGACCACCCGCGCAACCTTACCGATGCGCAACTGCGTGCTTTGGCTGCGGCCGATGGCGTGTGCCAAGTCTGCCTTTACGACGGATTTTTGACCACAGCCGAAGGCACTGCCAATGTGCAGACCGCCGCCAACCACATCGACCACATTGTGCAAACAGCGGGCATCGACTGCGTGGGCATCGGTTCCGATTTCGACGGCGGCGGAAGCATCAGAGGTTGCCGCGCCAGCAACGAACTCATCAACATCACCAAAGAACTGCTGCGCCGCGGCTACACCCCCGACGACCTCCGCAAAATCTGGGGCGAAAATCTCCTTCGTGTCATGAAAAAGGCGGAATTAGTCGCAAATAGCGAGAAAAATTAGGAATTAGGAATTAGGAGTGAGGAATTTTTTAGTGAGTAGTGAGTAGTGAGAAGTGATTTTAATTACCCAATTATTTAATTAATTTGGGGAGGCGTCAAACAATTCTAAATTCTGAACTCTAAATTAAACGAAGGCTTTTCCCCCTATCGGGGGAAACGGGAAAGGGGGCGACTGCCAAAAATTAACAATAAACAATGAACAATGAATAATAATTGCGGTGTTTCAAATGCCGATAAAACTGAAATTTGAAACAGCGCGAAGCGCGAGAAACTTAGAAACTATTCAACAATTCAACAAATAAACAATCATTGTGTTAAATCTGCAACAAAATCTGAAACTACAGCAAAAATTGTCGCCGCAACAAATTCAGGTGATAAAAATGCTGGAATATCCGACCGTCGAATTGGAAGAGCGCATTCGCGAGGAGATGGAGGCGAACCCTGCTCTCGACGAAGGCAAACCCGACAACTACAACGAGGCTACTGACGACGGCGACACCAACAGCGATGGCGACGATTTCGACCTGACCGAATACGCCAGCGACGACGACATTCCCGACTACAAACTGCAAACACACAACCACTCGTCCGACGACAAAGAGGCCACCATGCCGCTCTCCGAACAACAGTCGTTCCACGAGCACCTTACCAGCCAGTTGGAACTGATGCGCTTGGAGCGCAAAATTTTGGGACTTGCCACCTACATCATCGGCAATATCGACGACGACGGCTACCTGCGCCGCAGCCTCGAAGCGATGCAAGACGACCTCGCCTTTCAGTTTGGCATCACCGCCAGCGACGACGAGATGCAGCAAGCACTCGATGCCGTGCAGAGCCTCGAACCAGCAGGCATCGCCGCACGCGACCTGCAAGAGTGCCTCGTGCTGCAACTCAAACACCGCGAGCAGACGCCCGACACGCAAAATGCCATCGCCATCGTGCAAAACTGGTTCGAGCAGTTCTCGAAACGGCAGTACGACTACATTGCACGGCGGCTCAACATTGGCGAAGAGGATATGCGCCGCGCCACTGCCGAAATCAAACGCCTCAACCCAAAGCCTGGCAACGCCTACGCCACTACGGCCGAACTGATGCAATCACAAATAACGCCCGATTTCATTGTCGAAAACGACAACGGACGGCTCACCGTGTCGCTCAACAACGCCAATGTGCCAAGTCTGCGCGTGAGCCGCGACTACGCCGACATGGTGAACGACTACACCGCCAACAAAGCCAATCAGACCAAGCAGATGCGCGATGCCATCGCCTTTGCCAAACAAAAAATCGATGCGGCACGCTGGTTCATCGACGCACTGCAGCAGCGCAATATCACCCTGCTCAACACGATGAACGCCATTGTCGAACACCAGCGCGACTACTTTCTCGATGGCGACGAAACCAAACTGCGCCCCATGAAACTGAAAGACATCGCCGAGCAGGTGGGCTACGACATCTCCACCGTTTCGCGCGTGAGCAACAGCAAATATGTGCAGACCAATTTCGGCATTTTCCCGCTGAAACACTTTTTTGTAGAGACCATGCAGACCACCGACGGCGGCGAAACATCGAACCGCGCCATCAAAAAAATCATTGCCGACCTTGTGGCTGCCGAAGACCCGAAAAATCCCGTCAACGACGACCAACTGACCGAATATCTGCGCCAATCGGGCTATGTGATAGCGCGCCGCACCGTAGCAAAATACCGCGAACAACTCGGCATTCAAGTGGCACGACTACGCAAAGAGATTTAATCATTTTTCATTTGAAGATTTGAAAATTTGAAAATTATTTGCTGACCGTTCATGAGTAAATATCGATTCATAATTCTCATCTGCCTGCTGTTTTTCTCGATTGCGGCAGCAGCGACGAACAATGACTCCATTTTTGCGGTATGTCGTGTGCAGTGCGCCGCCAACGCCAATTTGGCACAAGTAGCGAAGCAGTTCATCGGCACGCCATACATGGCTGGCACACTCGACGGCGACAGCGTGGAACAACTCAAAATTCGCTTCGATGCGTTCGACTGCGTTACATTCGTCGAAACGGCGCTCGCTCTCTGGCGCAGCAATGCGAAAAATTACGACGAATTTGCGCGCGAATTGCAGCACATTCGCTACCGCAATGGCGCAATCGATGGTTACGCCTCGCGGCTGCATTACACCACCGATTGGCTCGACAACAACGCACAAAAAGTCACACTCACCGACATCACACGCCGCTTGGGCGGCATCGTGCGCCACAAAAACACCGATTTTATGAGCCGCCACGCCGATGCTTATCCTGCGCTCGGCGACACGGCGCAACTGGCTGCCATTCGCCAAATAGAGGCGCAAATCAACAGCCGCACATACTATTTTATTCCGAAAAATCGCGTGGCCAGCATCGCTGCGCAAATTCCCGAAGGCGCCATCATCGCCATCACTTCCACCATCGATGGGCTGGACTGTGCTCATATTGGCATTGCCACGAAACGCAACGGCGCAACGCATTTGCTCCACGCATCGAGCAGTCAAAAATGCGTCTGTATCAGCAAAAAAACGCTCGCCGACTACTTGGAAAGCAACAAAAAATTCAGCGGAATTATCGTTGCAATGCCAATAAAATAAGAAAAAATTACACAAAATTGTTTTTTCTAAAAAAATATCGTAAATTTGCCGTGTGAAAAATTCGTTTTTAGAAGCGTTTTTAACCATAAACAAGCCATGCAACAAATAAAAAAATCACCCGAAGCCAATCTCGAAAACAAGCGACTGACCTACACGCTGATGGGTTTGGTGCTTTCGTTCGCCGTTTTCTATGTGGCCTTTGAATGGACCGACAGAGATGTTGAAAAATACGATGTCGCTGTCAGTCAAGATGTTATATTCGAAGAAGAGATGATAGAGCAGACCGTGCAGGAGGAGCAGAACACGCCGCCGCCGCCACCACCAGCCGCTCCCGATGTCATCGAAGAGATACAGATTGTGGACGATGATGTAGAAACTGCCGACATCACCATCAGTTCCGAAGACGACCAAACACAGGCGCAAGAGGTGATTCAAGCACCCATCGAGATGCCCGAAGAGGATCCCGAAGAGAACATTGTGTTTGTGGTGGCCGAAAAGATGCCATCGTTCCCTGGCGGTCAGCAAGCACTGATGAAGTACTTGAGCGAGAACATTCGCTACCCTGTCATTGCGCAAGAAAATGGCGTGCAAGGGCGTGTTATCGTGCAGTTCACCGTGCGCAAAGATGGCACTATCGATGATGTGAAAGTGGTGAAATCGGCCGACCCGAGCCTCGACAAAGAGGCGGTGCGCCTCATCAAATCGGTACCTGCATGGGAACCGGGTATGCAGCGCGGCAAAGCGGTACACTGTAAATTCACCGTGCCAATCGTATTCAAACTGCAAATGTAATTGTAGACGGGCAGCAAAGCCAAACTACAACTGCCTCGCAATTCAAGCGGGGCAGTTTCGTTGAAACAAAGAAGGAGACTTCTAGAAAGTTAGAAGTTAGTAGTTAGCAGTGAGCAGTGAAAACTTTGACGAAGACTAAGACGAAGACCAAGACAAATTATTTGAAGATTTGAAGATTTGAAAATTTGAAGATTGTGGCGTTTCGGCTACCGCAATTTGAAATTTGAAATTGTTTCTTCGCACGACGAAAAAACTTACTTGCAAAACTACAAAGGAATTTATAGAAATCCACATAACCAAAAAATACTATGGAACTGATAGCACAACTGACCAGACATGCGCAGCAGAACCTGCGCCACATTGTACTGCCCGAAGGCGATGAGCCACGCACACTCGAAGCCGCCGACCGTGTTTTGGCCGAAAAAATTGCACGCCTGACGCTCATTGGCGACGAAAAGAAAATCCACGCTATGGCCGCCGAAAAAGGGTTGAAACATATCGGCGAAGCCACCATCATCAACCCCGAAACCGACCCGCGAATGTCCGTTTATGCCAACCTGCTCTACGAATTGCGCAAAAACAAAGGCATGACCCACGAAGAGGCCGCGCAGAAAGCCAAAGACCCGCTCTATCTCGGCTGCTTGATGATAAAAAATGGCGATGCCGACGGCGAAGTGGCAGGCGCGCGCGGCACCACAGCCGACACCATACGCCCCGCTTTTCAGATAATCAAAACACAACCGGGCGTGAGCGTTGTGTCGGGCGCATTCCTAATGCTGACTCCCGCCAAACAACTCGGCGAAGACGGTCTGCTGGTGTTTGCCGATTGCGCTGTCAATCCTTGTCCCACCGCTCCCGAACTGGCGCAAATAGCCCTATCGACCGCCGAAACGGCACGCGTGCTTGGCGGCTACGAACCGCGTGTGGCGATGCTCAGTTTCTCGACCAAAGGCAGTGCCAAACACGAACTCATCGACAAGGTAACCGAAGCCCTGCGCATCGTTCGTGAGAAAGCCCCCGACCTGCAAATCGACGGCGAACTGCAAGCCGATGCGGCACTTGTACCCGAAGTGGGTGCGCACAAAGCCCCGGGCAGCCATGTGGCTGGCAAAGCCAATGTACTCGTTTTCCCCGACCTGCAAGCAGGCAACATCGGCTACAAACTGGTAGAGCGTTTTTCGGGCGCACAAGCCATCGGTCCCATTCTGCAAGGCATCGCCGCCCCCGTGAACGACCTCAGCCGCGGTTGCAAAGTCGATGACATCGTGAAAATGATTATCATCACAGCAAATCAGGCGATAAAATAATAAGTCAAAAGTCTATAAAGTGAAAAGTCTATAAAGTTGGGACACCATGAAAATCGATCGGTTTGAGGATATTTTAGCATGGCAGAAATCAAAAGATTTGACCAAGCAAATTTATATCGCATTTGCCGAATCGAAAGATTGGGGTTTCAAGGACCAAATTCAGCGTGCCTCTGTTTCAATAATGAACAACATTGCCGAAGGCTTTGAGCGAAAATCACACCAAGAATTCAAACATTTTTTATTCATAGCAAAAGGCAGTTGTGGCGAAACTCGTTCAATGCTACACCTTGCCATCGACCTCGGGAAAATAGATTTTGAACAAGGAAAAAATCTAATCAGGCAGTGTGAAGAAATTTCACGAATGCTTTCCGGACTCGCTAAAACGCTCTAAACCAACACCTTACAACACTTTTCACTTTACACACTTTACACACTTTATACACTTTCACACTTTCTAACTTTATAAACTGAACTATGAAAATTCTTGTTCTGAACTGCGGAAGTTCGTCGATTAAATACAAACTGTTCGACATGGCCGAAAACGCCGTGTTGGCGCAAGGTGGCATCGAAAAAATCGGACTGCCCGACTCATTTCTGAAACTGACTTTGCCAAATGGCGAAAAAGTTGTTTTGGAGAAGGCGATTCCCGAACACACCGTGGGCATCGAATTCATTTTCGAGCAACTGACTAGTGCGAAATATGGCTGCCTACGCTCGCTCGACGAGATTGATGCGGTAGGTCATCGCGTGGTGCACGGCGGCGAACAGTTTAGCCAGTCGGCGGTGATAACGCCCGAAGTGCTCGAGCAGATAAAAATCTGCGCCGACCTTGCGCCATTGCACAATCCCGCCAACATCAAAGGCATCGATGCCATCAGCAAAATTCTGCCCAATGCGCCGCAAGTGGCTGTGTTCGATACCTCGTTCCACCAAACCATGCCCGACTACGCCTACATGTACGCACTGCCCTACGAATACTACGAAAAATATGGCGTGCGCCGCTACGGTTTTCACGGCACGAGCCACCGTTATGTGTCGCGCCGCGTCTGCGATTTTCTCGGGCTCGACTATCAGAAAACAAAAATCATCACGGCGCACATTGGCGGTGGCGGCTCCGTTACAGCCATTCGCAACGGTCGCTCGGTCGATACTTCGATGGGACTCACGCCTGTGGAGGGCTTGATGATGGGAACGCGCTCGGGCGATGTCGATTTGGGCGCAATCGTCTATCTGATGGAAAAAGAGGGACTCGACGCTGCTAAACTGTCGAACATCATCAACAAAAAATCGGGCGTGATGGGCATTTCGGGCGTTTCGAGCGATATGCGCGACATCGAAAAAGCCATCGGCGAGGGCAACCAACGCGCCAAATTGGCGATGGCGATGTTTAACTATCGCATTCTGAAGTACATCGGGGCATATGCCGCTGCTCTCAATGGGTTCGATGTGCTGGTGTTCACGGGCGGCGTGGGCGAAAATCAGGCTGGCACGCGCCAATATGTGGCCGACGGCTTGAAATATCTCGGCGTAGAAATCGACAGCGAACTAAACGCCCACTCGCGCGGCGAAGAGGTGGAACTCTCCACACCACAATCGAAAGTGCGCATCGTGGTAATCCCCACCGACGAAGAGTTGATGATAGCGCAAGACACCTTAAATTTAATTAAGAATTAAGAATTAAGAATGAAGAATTAAGCGGCGTTGTTGGGCGCAATTCTGTCCCTCTGCTTGGAGCGTAGCGGAAAGATAGGGGGACGAGGAGCGTAGCGACGGAGGGGGTTAAATTCTAATTAAGAATGAAAAATTAAGAATTAAGAATTAACCAAATAACCAAATCCACAAAACAATGAGAAACCGCGCGCAGCGCAAGAAACTTAGAAACAATTAGAAACAGCGCGAAGCGCAATTTGAAATTTGAAATTTGAAATAAAAAAAGAACAATGAACTACAAAATGATGACTGCCGACGAGGCCGCTGCTTTGGTGAGCAATGGCGATGTTGTCGGATTTAGTGGCTTCACGCCAGCGGGTGCGCCCAAAGTGGTGCCTGAAGCCATTGCACGCCGTGCCGAAGCCGAACACGCCGCAGGCCGCGAATTCAAAATTGGTATGTACACAGGCGCATCGACGGGCGATATGCTCGATGGCGCATTGGCGCGCGCCAACGCCATCTTGTTCCGCACGCCCTACCAATCGAGCAAAGACCTGCGCGCCCGCATCAACGCACAAGAGGCGCACTATTTCGACATGCACCTGTCGCACGAGGCGCAAGAGTTGCGTTATGGCTTTCTGCCGAAGCCGAAATTTGCCATTGTCGAGGCGTGCGATCTGACTGCCGACGGCGAGATTGTGCCAACATCGGGCGTGGGAATTTTGCCCACTATCTGCCGTTTGGCCGACCACATCATTGTGGAACTGAACACCACCACACCGAAGGAACTGCGCGGCATTCACGACATCTACGAACCGCTCGATCCGCCGATGCGCAAGGCCATTCCTGTTTACAGCGTGAGCGACCGCTGCGGCGATGTGTGCGTGAAAGTCGATCCGAAGAAAATTGTCGCTGTGGTAGAATCGAACATTCCAAACGGCAGCGGCAAATTTGCACCGATGGACGATGTAACGGCGAAAATCGGCGAAAATGTGGCGCATTTTTTGGCGGCCGAAATCAAGGCGGGGCGCATTCCTGCGTCGTTCCTGCCCATTCAGTCGGGCGTGGGCAACATTGCCAACGCAGTACTGGCCTCGTTGGGCGAAAACCCCGACATTCCAGCGTTTACCATGTACACCGAAGTGATTCAAGACGCCGTTATCGGCCTGATGAAAGAGGGTCATGTGAAATTTGCCAGCGGCTGCTCGCTCACTGTGTCGCAGCCAGTTTTGGAGGAGGTGTACCAAAATCTCGACTTTTTCAAACAGCGCATTGTGCTGCGTCCGCAGGAGATTTCGAACAATCCCGAAGTGGCGCGCCGCTTGGGCTTGATAACCATCAATACGGCACTCGAAGCCGACATTTTTGGCAACATCAACTCGACGCATGTGCTCGGCACCAAGATGATGAACGGCATCGGTGGCTCGTGCGACTTCACGCGCAACGCCTACATCTCCATTTTCACCACGCCATCGACTGCCAAAGAGGGCAAAATTTCGTCGATTGTGCCGATGGTGTCGCACCTCGACCAGAGCGAACACTCGGTGAAAGTGCTGATTACGGAGTTTGGCGTGGCCGACTTGCGTGGCAAATCGCCGATACAACGCGCACACTGCATCATCGACAACTGCGTACACCCCGACTACCGCGATATGCTGCGCCGCTATCTCGAATCGGCACCGAAAGCGCACACGCCAATGAATATCTACACCTGTTTCGAAATGCACAAAGCGTTTGCCGAAACAGGCGATATGCACAATGCAAAACTCTGACAATCAGAGTTATAAACGCGAAAACAACGCTCACCAAAAACTGGTGGGCGTTGCTTTTGTGGGGCGAAAATCAGAATAGTACCTTGCCGATTTTTGCGTCGTGCGGTTCGGTGGGAATGTGCGGAAAAATCTGAAAATCGAACGCCAAACCGATGGTTGGCACGGCGGCGTGTTCGGACAAAAAGCGGTCGTAGTAGCCGCGCCCACGCCCAAGACGGTCGCCTACAGGCGAAAAAGCCATGCCCGGCAGCACAATCAAGTCGATGTCGTCCGAAAAAACTGCGTCCGAAGTCGGCTCTTGAATATGAAAAGCCCCTTCGTGCAAGTCATCGAGCGTGTGCAACTCCACAGGACGAATGTCGTCGCCAGCGACCACAGGCAGAATGATGCGCTTTTTGCCCAGCGTGCGTGCAATGAGCGCGTGCGTACAGACCTCGTCGGGCAGCGACCAGTAGAGCATCACGGTGCGCGCCGCCTGAAAAAGTGCGTCCGCCTCCAACTGCGCAATCACGCAGCGCGACTTTTCGGCCAGCATTTCTGCCGAAAACTGCGACTTTCGCAAACGCACTTCGCTACGCAACTGTTTTTTCTGCTCGGAAAGGAACATTTCAGATTAAGTTGATGAGTTGATTGGTTGATAAGTTGATAAGAAGTTCATCAAGTTTATAAAGTTATAAAGTTCATAAAGTTTCGCACGCCACAACTTTCTGCAGTTGGTCATCGCTACTCACTGTTTCTATGTTTTTTAATGGTTGCATCTGAAATCTGAAATTGCGGCTTTGCCGCATCACTTCTCACTGCTCACTTCTAACTTCTCACTATTTCAGTAGAATCCGAAAAGTTGTCCCTTTGGCGAGTTCGGACTGTTTGACAAAAATTTTGCCGCCGTGGTATGTTTCGACAATGCGTTTGGCGAGCGGCAAGCCAAGTCCCCAGCCGCGCTGTTTGGTGGTGTAGCCTGGCCGAAACACAGTTTTGAAACGGCGTTTGTCGATGCCTTTGCCCGTGTCGGAAATGTCGATAAAAGTGCGATTTTTGTCGGTTTTGCCAACAACGACCGTGATTTTGCCTTTGCCGTCCATAGCGTCGAGCGCATTTTTGCAGAGATTTTCGACCACCCACTCGAAGAGCGGCACGCAGAGCGCATTTTCGCACGCGGCCTTGTTCTCCACCTCGAACTGCACCATCTGCGAAGCGCGGCGGCGCATATAATCGACCGACCGCTGCACCACTTCGTTCACGCTACACGGCGTAAGCACTGGTTTTGAGCCGATTTTCGAGAATCGCTCGGCAATAGTTTTCAGGCGGTCGATGTCGTTGCCCATCTCGTCGAGCATCGTTTCGTTGGGATAGTTGCTTTTCAGCACTTCGTTCCACGCCACCAGCGACGAAATGGGTGTGCCAAGTTGGTGCGCCGTCTCCTTCGACAGCCCGACCCACACGCGGTTCTGCTCCGACCGTTTGGCCACTGCCAACGCCGCCACCACCAACGCCACAAACACAGCGATAATGCCCAACTGCACATAGGGGAAAAGTTGCAACTGCTTCAGCGTGATGGAGTCGTCGTAGTAGATGTACTGCGGTTCGGCATCGGTTATCACAATCTCTATCGGCTGCTGTTTCTCTTTCAGTTGCGCATAGGCAGCGGCGTAAAACTCATCGACTTTGGTGGCGGGTTCGTCGAAATTGCGCGCCGTAACAAACCGCCCATCAGCATCGACAATCAGCACAGGAATGTTGTTGTTTTCCTCTATTATCTTCCAGATGAAATCGATGTTCGGCGCGTCCATGTCGGCCTGTACAAACTGGCGCATGGCCTCTGCCCAAATTTCCATTTTTTGCCTTTGGTCGGCCTCCAAGCGCGCCACCAAGCGGTTTGTAAAAACCAGCGAAGCCGCCACAATGCCCAACGCTACAGCCCACAAAAGCCATCTGATAACGGAGTTATTCTTCATTTTTTAAGGGTTTTCTATAAATTGCCTTGTCGTTTTGCAAGTAAAATTTCTCGTTGTGCGGGAAAAATAATTTCAAATTAGGTTGATCAGTTGATCAGTTGATTGGTTGATTAGTTTAACGCATTGGTGATGGTCTTTGGATTTCTAATTTCTGGTTTCTAGTTTCTAGTTATTTGGTCAATCCATTTAATTTGAAATTTGAAATTTGAAATTTGAAATTTGAAATTTTGACACTCGCCGCCCAATGCCGTGTTCGGTATCAACAAAGCCGCCATTTTTTTATTAAGTAATTGAAAATTAGGTAATTGACCAATTAAATTCACTACTCACTTCTAACTGCTAACTTCTCACTAAAAAATTCCTCACTCCTAATTCCTAATTCCTAACTTCTAACTGCTCATTTAGAAGTCCCCTTTACGGTCAAATCATCGTTAATCATACGCTCGATATACTGCTGAATGGCGGCTTTCAGGTAGCGTTCTTCGGGCGCAACATCGACCGAATCGCGCAGATTGTGTTCGAGAAAACGGTCGTCGCGATAGTTGTAAACCGCCACCGTGCGCACGCCGTCGAACTGCACCAGCAGGCTGTCGCCAAAAAGTTGGTACACGCCATTGTTGTAGTTAATCACATAGTGCGGCAGGTCGCCATCGATGGTGTTTGCACCAAAAGCAAAATAGGGCTTGGCGCAATGCAGGTAGTGCAGAATAGTCGGCATAATATCGGTTTGCGCCATCGGCACATCGCTCACGCCACGCAGGTCGCTGCCATGTTGGTAGAAGAAAATCGGGATTTCGTAACCGCCGCGGTCGTTTTGGTACTCGGCGTGCGTCGAAGCGTTGGTGTGGTCGGCGGTGAAGACAAACAGCGTATTGTCGAACCACGGATAGCGGCTCATCTTGTCGAAAAACAGGCGCAACGCATGGTCGGAATAGCCAATGCACTTGTGTATCGGGTGCGGTCCTTCGGGGAAAGCACCCTCGTAACGCTTTGGCACAGCAAACGGGTGGTGCGACGAAGCCGAGAAAATGGTGGTGAGGAACGGCTGGCGAAATTCGCCCATCTTATCGGCAAAAAATTGGAAAAATTCCTCGTCCCAAATGGCCCAAACACCATCGAAATCGGCATCGTTGCCATATTCGGTCATGCCAAAATAGTCGTCGTAGCCAGCGGCGTTGGCGTATGCCTGAAAGCCCATCGAACCGTTGGGCGCACCGTGGAAAAAGGCCGAATAGTAGCCCTCATTTTTTAGCACTTTCGCCACCGACGACACATCGTTTGTGGCATACGGCGTGGTGATGTACGGCTCGATAAACATCGGAATGCTCGACAGCGTGGAGGGCATGGCATCGATGCTTTTGCGCCCGTTTGAAAAACTCTTGCTGAAGGTGAAACTCTCGGCCAGCAGCGAATCCAGAAACGGCGTGTAGCCCACATAAGTGCCGCTGTCCAAATCGTGATTGAAAAAGCCGATATACTCCTTGCCAAAACTCTCCATGATGATAATCACCACATTCAGCGGCCGAAAATCGCCATCGGGCGTGGGTGTATGCACAGGCGTGAAAATCGTTGGCAGTTCGTCGGCAGTGAAATAGTGCGGACTCTCGTACGACTTGCGCTCGACCGTGGTAAACAGGCTGAAAGGCGTGTTCAGCACCAGCGCGTTTTCTATGGGGTGATTGATGTATTGCGCCGCATTGCTGATGTTTATCGGACGCGTGTAGGCACCAAAACCGCCGCGTATGCCGATGACCGTGAAATAGGCGCAAGTGAGCAAAATCGCCGTGTGCAACGGATAGTAAATCACGCGCGGCACGCCCACTTTTTCGGGACGATAACGCCTGTAACCAAGCACCAAAACGCCGATCGCAGCGGCGCAAAAAAGCGTGATGTACCAATAATCAATCAGTCCTATAGCGATGATTTTCAGTAGGTTACCATCGTTCTGAAACTCGCTAAAAAATGTTATCGTTGTGCGTCGGTGGGTGAATGGGAAATAGGCCATATCGGCACAATTTACCACCAGCAGCAGAATGTTTATCGTCAGAAAAATCCACTTCACCGCCTTTTGATAGCGTGCGTCGGCGCGGAAATGCAGCGGCAAAAGGGCGCAAAAAATGTAGAGCGAATTGAACAGCAGCAGTGCCGACAGGTCGAACCGCAAACCGCCACCGCACACCTCGACAAAGTGCGCCAAAGTCATGTCGGCAAAGGTGTCGCGATAGATCAAGAAAAAGAAGATTCTACACAACGAAAAGAGCAGCATCATCAATGCCAAATTGCACACAGCCACCGTGAGCGGCTTGCGCCACAAAGCAGCAAAAAAGTTCGCTATTTTTTTCATTTTTTTAGGGAATTTCTATAAATTTCTTTGTATGGGATTTCTATAAATTGCCTTGTAGTTTCGCAAGTAAAAGATTTTTTTTTGTTCATTTCTTTTGACGACCAAAAGAAACGAACCAATTTTGCGATTTAGCGAGC
>CAVBBP010000015.1:0-45810 GCA_963593685.1 Segatella copri
CCGTCGGTTCGAGCGTGTCGCAAAAATACGCACCGTCGATATACAACCGCCCAATGGTGTAGGTGGGGCGCAGGGCTAACCTCCGCAGTATCAGGCGCATAGTGCCGCCTCCTTGTTCAATTTTCTTTTCATTTTTTCACTTTTCCGCGTTATGCAAATATACTACAAAAAGTGCCGTTTTCACACACCTAACAATAACTTTTCGGGCGTGAAAAGTGCGTTGTTTATACGCATTTTAGGTCTTTATTTTTACCGTTCCATTATCGTTGTAGAGTTGCCCAGCAGTGGTGGGTGCAGTTGTCGGAAGTCCGCGAAATATAATCTCTTGGGCATTAACCCCGAGTCGTGTCATAAAGTAACAGTCTTTGCTCAATGCGCACACAATGCCGTCTTTTCCGACAATGGTTTTCGGCTTGTAGATGTATTTCGTTACAACGGTATCGGTGTAGGTAGCCGACAATGTTACACTACGGCTGCCAGAAGCAAGCGGCAAAGTAGTTTGTCCACTTATGATAAATCCAGTTTTAGAGTCTATTGTCCCATTGATTGCTGTTTTTACTGTTACGGTCAGTGTTTGGTCGCCAGCCAAGGCATTCTGAGAAAAATCAAAATCAAGCGAGCCAGCAAAGTATTTCGTTCCAGTATAACCAGAGGCGACTGTTGTGCTGATGACTTTTTGGGCTGTAGCAAAACTATTTCTCAATGTTACAGCAATTACCGCCTGATATGTTGTGCCACTTGACCCAATAAGACCGCCAGCGCAATCGATAGTCATAGAGAATGTAGCCTTTCCTTTGAGGCTGCGCGTAACGGTCTGTGTTTGGTCGTCGTTGCTCGTTGTGCCGCGCACCGTGAATGCGTTGCTTGTAAAAGACCCTGACGCGCCGCCAAGCGTGCCGCTTGCGCTGATACTATAGGTTTTTGTATCTGTGTTGTCATCTTTCGGGAAATCAGACCCCTTAATAGAACGAGGCGTAAAAACTGCTTTATTTTCGCCATTGGTATCTTGTATGTAGATGTCCGCGTTGCTGCTGCTGCCGTCGATAACGATTTTGCCTTGGTTGGGTACATCGACGGTGATTTGTGTGCTGGAAATTTTGAACACGCCAATTTTGCCTGTGCCGTCCTTTTTGATGAGGGTGGTGATGGGTGTTGTGCCGCTGGCAGCCTTGTAGTAGTTGGCGTTGTTGGCGGCATAGAACGCCTCTTCGTATGTGCCACCGCCCCACAGCAGCACATTGTCGGCGGTGCTTGTGCCTGTTTTCTTGGTCAGTCCGCTCATTCCTGCCGTTACTGCCCCTGCGAGGTTTTTTAGCATCAGCACATTGGTCATCAGCAGACCGCCCGCTATCTCGGTAGAGCCGTCGTTGAGTGCCGCTTTCAGATATTCGAGCGCGGCTATCTCCACCTCCACATCTTCGGGCGCGGGTGTCCAGTCGGTGGGCTTGTTGCCTTTTTCGAGTTTGACTTTTTTGACAGAAAATGTACCTGCTTGCGATAGCGTTACTTTGTCAGCCGTGTGGTTTCCCGCCACATTAAAGCGCGTAAAAATGCGCCCTGATATCGTGTCGCTATTGGTTGTAAATGTCAGTGTGGAATACCCCTCTGCGTTTGGCGCAATACGCTCCGCTTTGGCAGCAGCGGCGTTTGGTTCGAACTCGGTTGTATTGGATGCTGAACTATAATCACTTTTTGTTATTTGCATATACGCGCGTATCTCCACATTGGGTATGTCATTCTTGATATACATACGCAATGTGTAGGTAGTATTCGGCTCTAACGCCATTTCCGTTGTGAATAAACGCGAACCCCAAGTTGCACTCGTTCCTACTGTATATTCCGTGTATTCAGCACTTGTACCTAATTGCAAATTTCTCCCGCCAATCTGCAAGTTATCGACAGCGGTGTCGTCGGTGTATTTGACCTTTTTGCTCCAATGGCTCGCTACATAGGTGGTGCTGTTGGCGTTGGCTGTGAGTATGTCGCCTTTCTTGCCTGCGGTGTGGTCGCTGTCGGTCTGCAATATCCATAGGTCGCCTTTCGAGTAGTTGCTCGGCTGCGTGATAAAGGTTGTAGACTTGCCGTCGGCAGTCGATTGTGCCTTACCTGCCTCCACGAGTGCTTTCACTGCGTCGCTATCGGCAATGAGATGCCAATGCCAACTGTTTTTCACGCTGCCGTACCATATCTTGATGTTCGTGTACTCCATACTGACACCAGCCGTGCTACCGTTCTTGCCAGCATAGATAATCAAAGACCAAGTGCCAGTATCGGGAACAGTGAAAATCTTTTCGACCTTATTCTCGCCGATAGTAAGGGCGGTGAACTGACTGCTCTTTGATTGGTTGAAATCGTATAGTCCAACAGTGAACTGCGTGGCGTTCCCTGCCTTGACAACCGCCTTATCGCACGAGAATAGTATCTGTGAGGAATTGCTCAAATTGGAGGCGAGAGCCGCATGGTTGTAATTATCGCTTGCATTGGCTGTAATTGTCCGCGGATTAGCACCAGTGTAGATACTATCTCCGCTCGTTTCAAAGTCGTCATCAGCACCTTTGCAGAACCGCCACGACTTGCCAGCGTCGGGGTCGTCTTCGTAGGCGTTCATATTGGTGTAGGTGTCGCCTATGTGGCGCGTCTTTTCGTCGTTGGTAGTCCAATCTTTGGCAGGGGCGTTGGTGAGTGTCGGCACACCGTTCAAAAACCACGCCGTAACCTCTCCGTCAATTTGGCTTTGCAGACTGCCGATGCTTGTCTGCACGCCCGCTATGGCACTGTTGCGCGCCTGTTCTTCGGCAGAAATAGCCTCTTGATACTCCTCGCGTACTGCCTCTGCTTCGGCTTGTGCTGCGTCGGCGGTGCTTTGTGCTGTCGATACACCGCCCTCGAGTTCGGCTATATATTCGGCAGCGGTCTTGGTGTCGGAGGCTTTGAATTTGATATTGCCGATGATTTCTGCGCCGTTGCGTGCTACAATGCGCGGTGGGCTGCTCTGAAAGTCGATAATCAGATTGCTGCCAGCGTCCTGAATCATCTCGGTGGTGATTTTTCCGCCTGTTACAGCGGTGTAGCCGTAGGTGCGCGAAAAGGTGCGCTGGTTCTCGAACTCGCTCGCCAACACGCCCACCAACATATACATTTCGCCGTCCTGCGCTGTGGGCGTGATGAGCCAAGTACCTTTGGCGGTGCTGCTGTCTAACACGGCATAGATGTAGTAGGGTGTGGAAGCGTCGTAACCGCTGATGTTCGACTTGTAGTAGGTTGCGGCTGGCATTTCGTACAAGCCGTTGTTGCCATTGTCGCGGTAGGGCGGCTGCGTGTGCGACAACGCCCCTGCGGTGAATTTCACGGCACTAAACGCTCCGTCGGCGGTGTTCAGTATGCTGATGGTGCTGGTAAGCCCAAACTGGTACTTTTCGTTGCCAATGAGCATCATCTCGCTGGCGAGGCTCGAAATCATCTCCGATAGTTCCTTTTGGTCGCGCCAACCACGACGGCTCAACACAATGCTGCGCTGCTCCAAGCCGTTCACACTGTTGGTAGCGTCGGCAACAGCCAGTTTCAACGCCGCCAACGACCCAGCCTGTACTGCCGACGATAGTTTGAACGACACATCGTCGGGCGAAGCAAGCGAATAGGAAAACTCCGACACGCGCGAGATATATTGCAGGTCGCCAATCAGTTCGCTCTCGACAGCCACACGGCAGCCCATCGAAATCTCCACGCCGTTTTCGTGGAAATAGTTTGGGTCGGACTTGCACGAAAGGTCGGGGCGTGTGTCGCGGTACTCGCACACTTTGGTGTAGGCGGCTTTTGCCAACTCCAATTTTGCGGCTTCGATATAGGCTTCGGGCATAATGATATTGAACACGGCAAACTCATCGCCCACCATCGGCACAAACGAGCCGTAGGGTATCTGTGCGCTCTCGTCGTCGCCGTTTGGAATGATTGTCAGGCCCATCACGCCGTTGCCACCATCGCCCTGCTGCACCTCGAACTCCATACCGTTTAGCAGTCCGCTCTCGAAGATAATCGAAAGGGTTGCACCGTCGGCAATGGTGAACGGAAAATAGGGCGCAGCCAGCCCTGTGCCGCCTATCGCCTCGAACATCACTTTGTAGTACGGATTGTCGGCAGCACCGCGCGTAACCACCTCCGTAACACGGTAGCGGCACTTGGGGTAAATATCGTCGAATGTTTCGGTGGTTTCGATGCCAGTAGTAACGCCATCGACCGCAATAGCCCCTGCCGCATCGGTGGTTATGCTCACGCTTGCGCCAGCATCGTCAGTCCACGCATAGGTGGTGCTGGGGTCGAGTTTCAGCCGCTTGGCATACGACACATTCATCAGATTGCCGTTCACGGTCTGCTGCGCCACTTTGCGTGTGATATTGCGGTCGCTGCCTATCGGAAGCAACACTTGCGGCACATCGCCAAACTCGCTGCTGTATTCGGCACTGACCAGCCCACCACTCTTGCGTGTGGCGTTGTCCATCTCGTCGGAAAGCGTGATAATGTCGCCCTGCTCGCACTTCTCGAACCGCAGTGTGTAGGTGGGTACTACTCCCGACGACGGCACACACCAAAACTCCGTTTCGTAGGCTTGCGCCACCATATTGATAGCGTCGAGAATGCTCGTTCCCGAAAACGAAAAGGCTTGCAGCGTGGTGTCGTTGTAGGCACTATTGTCCGACAAACGGAACTTGCCAGCGGCAAGGCACTGTGCAAAAATGGTTGTCTGCCCACGATAGTTTGGCACACGCTCCGCATACTTGCCGATAGCGGTTATCAGCATCTCGCCGATAGTGGCAAGATTGGCGTTCACATCAAATTCGGGTTCGTCGAAAGTGCTGCCCTCTACCGTTACATAACGCTTGAACAGCGGCTTGTAGAGCATATTCAGCACCGAAAAAAACGACAACTCGTATTGGTAGTAGCCGCCCATCGGCTGCGGCACATACAACTCTTTGACGAAAAACAGTTCGCCATCGTAGCGCACATACGAAAACGCTGGAATGGTGTAACGCTTGGCAAACTTGCAGTTGAGCGTAATTTTGTTGTCGCCGCCCAGCGTATAGGAGCGGTCGCACGAATTGGTTACAGGCAGCGTACAGAGTTCGCCACCTATCGGGTTGTAAATAGTCAGAGTTGTAATGGCACTGTTCATAAGGCTCTATTCGTGGGGTTTGGTTCTGTAAATTTCAGGCTGATAGTCGCTTTTCCACTCGCGTCGAAATTGCTGTATTTGTCGAAACTCTCGTAGATGAGGCGGTACTTGCGCTGCTGCTCCGCAACCAACACCTCGTTGATGTGCGTGTATGCACCAGTGCTGTCCTTTGCACCGTTCTGCAAAAAGTCGATGAGCGCATCAACCTTTTGCAACAGCGTGGCGAGGTTTGGCTGCCGCATGATAAACGGCAACGACACCGTGCGGTGCTTTGTCTTGCGGTTGTAGAGTACAGGAACAACACCGTCGATGGCGGCGTTTTCGTTTGTTACCAACGCTTTCAACTCCGCTGGCTTACACAGGTTGTCGAGCGTGCCTTTTATCGGTGTAAGCCCAAACTGCGTGGCGATGTTCGTGCCGTTGATAGTGATTGTCATCGTTTTGCCCTCCTGTCTTTGATGTAGATACGCACTTTGTTGGGGTGGTCGGCTATTTCGGCAATGCCGTTATCGACCAAATAGACGCGGAACAGCACGCTCTTGGTTACATGTACCAGCGCACAACTGAAATCGCACACCACCAGTTCGCCTATCTCGGGAAGCGTGAAAAAATAGTTGCACACGCATTTGCCATAGAGCCACACCACAGGCTGGTCGCGCACCTCCACCTCTTGGTCGAGATAGATGCCGTGCTTGTTGAGCGTGGGCAGATCGTCGCCATAGTAGGTGCGTAGCCACTCCGTAGCAGGTACATAACTATGCCCCACAAAAAGGCGGTTCTCGTTCATCACGCCTATCAGCCCTGCCAAGTCGGTAGCAGCCACCGCACGGCTGTAACCGTCGTCGCAGATGTTATGCTCACGCATCAGTTGCAGCAGTGCCTCTTTGGCTTCGGGAAATCGTTTGTCTATCATAGTTTGTCGGTGTTTAGTTGTATCTGTTTCAAGCGTTTGTTCGTTTCTTCCAACAGTGCCGTGTGCGCGTTAATATCACGCAGTTCCTCCAACTGGTTGGTAGCGATGCCCACCATTAGTGCCACCGTGTCTTTTATGCCTTGCGCTTGCGTGATGAGCATATTTGTGCCGTCCAACTGCAACTGCATTTTTGCATCGATGCTTGCGCCGCTCATCTGCAAGGCGGTAAAACGCCCATTCAGTTCATCGGCGGTGTCTTGGCTCATACTCTCGAAGCCGCCCGACGAAGCGTCGATGTCGTCGTCGGTGGTCAAGCCCATTGTTTCCATCAACTGCCGCCATTGCTCCATCTCTGCCTCTGCGCCCGCTTTGGCGTTCTCAAATTCGGCTTTCATCGCCTCCATCTCGGTCTGCGTGAGGTGGGTGTCGCCACCAGCAAAAGCGTCTTGCACTTTCTGAAACACGCCCGCCAACCGCTTTTGCAGACTCAAGTTTATCTGCTGCTTTATCATGTCGGTGAACATATCGTCGAGCGCACTGTCCCAAATGTCGCGCATATCCTCCGTGCCGCTTTTGAAACCCTCGACAATGCTGTCTGCCAAATTCTCGGAAAACGATTTGAGGCTCGTTCCCGACATCTCTTCGTAGAACTCCTCCATTGCTTCGCGCGCGGCTTCTTCGGCGTCCAACTGTGCTTGGTGCGCCTCCTGCGCCTGCTGCTCGGCATCGTCTTTCTTTTTCGAGGTGTTCGATTCCTCTTTTTTCTGCTTCGCCAACTTTTCGTTTTCGGCGGCGAGTTTTGCCTGTTTGTTGTACTCGTCTATCTGCTCCCATTGGGTTTTCCAGTAGTCGCGACCCGTCTGCGATTTCTGCGCGGCTTGCAACTCTTTCACCCTGTTTTTCGAGGTTTCTATTGCCTCGTTGTTCTTGTCGATGAGTGCCTGTGTCTGCGCCGCTTTCGAGAAGTATTTGGCAAACACATTTACCAACGCCATCACCACCTGTATGGCAGCGGAGATGATAGCCAAGATAACCGACGCTTTTTCTGCCGTTTTCACGCCCTCTGCCGCAGTTATCGAGGTGGTGCTGATAGCGGTGAGTGCCGTCTGTGTAGCGGTAACAACGGTCTGA
This sequence comes from Segatella copri, assembly GCA_963593685.1. Classification (GTDB taxonomy): domain Bacteria; phylum Bacteroidota; class Bacteroidia; order Bacteroidales; family Paludibacteraceae; genus W0P28-013. Next base: position 7,212 of record CAVBBP010000015.1, read on the forward strand.
ATAACCTGCATAGCGTCCTGCCCAGCCTCGCCCATAAACTCGCCGAAATTGTCGGCAATCATATCGACAGCCTCGCCCACTACTTTCAATGCGTCAGCGGCTTTTCCGCAGTTCTCTTTGGCACTCTTGCCATACTCTTTTTGCGATGTGCCAAGCCCTTCGGTATAGTCGTTCACCACCTTTTCGGCGGCTGCCACTTTGGTCATTGCCACTGCCAACTGTTTCGGGTCGGCGTTTTTGTTGGCTTTCAGCGAGGCGAGTTCCGCTTTCAGCGCGGGCAGTTGCGCTTGCACCGTCATCAAACCCTGATCGAGTACGCTCTGCATTATGGCGTTCAACTCCTCGCCCAACCCCTCGACATTGGTGCCAAGCGTTTCGATGCTTGCTTGCTCGGTGTCCTGCGACGCTTGCGTTTCGACAAACTGGCGCTGCTCCGCTGCCGTCGCTTCCGATATGTCGCCAGCCGCCAGTGCCGCGTCTATCTTTTTGATATTTTCGATGCGCTGCTGCTCTATCTCCACCGTGCGCTGCGCAAACGCTTCGTATTGCGCCTTACGCTGTTCGAGTACCGCCTGTTCGTCCTGCGCGCCCTGCATTGCACTCGACGATTGGGCTTGCTCTACCTTGTTGTCGTAGGTCTGATTGATAATTTGCTTCTGCTGCTCGTCGTCGCCAGCGTCTTCCAACGCACGCTGACGGTCGATGTCGAGTTGGTCGAGTTCGATATTGAGCAGCCGCTGACGGATTTCGGCTTGCAACAGCAATTTCTCGTTGAGGTCGGTGGTGGCATCGGCTTGCTGTTTCAGCATCTCTATTTCTTGGTTCTGCTGGAACTTGTCGGTGTCGGCTGCCAAGTCTTCGTACTGTCTGCCACGCTCACGGCTCACCGCGCTGCGTTTGTCGGCTGCGCCCTGCTTGGCAATGTCGATACGGCGGCTGAACTGCGAGGTGTCCGCCCCCTTTCCGTACTTTTCTTGATAGGCAGCACGCTCTTTTTTGATGGCGGCAATGGTCTGCTGCAACTCCAAGTCGATGAGTTTCATCTTGTCCTTGGTGCGGCTCTTTTGCAGGTCGAGTTGCTCTTTGTTCGCTTGCTCCGTCAGGCGTTTGATTTCGTCGTACATCTCTTTGGTCGTAACCCACGCTTTGTTGGTTGCCGCTTGGTATTTGTCGGTAAGCCCTTTCAGTGTGTTTTCGGCATCGTCGAGCGTCTTTTTGTTGGCATCGCTCATATTCTTGGCGTAGGCTTTGCGTGCCGAATCTACCGCCTGTTCCGCTTGGCGTATGGCGGCGATGAGTTGCGGCAGCGTCTGCGTCTGTTTGTCAGCGGTGGCAGTGAGTCCTTGCAGCGTACCGTCGGCACTCTGTATCTTGCCGCGCGCCTCCTCTATCTGTTTTGCCAAGTTGTAGTATTCTGTCCCCAACAGTGCTGGACTTTGGGCGGCGGCTTGGTCGAAGGTAATGCCCATATCCATCGACATCTTGTTCATCGGGTTCGATTCCCACTCCTGCCGTGCTTTGGCTACTGCCGCCTCTTGTTGTTTCAGCAGGTCGCTCAACGCCTTTTCGGCATCGGCTTTTTGGTTGGCATAGAACTCTATCTTGAACTCTATCGGCTTGGCATCGAACTCCGCTTTCTTGCGCAACGCTTCCATATCGGCAAGTATCTGCTGATACTGCTCTAACTCGTGTTGTGCCTTGGAAAGTTGGTTTCCCTCGTACATTGCAGCACCAGCACCTCCTGCACCTCCAACAGCACCGCTCGTGAGTAGAGAATCTAAATTTTTCTTGTGCTTATCAACGCGTGCTTGTGCGTCGGCTACATTCTGCTTGGCTTGCGAATACTCTTTGTCGCTCGAAACATTGTTGATTGCACTCTGCGCTTTGGAAAAGTCCATTGCTGCTATTGCCGCTTGGTCGTACTGACTGGTGAGTTCGGGCATCAACTTTTTCAGCCGCTCGTATGCGGCTGCCTTGTCGTATATGCTTGTCGTTTCCGACTGAATAGCCTGTATTGCCGCTTCAGCTTCGCTCTTCTCTTTGTCGCGCATCTCCTGCTGCTCTTGCTGCTTCTTGTTCACCGCTTCTTGGGCGCGTGCCTGTGTGTTGAGGGCTTTGCTCACAGCATAGATAGCCGCGCAAAGAGCGACCAACGCTCCTGTAATGAGTATCGCTGGGTTGGCCATCCACGCCTTGGTGTTAGCCCAAACAGCCTTTGTATTGACTTTTAGCGCGCTTGTGAAAAGCGTTTTGCGTGCCGCCGCCATTGCGTCCGAATTGGCGAGTACTACATTTTGCGCTGCCGCCGCTTGCTTTGCCAGTGTTGCCTGTGCAACCACTTTGGCGTGCGCCTTTTCTACTGCCGACACTATCACAAGTGCTGCCTTGTATGTGCCGTATGTGCCAGCCAACGCAAGAATAGCCGCTCCAAGTGGCTTGTAGTTCTCCACCAAGAAACTTACGCCCGATAGTGCCGTGTTGATAAAACCCTCGCTCGACTTGCCTATGTCGTTAAACATCATGTCGATAGCGTCCTGAATGTTGGCTATCTGACCACCAATAGTACTCGACTGCGCTTCCATCAAGCCGCCAAATTTGCTCCCCTCGGCGGTCATATTGTCGAACGCCTTGACGAACACATCGCTTGTAATTTTGCCCTCTGTTACCAGTTGGCTCACTTTATCTTTGGTAACGCCCATCACCTTTGCCAACTCTTCGGCAATAGGAATACCGCGCCCTTGAAACTGGCGCAAGTCCTGCGTGAACATCTGCCCCTGCGTTACGGTTGTGCCATACAGATAGACCAAGTCGTTCAGCGGAATGCTCAAACCTGCCGCAATATCGCCCATCTGCACAATCTTGTCGTTGATGTCGTCAGCGGCAATGCCGTAGGCGAGCAACTGCTTTGCACCTGTGGCAATGCCGTCCAAGTCGAACGGTGTTTTGGCGGCTGTTTCCGTCAGTTGCGTCATCAACTTGTTGGCTTTGTCGGCACTGCCAAGCATTGTGCCAAAGGCTATTTCGAGTTTCTGAAAGTTATCGCGCGTATCGAGTACCTGCTGTCCCAGTTTCTTGATAGCCGCAAAGGAAGCAACGCCACCAGCCAGTTTCACCATCGAGGCGGTAGCGTCGTCGAACATAGAGTTAAGACCGTTGCGCACACTGTTTATCTCGCGCTGCGTGTTTTTCATCGTAAAGGCATTGTCGAGTTTTTTGCCTTTCTCCTCCGCGCTTTTTACAAGTTTGTCGAGGTTGCTCTTTATCTCCTCTATGTCCATTTTGAGTTGTACCTCAAAATCGAGTGTGCCATTGTCTGCCATAGCGTTTGCCTTTTTTTACAGTCCCAAAATACGGTCTATTGCCTCACGGTTGCGTGGGTCGTCGCCGCTGATTCTCTTGTCTTTGTCCGACACATAACTCGGCAACACTGCGTTGTACATCACCACATTTTGCAGCGTCATGTCGAGTACCGCTTCGGGCGGCATGTGGTAGTTCTGCGCAAACAGCCCTACTATCGCCCAGATGCTGTCGTTTTTACCACTTCCGTCTTTATCAGATTGACTTCGTTCAGGGAAGTGGTAAGCACGAAAAAATCGCGCACCTCCAACGCCATCAGCACCTCGCCCAACGCCGTCGAGAGGTCGGCTGGCGAATAGGTGTCGAGTATCTTATCTGCCAACCGCCGTTTGCGCCAGCGAAAAAGCGGACTTTCCCACTTGCGTGCGCCCAACAACATTGTGGCGAATATCTTGCCTATCGGCTTGCTGTGGCGTGCATACGAGATAATGCACGAAATCTCTTTGCCCTCCTGCACATCGGCAAGCGGCAGTTCGGCAATGGCACGGCTCGCAGCAATGAATGTGCGAATGGTAGGGCGCGCCATCGTGAGCGTGTCGCCGCCAATATGAACTTTGAGCGGTGCGGCAAGAATAGCATCTGCCGACCGCCGTTGTGTCCTGCGAATATCTTTTTTCTGTATCATAACGAGCGGCAGGGGCGAATCGAACACCCATCTTTGGCTTGGTGAGCCAACGCACTACCTTTGTGCTACTGCCGCAGTGTGGGTCTTTCCCCACCGTCATTTGCTCGTCTTTCCGAGCCGTCATCCTACGCTTTTTTTTACACATCGCTGTCCGCTGTGCTGTTTGTGGTGCTTGCCACATAGCGTTCGAGCATCTTGCTGCCATCGTCGGGCACCAACGCGTCGAAAGTGTATTTCCAGCGACCGCCGTCGGCTGATTTCCAAGTGTTCAGGCACGAAACCGAACATTTTTTCATCAGATAGCCGTTGTTGGTCGTGTCTTCGGGCGTGAGCCGAATGGCGTAAGTGGTGTCAATCACGCCGTCGTTGTCCTCGATAGGCTTCGTTTCGCCTTTCTTCTCGAACAGTTCGAACGAAAGCGAGTATTTCGACTTTTTGCGGTATGTATCAACCACGCCGCCTCCCTCTTCGATGGCTTCCACCTTGTCGCCCTCTTCCGTTGCCAACTCTGTGGTGTCGGTAACAGGCTCGGGCAGTGTCGTCCAAGTCGGGTTTGCAGGCAGTGCGCCATCTACATAGGCAGCAATCTCAAGTTTGGGCTTCCCCCAGTTCACTACTGACATAATTCTCTCTCCTTTTTTTAGTTTTGTAACAACAATTTGAATTTTAGTTTTGCGCACTATGCAATGTACTTGTATTCGAGTATTATCACTACAAAGTGCTGATTGATTTCGGTATCCGTTTCGGTGTAAATTGTTTTGAACAACCCGAACTTGTAGTTGCTCTTGGCTGCTGTAAGCGTTTCGACCCATTCGGCGGCGGCTCGTTCCAGTTCGGCAGTTCGCGCGCCGTCTTCGACCAGCACGCCGTTGTCGAATGCGCCAATGTCGGGTACATAGATGTTGATTGTTACCACGCCTGTTTCGACATCGGAGTGTGCGCCCGTCGTAAAAATAACGATTGCATCTTCGAGGCGGCTGTCGCGCGGTCTAAACCCAGCCCTGTACACAGCACCTGAAATCATCGACGAAAGGGTGCTGGTACGGAGCAGGTTATAGACATCAGTTTGTACCTGTTTGGCTGTTAGCATTGTTGGTAAATTCTACAGTTAGTTGCTTCAACAATTTCGGAACTAAATTTCTCGCTTCGAGTTCTGCACTCGCTATCACATCAAAACCTTTGGCGGCTACATACTTGGCATAATGCATTCCTGCTACTACTATCAGCACTATGCCTTGCGGAAATTTTGATACGAGTTCTCGTGCATAATTTTGCCCGATACTCGCCCCCTCGCCGCCGCTCTTTATGCCCGAAAAATCGGACATCGTGCGGATTTGCCCATCTACGGCAACAACATATCCAATGCTGCTACGCAAATTGCCTGTTCGGTCGGTGTAACTGCCGCTGGTTCGCGCCTTGTTCACGCACCGTTCGCCAACATACGAAAGTGTATTGACCAGCACGCGCTCTTGTCGAGCCACCATCTCTTCGAGATGTCGCGCAACTTTCGATTGGTCAAAATTCGCTTTGATAGGCATTATACCAAAATTTTTACCTCGCAGACGGCGTCGATAGTTTCGATACTGATTACAGAAAATTCTCCCACAGTGTTCTCGTTCATATCCAACAGCCGTATTTGCTCTGCCACGAATGGCTTTTTTTGTTGTTCGATGAGTATCGTGTATGTAGCCACTGTGAAACGCTCGCCGCTCTGTGTGCGCCCAAGATTGTTGTACGAGTTTGCCGCATATTGGCAGGGAATGGCGAGCTGGTATGTAACGCTGCTTGGCTTCACAGGGAAGCCAGTCGCAGGGTCGATACCGCCAGCGGTTTTCTCTTTTGCTAATATGTAGCCGTTTTGTACAATCACAATTTTGAACCTTTGTAGCCAAATCGTCCCTTTTGCGTCGCTTCTGTTTCGCCGTACTCTTCGTAGATGGCGTTGGCTTGGGCGCGCATTTGCAGTTGCTGCTCGTCGCTGAATTGGTACGATTGTCCGCCTTGCGATATTTGCGGCGCAAAAGACAACCACAGCAGCAAGTCGGCGCAAGCGAGGCGATAATCTTTGCTTTGCAATACAGTTACCGTGCATTCGTCGTTGAGCAAAACGCCGCGCCGCTGCGCAACCTCTTCCAAGGTGCGTAGCGGTACAGGGTACGAATTGACGCTTTTCAGTGCTTCGAGCGTTGTCATAAGGCTTCAGCAATTAGCGCAGTTAGGACTTGCTCGATGCGGCTTCTGTTTCCGTTGTCGGTGCGGTGTAGTCGGCATCCAACAGATAGATACTGTCAGCACCATCGATAACAGGAATACACAACGCTTGACCAGAGGTGAACTCTTCCAGCGGGTCGTTGTTCGAATACTTGCTGATAAGCAAGAACGACCCAGATTTTTCGTAATTCACGCCCTCTACAGGGTTGGTCTCTTCGGCAAGTGTGCCATACACAAGGCGACCCACATTTTCGGCAGGAATAGCCACTACATTGGCATCGACCCACGGACGAACGCTCTGCTCTGTGCCATCGTGCTTCTGCACTTTGAAAGTGCTATCAACAATGCGGAACTCTGCGCCGTATTCGTCTTGCAGCGCGTCGTTGAACAACTGTCTGCCAGGCACTGGCAACACGGTCGAGGCGGTGAACACACGCCCCTGATACGAAGCCGCCAACTCTTTGCCTTGTTTCGACCTGCGGAACAGGTTGAAATACTTTTTGCTTATCATTACGATAGCAATGCTGTTGCCATCTTCGGCGGCTTTGTCGAACAGTTGCTGCACATCGTCTTGCGGCGTAGCAGTGGTGGCGTTGCCGTCCCATTTCACACCAATGTTGTGGAACTGATTCTCCTCTTTGTAGAAATCGACACGCACGCCAGTACCATCGTTTTCGCTGTCTTCGACGAGCATTGTACCCGACGAAAGTGCTTGTTCGAACATCATCTCGATACGCGCGTCAGTGCCGTCGATAACGCGCGGCACATCGTTCAGCACTTTGGCGGCAATGGTTGCCTCGTCTGTGCCACGAGCAATAGCCACATTCAGGTCGGAGATGTCCTTTTCGCCCTTGCGGAACTTGATAGCAATTTTCGACAATTTGCCGCTGGCGTTTGCGAGCGAACCGCGTTTTTTCAACGGAATGGAAGCGTCCATCGCCACTACATCGGCTGCCACAATCACATTGTTGAGTTCGGTAGCACCCCAACTAAGGTCTGCGGAGTACTCTTCGGTCAGCATCGTTTTGTAGAGCAGCGTCTGTTTTTCCTTTTCGCCGTTGTATTTTTCAGTGATTTTGCCAATCACTCTTCCGAAATACTTGTCGATGTATTCGGGGAATAAAGAAACTTGCTTTGCCATTGTTTTTTACTTTTTTTGTTGTTAAACACTACGCATACAGAAATTGAATATGCGACAGCGCGGTTTTGATTGCGCTTGTGATTGGGTACGGACTTGCCGCTGCATTCACTTGCCCTGCGGTAACGATTGCAGCACGCGCATCTTTTACAGGAACGCTATTTTTCAGCACGCCCACATACGAATAACCAGTCGGCAGCGTGCCATAAGCCGCACCGCCAGTTGCCACAGGCATCGGTTTGTAATCGTCGTCTTTTGCAACGATGATGTGCCCTGCTTTGAGAACCGTAACATCGGCTGCGACATCTTCAACATTCAGCGAACGACCGCCAGGAATGTCGGCAAACGCCTTGATGACTACGATACAATCAAGCCCACTCTGAATTTCGTGAACATCACGATTGAGATTTGTTGTTGCCATTTTGTTGTTGGTTTAGAAATGAAAAAAAATTAGATGAGTTTGCCCACAACAGCGTCCGTTTCGGCGTCGCTGGCTGCTTTTGAGTTGCCCGCCGATGCCTTGTTGTTCGCCTTGTTTGGCTGCCCGAAGACCGCCCCTTTTGCGTTGATGTCGTTGCCTATCTGTTCCACCTCCGTTTTGACCTCCGTGAGCAGTGTCGAAAATTCCTCGTCGGTGAGCGTGTCGATATTGGTACGCTCGTAGGCTTTGCGTAGCGAAGCAGGTAGTGCAGCAATTTCAGCCGAAAGTTGCTTTCTGCGGTTGGTCGAGGCGTGCTCCGTTTCGATGTTATTCAGGCGTTCGGCAAGTGTTTTATATTGCTCAAGGAGTGCCTTTCCCCATGCTGGTGCTTCCTCGTTGTCTGTTTTTGGTTGCTCTTTTTTGTCCAAAGGCTCGCCCCCATCTTTTGCCTTTCCGTCTTTCAGTCCGTATTTCTGTTCGTAATTACGAACAGCGGTCTGTTGCGCTTCGGTAGCACGGCTATCGCCGTAACTTTCGAGGACTTGTTGGAAAGTAACGCCGTCGACTGCTGCGGTTACTTCCTCTTCTGTAGTAACAGTCTTGGCTAATTTAGTAGCCACCCTGTCGAGAATTGTTTCGCTGACCCCCACAAATTTGGCTTTCAGCGCATCTGTAAGTTCTTTTTTCATAGAAATTTGTTTTGAATTCGCTGCAAATGTACGAAAAATTTCATAAATACGCAAGTTTTTCGCTCGAAATTATGAAAAAATTGCGCTTTTAACCTGTTGATTTCTTGCCAAATACGAAATTTATTGCAATTTTTATGAAAAAAGTTTGCGAAAAATTTGCACAATCAAAAATAAACCTGTAATTTTGCAGCGAAATAATCAACGAAATTTTTGCATAAAAAAAACAAACACGATGAAACCAACTGCAACGACACTCAACTACTCCACGCGTGAAATCAATATGGATTTCAGAATCAAGGTCTATGGCATTGCCGACAACGGTTGCCGTATCAACACGCTGGTTGGCGTTTCGGGACTGATTGCGCTACTTGGCTTGGAACTCGTAAATAGGCTGCTGGAGCGTGCCTATCGCCTTGCCAACGACAAAACTGTATGCCGCCTCCGTCGTGGCTTGCAAGTAACTTTCTACAACAAATAAATACTAACCAACTTAAAAATTAAATAATTATGAAAACAACGCACAAACAACCGAGAGTATCTCGGACACTGGCAATAGAAATTGCCGCAAACTACAACATAGTACCGAGAGAGGTCGCCGAACGATACACCGACAGTGAACTCCGAGAGGTGCTGAAACAACTCAAACTAAAAGCAAATTTTTAACTAACTAAAAACAAAAAATCATTATGGAAACAACAAAATGCACATTCGCTCTTGGAGAAGAGGGTAACCTGAAAATCGAGGGCGCAAAAACGCTCGAAACCTACCGCCAACTGAAATACGAAACTCACGCACCAATGGAGGGCTGCTTCTTCGCTTTCAGCGACGAACAATTCAAAGAGGGGTATGAGCAAATCAAACACCTGCTCGGAGAAAATGAAAAAATCGTTAGCGTGGGCAACGGAACAGGGCTGTACGGAATACGAAAATATATCTATCGTTTTTTCGATTTCTACAACAACAAAGAAAAACTCATTCGAGAGCAATGCGACCCACAAGAGGTCTATTACTACGAGTGGAACAACCACGAAACCTGTATCACCTACGACGATGAAGAAGCCATCAAAATCATCATCGATGTTTGGGGCACAGAAGTAGCAAAAACAATCAAGCGCAGATACGCCACGCAGACGGTTGACCAAATTCTGATGTACAATTTGGAGAAAAAGATCAAAGGGCTGCACTACATCAACGACGGCAACCCGACAACGCCAAGATATGTATGGTTTGACGAGAAAGGACTTGCCTACACTATGGTGGAATGCCACCTATTCCCCGTATATCAATCGTGCGGCAAACAATACGAAATGAACAAAAAGTTTGCCAACTTGACGGCTTACTACGACGGCAAAAAACTCTACAAATTCCACATGGAATAAAACAACAAAAAGTTGCGCACGACACGGACAAAGTGCATTTTAGTATGAAAAACGACCAATACGACAAAATCAAGCAAGAATTTCCCGATGCACTGTTGCTGTTCCGTGTGGGCGAGTTTTACGAAGCGCGCCACGAGGACGCTCTCACTGCAAGTAAGATACTCGGTATCACGCTGACCAAGCAGGAGAACGGAACGCTCCTATGTGGCTTCCCTCGCCACGCATTGAACTCGTACTTGTCGCGACTTGTTCGTGCGGGAAAGCGTGTCGCTATCTGCGACGACATCTGCAAGCCTGTCAAAGAAAAACAACCTGCACAGACCGCAATCCAACTCTCACTCTTCGAACCACCGCAAAACCAAAATTTGCTGCGTTATCGCGATGAGGTTGCCAAAGAGATGCTCGTGCATAATTTCAAAAACGGCGTTCTGTCGGAAGATGCAGTAGGCTACGCCAACAGGCTTGTCAAGCGTCTGTATGGTATCGATTTGGGGTGTGATACAAAAGCAAATCAATAGCAAATTAGTAACAAATCAAAACAGGAAAGGAATAGGAATAGGAATAGGAGTAGGAAAAGGAGAGAAAAAAAAAGAGTACTATCGTACTCCAAAAAAAGCCTTGAATTGCGCCGTATCTATTTCGCCTGAAAATAAAAATCGAGAAAAAATGAAAACTACAGAAAGTCAAAACAGCCAAATTCGGAATTGGCTACTCGCAGGAAGAAGCATTACATCGTTGGAGGCGTTAGACCGCTTCCGCTGCTTCAGACTTGCCTCGCGTATTTCCGACCTAAAACGGCAGGGGCTGCCTATCGAGCGGCAGATGATTAGCAACGGTGAGAGCCGTTTCGCACAGTATTACCTATCGCAAGAATTTTTATCGTTTTACGCCAAAATAACCACAAAATGAAAGAACAGACTGTTTATGTGTTGGTTTCGGAGGCAACAATGCCCAACCACACAACCAAATGTAATGTTTCAGGCGTGTTTACCGACGCCCAAAGTGCGCTCGAATTTACGGAGCAAGTTATCAACGGAATGAACTACGGATTGTGCGACGAGTGTCAATACCCATTCCGCAGGTTGCTCCAAGACGACAGCGACAAGCCACGGCGGAATTTTGTATTTGCCTATGTGCAAACGCGCGCCGACCGTTATCCAATTTTTCGTTACGAGTGCTTTTGCGAAACCGTCTTATCGAAATGCGAGCAATAACCTCCGTAGAGCCACAGAAATGCCCCTCCTTGCACTTTTTGTGCCGAAATTGATAAATGTGCCATTGCGAAATTTTTACGCAAAATTTGGGGCGTTTCTGTGCGTTTTGCGAAATTTCTACATTCTTGTTTGCGTATATGGAGAAAAAGGCATAACTTTGCGGAGGAACTAAATTACCAACGAGAGTTTGTCGAGAAGCGACGAAAATCTACCAGCCAAGTAATTTACCAACTTGCGAACAATCGTTGCTCTCGCGCAAAAATTGAGAAAAATAACTTTCTATGGAAACAATACCGCAAATAGTTAGACAAACCGCCGAAAATGAGGGCTTCAACAGCGTTCAATATGTATGCAACTACAAAGGTGCAAAGGCATATTCGGTTGGTATATTTGACAAAGAAACAGGAATGTATGAGCCGATAGGGCTACCAACATTCCTGCTACTGAAGAATAATCAAGTTAGATTTGCAGATGACGATGAGAGTAAGGCATTATTTTCTCGCCTTTAAGAAGCGTTGAGCAAATTTTTGGTTGATTAGTTTATCATCTACACGAAGTACGCCTATTTGGTTGTGCTTCATTTGTTTTATATGGCTATCGTAAAAATCTACAACGCTTCCTTTCTGACTTGTTTGAGGGTCGTACAAGAGTAATTCGCCTGTGGTAGTCCTTTCTGCGATAAACACATGGGCAGAACCACCTTTCCAAGCGCAATACACCTCATACCTGCCAGCCGTTTGTGTTTGGCTGTCTATAAATGTCGCTTTCGCTAATGCCGTGGTATCAATACCGCTTCCTGACCAAGTGTAGGTTGCGACCGTTCCATCTGCATTGAGATAACGCTGCAACCAATTTGTGCCTTTCCTTGTACAGAATTGGTCAAAATCACGCCTTTTCTTATACCCTTTGGCTACTGGATTAGGTACTGCTTCAACATTAAAACCTCGTCTGCGGAGTTCGTAGGTCATTGTACAGGTTTGGCAGTTGTGTCCGTAGCCAAGTTCTCTGTAATTTTCAGTACCATACATCGGGTTGCATTTGCCCTCATCGGCTTCTGTGATATTCATTATCTTACCCTGTGCAATAGGCAGTTCCTGTGATAGTTCACGGTTGTTGGCTATTATCTCATTTGAGAAATGGGCGTGTGCTTTATTGTAGCGCATTGCTGATAAGTATTCTGCATAGGTATCATAAGGCAAGCGCGACGAATAAGCATTGATAAAGTCTTTGGAGAGATACTGTGGGTTGTCAGAAACGAAATAGGGCATTGAGAAACTGCGTTTGGCTCTTTCCGCATTGTCCATTACCCATTCTTTGAAACCCTGCGGCACATCGCTGACACTATTCACGCTGTTTGGGGGCGGTTCTTCGCCGCGCAAGATGGCGGCGTTTTCTTCCATCAGTTCCTCTTCTGTTTTCAGTATGGTTTTGGTATGGCAGCGGCAGTGTGGATGCCAGCCAGTAAATTTGAAATCTTTTGGGTAGCGTCCACAAAGGTCGTCGCAAATGTCGTGTATGGGGTGGTTGTTCGATAGGCACACCTCTATGCCCACCACAAAATCGAGTTGCTGTATGCGCTCGTAGTCGGCTGTGCGGTAGGCAATGTTCGTTTCGGTAACGGCAAGGCGGCGCGCGTTTTTGTACGATGAGCGATACACGCCCTGTCCAGGGTGAAAGTCGGCGGCGCGCTTCGACAATACAAGATTGCCGTGTTCGTCGCGCACCCGATGAAACAACTTGTCGGGGTGGCGCAGGTATTGTCGCAATTCACGGCTCATCGCGTCAGCATCCAAGCCGTTGCGAATGCCGACATCAAGTCCGAGTTCCATCTCGTCTTTGAACTCGTTGGCGTATCTCCACACACGCTCCGATAGGTTCAGCCCTTGCTCCTTTCGTTCAAGAAACGCCTGCCGTGCATTGTCGTTGGTGGAGAAATACTGACGGTATTGTGCTTGTGTGAGCCGCCCGATATTGTCGGCAAATACGCGCCGTGCCAGTTCGTTGTTTTTGTTGTTTGCCAGCGTCCATTCTGCATCGATGCCGTTTATAATCGCCGTTTCTATATGCTTTGCGAGCCGCGAGAGCAACGATTGTATCTGTGCTTGGGTAAGTGGGTGGTCGTCGAAAGAAAACAGCGAGGAGGTGCTTATTTTGCCTTTTGCCGCCGACACGCCAATAGCAGCCGCCTCTTGGGCAGCCGCCTTGAAAATTTGGTCAATCAACTTGGCGTATTTGGCAAGGTTGTTGATGTGTTGGCGTTCGTATGGATTATTGATGCGCGGCATCGTCTTTGGGTTTGAAATGTTTGCATTGAGGCTCGTTCAAGAAGCGGCAAAACCGTCCGTCGGTGTAGAACTTGCAGCGGCACAAGAAAGGCTTTCCGTTCCACCCTCGTTCGTGCCAATCGTACGAATGTGCGCAATCGGCGCAGGTCTGCTGTGGCTCGATTGGGTGCGGCTTGGTTGTGTAGCGTCTTGCGGTCATAGGGTCAGACCAAAACTGTCGTTGGTACTTTCAGCCTGTATCTCTTGCAGCGTCTTGTCCACATTGGTCGATGCACCATACATCTCGATACTTTCGCGCTGGCTGATGATAGGTTTGTTGCCGTTCGCCGATAGTAGGTGGTTGATGGTGTCGCCCTCGTCGGTGATGGTGAATGGCGTAATAACATTTTCGACAGGCAGCGCATCGATGTCGTTGGCATATTGTTGCCTCATTGCAAGTTTGAGAAACGACTTGACAACATTTACTTCGCGGTCGTAGAACTCCATCAAGCGTCCTGCCTCGTCTTTTACTTTCAGTTGGCAGTCGATAAAGAGTTGTTTGCGGCTTTCGCCCGACATTGCGTTCGATTTCATCGACTCGTAACTCCAATCGGGGAGTTGCAGTTGCGTGAAGAACGATTGACGCAATTCGGTGATATAAAACTTGAGGTTGTCGATGGCTTGCGTCCAAGTAACATAGTTTGCGGTCGAGCCTTTGGGGTATTGCATTATGGCGCGCGCTTCGGCGTTTTCGCTGGCTTCGTCGCCGTATGCGATTTGTTCGTCAGCCATCACTACAAAAAGCGGTTTGCTGTTTTTGCGTAGGTAGTTGCCGTTGCGGCTCATCGCCCACTCCATCTCGAACACAATGCGGCTGGTGTCCTCCCATATTGGCGTGGGCCGCCACATATAGATGGCAGGTATTTTACCAACGGTGTAATTTTCTTGTTCGACAAGCGTCCAGCCATTTTCTTCGTTGCTCCATTTGTAGTGCGTATCGGTAGTGTAGGTATCGAAGAAACTGACGCTCTTGCCGCCCACTTTGCGTGTGTAACCCACCGACATTGCAATCATATCACCATATTCGTCGAATAGTGGATAGAGTTCGTCGCCAAGCATCGGGCTGAAATTGCGGCAGCGGAGTTTCAGTGGTGAGTTGAAGCCATACACTGTGTTTCGGGTTTCGGTCGCGTACCAAAGCGTCATCACCTCGCAGCCAGCAAATAACATTGTGCAGCGTTCGGTGTTTAGACTGTCGATACGGTTGCATTTATATATTTTCTCCATTGCGGTTGCGACCTCTTTTTGACGGTCGTTTTCTGGCCGGTATATGCGCTTGACTGGTATGCCGTTACACAGTTCCGACATACGCTTGACGGCGAGCCGTTGCAGGTCGTAGGTGATGCGTGTAACGCGGTCGAGCGTGCCGTCGTCTTGCACAATATCGGGGTAGAGTGCGTGGCTCATTACAGGGTGTCGGCGTGGGTCGTATTCGCGTTGCAGACCGTTACGCCCACCCCACGCAGGGACAATCACAGACTTTTCTTTCAAGTCGGCAATGATAGATTTGCTGTTGCGCTGCTGCGCAATGATTTCGTTGATAGTCATAGTCGATATTTTTTTGATTGTTAATAGACTTGTCGCGCCAGCCGTGTGCGATTTATTGGCTTGTATGGGTTGCTGATATGGTAGTCGATAGCGTAACATAGCACATCGACAAATTCGTCGTGCGGGCGACTTGGAAACCCGCAGACCTCCTCCTCGAACATCTCGTTCCACGCTCCATCGACCAACACCACGCGTCCGCACTCTATGGTCGGTGAGGCGGCGTTCAGTCGCGTCTCCTTGCTGTCGCGTGGGCTTGGCGTTTGTGTTACATTCAATCCTGTTGTCTCTTTCAGTTGGTCGATGACCGATATGCCGTTTGCCTTGGGTTCGATACGAATGGTAGAGTGGTGGCTGTAGCCGTGTTGCTCTACATATTGCGGTAAGAAACGCAAAAGGTCGGGGAAGCGCATTAGCACTTTCTCGCCGTGCGTGATGTAGAGGTCGTTGCCTATCTTGCAGGTGGCTATGATGCCAGTAGGGTCGTTATTTGCCTTGTCGGTGTAGGCAGTATCGATAAAAAAGACGATTGGCTCGCCTCGATGTATGCGGTTGAACTCGCTCTGTGGCGTGTGCTTAAACCAACTGCGTTTTACAATGTTGCCGCCAGCCACCGTTGGACGCTGTTGGTAGAGTGCGGCAAATGTGCGTGGTGAGCGGCGTTCGATGTCGAGCAGACGCTCGCGGCTGTGGCGTTCTTCCCACAAGGCTGCTCCTATCGGTCGAGGGTCTTCGTTCATTGTTGTATCTTCGCGAATAGCAGGTATATTCACCACCGTCCAACTGTCGCCCTCCGTTTCGAGCAGCCGCCCAGCAAGGTCGTCGGTGTGCCAGCGAGTTTGTATGAGAATTTGCTTCGAGTTGTTGTGTAGTCGCGTGAGAAACACATCGGTGTACCAGTCCCACACGCGGTTGCGGTAGGTTTCGGAATTTGCTTCGAGTGCATCTTTGATAGGGTCGTCGATGATGCCCAAGTCGGCTGGTGTGCCAGTGAGCGAACCGCCCACGCCTACTGCCTTGTAGAAGCCGCCGAAGCCGACTGTTTCGAACATATCGACATTGCGTAGCCAACTGCGCTGCGTGTCGCTTTTGACGCGTTGATTGTTGAGAAAAGTGTTTGGGAACACCTCGCTGTATTCTTGGCTGTCGATAGTGCGCTGAATAGCACGGCTGAACTGTTGCGCCAAGTCGGCAGAATACGATGTACCAACGATTTTCAGCAGCGGATTTTTTCCCAACGCCCAAGCAGGAAATTTGCGGCTTACAATTTCGCTTTTGCCGTGCTGGGGCGGCACGAATATCATCAATTTTTGCGTGGGCAGTTTGTCGTCGAGCAGTGATTGGCAGTGGTCGGCGATGAGCGTGTGAAACCACTGGCGCGAGTATGTGGTTTGGGTGTAGTCGAGAAATACAGAAAAACGCCGTTGCGCCTCCCTGCGATGTAATTCACGCTCTAACTCCAATAGCCTCATACTTTCGCTGTATTCCATAGTGGTTACATACTTCTGCTTCGTCTGATGCGCTCTATTTCTTGTTGCACCTGCTCTTCAGTCATCTGTTGTACCGATACGAGCGGTGAGCCGTCTTTGCCTGTTATCTCTGTCTTGGCAGCGGCATACAAGCCGAGCAGTTTGCGCCGTTCAGCCAACTGTTGGCGTATCTCTGCCATATATGCAGGATTTCCAAGCCCTACGACATTCTCCGTTGAGTTTTCGCGTCGGACGGTCTGAATGGTGTTTGGTTCACCTCCGCCGCCATCGTCGGTTGGTACGCCAATGCGCTTGTTGTGTTCGCGCTGCCAATCTTCTTTGCTCTTGTCCCACTGTTCCCACAACTCTGCTACACAGTCGTCGATGCGTTCGAGTTCGAGTTGTAGGCGTGCATCGGTGTCTTGTATGCGCGTGGCGCGCCACTCTTTGAGCAGGTCTTGAATGTCGTTCCAAACGGTGCGCGTGCTGCAAGTGGTGTTCATTCGTGTGCGCACCTCTTGCGTAATGCGAGCAATGCTCCAACCACGCTTGTACAGGTCGGCTACGATAAGCATTCGCCCCTGTTTTATGTGATTTCGTTTCGATGTGTTGCTCATAGTGTTCTTTCTTTGTGATAAATATAAATGAGATTGCCGTCTGCGTCCTTGACAAAATTGCCGTTGCCGTCGTCCATAGGTTGCATAACGCCCTCGAACATCTTGTAAGGCGATTGCCCTGCTTGCGGGTTGTTCCATAGCCAGCGCATATACTCTGCCATACTCATGCCCCAGAATTGCGCACGCTTTTCCGAGGAGTTGGCGTTGAAGCCACTTGCCTTGCCCCAATCGTATTGGTGTAGTTGGTAGATGTCCTTGCTGATGTCCGAGAAGTGGCAGACACCTTTCTGCTTGCATATCTGCAATGCTTCACAGAATTGCCCATGAGAGTAGTTCCAATCAGCAGGAAGCCCACAGCAAGAGCCGTTACAGCACATCTCCTTGAAGTGAGCATCGCTGACATAGAAACGCATACCAATCTCGTCGCACAGGTTTTTCATCTTCTTGATGAACGGTGCTTTGATTTTGCGGTTCAGTCGCAAATAACCTTGTGCCACAGAGTACTTGCGGTACAGAGCCATTAAGTCAAACCCGCACAACTCCGAGAGTTTGGGCATATACTCTTTGAGCGTCTGCGAGCGTTGCTCTACACAGAAGAACTCCGTTGATAGAGCCGTTGCGCCACGCCTGCCTGCTTCGCGTATCAAGTCGAGGTAAGTCGGTGTCGATACTCCGATGATGAACGGTCGCAAGCGCAATGTAGCACCACCAGCATCTGCTTTGGCTATTCGCTCAATAGCGTCCATGCGTTGCAGCGGTGTAGGCACTCCACGCTCAATGACACGCGCCTTTGCTTCATCAAGCGTGATGATAGAGAACTTGACATTCCAATTCTTCTGCCCACGGAACAACTCCATATAGCGTTCGTCTTCCGTCCACCAAGTGGCTTTGGTCGAGAAACACAGAGGGTAGTCTATCTCCTTGAAAAAGCGCAGCAGTTCGAGGGTCTTGCCGAACTTTCGCTCGAAGCCGTCGAACTGGTCGGAAAGACCACCCCATTGCATTACACGACGCTGCTTGATGTAGGTCGCGAACTGCCCTGCATATTGGTCGGGGTCTGTGAACATCTTCTTGATTTTCTCCACATTCACAGGGTGCACTTCCTTGTGCAGGTATGCCTCTTTTGCACCACCGATAGCACGCTGATACTGACTGAAACAGTACATACAGCCAAATGAACAGTTGCTGTAAGTGTCAAAGGTCATCGGCATAGAGCAGTCTGCTATTTCCGCCGACCAACGAGGTGATTGATAGTAAGCCATAATGTTGCTATTGATTTGCTTTTGTTTTGTTATCGTATTGTTAATTCCATTTCGTAGTCATTGCCCTTGACATCGACAATCTTTGCTCCTATATGAAGCCAAAAATTTTGCGCGTCTTCAGCGATTGGGGTGCGAAAGGTAAGTTTATACAAGCCGTTCGCTTTCATACGCGAGAGGAGGCTAAAAAGCACTAATTTGCCAATCCCTTTGCCCTGCCACTCCTTGCGGACGGCTATCTCAATGAGACGGACGTGGTTTCGGCAGCGGTTGGCGTAGTAGAATGCGACAGGCGTATCACCCTTGCTCCACACCTTGCCTCCAGTAACGTAGTCCAGCCGACGGAAGTAATTGTACGACTGCTTCGCCACGGGCGAGCCGCAGTTGTAGCAGATGTCCCTCACGGCAGTGTCGTTGTAATCACTTGTCATCACAGCCGTAGTCCTCCTTTCCGATAGCTTGCAGTATGGCGGCTACCTCCTCCTCGATAGTGGTCTCAGCCGTGTTAAATTGCAAGACCTTAACACCTATCGACTGCCACTTTTGCGCTGCTATCATCGAACACTTTTGTTTTTTGACAATCAAGTCAAAATTTCTTTTTCCATTCTTGCCTTTAGAGCGAGCCGTGAGCCTGTTCCATATCGTTTGCGGGTCGGCATACAGGTTCACCACCAGTTGTCTTTCGGCTTTGAATAGGGCGTTTGACAGGTTCAGCCCAAAGGTGTTCATAAATGACCCCTCGCAGAATATAGTGTCAGCGTGGCGCAGCCCCTCTGCTACCACATCGGCAAGCCTGCTGGTACAAGAACTGCCCTTGTCGTTGGTAATTCTATCAACACCTCCGTAGCGTGTTTTTCTGTATCTGCCCGCAAAGCATATATTCCCTTCCACGCAATAGGTAACATCGTTGGTAATTCTATCAACACCGCCGTAGCGTGTAATAAATTCCCAAGCAAGGGCAGATTTTCCTACTGCGTTCGTTCCAGTTATGAACACGCAAGTTTTCATCGTGCAAGTCTGTAAATGATTGCTTCGTATTTTGTTCCTTTGGCTTCTTTCAGCATTCGTTCCGTGTAGTAACCGTTCCACCGAGTGCCTTTGTTAAATTTCTCCACGGCGCATAGGCTTGTTTCGAGCGCAAAAACATTGTCTTCGGTGTCTTTCTTTGCACGGACAAGGAATTTATCAAGAGCCGCCTTTTCGTTGCTCTGAACAATCGAGATAGCTCCTTTCGTGTAGTTCTCGTCTGCTTCCCAATCGGGGAAGAGGTCGTCCGTCCACTGCTTGGCAAACGCAAACACATTCATAAACACTTCGAGGAACAGATAGGCTGCATACCTGCCAAAGAAGAACCACGAGCGTACCTCCTTGTACGCCTCCGATGTGGTTCGTGCTTTCTGCAAGCGGTAGAACTTATCAGAGGTTAGTTCTGTAAGCAAGCGGTCGTAAGCACCATTGCAGCGTACATACCTGCGGTCGGTTCGGAATTGCAGTTTCTTCATATCACGCTCCCCCTGCAAGAGCATAGCGAGTGCGCTGGGTATGTGGTAGGTCATCGTGTAGAAATAGATGAGTCTGAAAGCGTCCCACTCCGAGAGATGGTAATACGAGCATAGAGAAGCAATCATTCGCTCCTCCACGCCCGCATCGCCCTGTTTGTGGTACACTATATAGTCTTGGTAAGTCATTCTGCCGATGGAATGAGTTCGTTGATGTTGTACACAATCTTGTCGATTTGTGGCAGCCCAACGAGTTGTGCAACCTCGCTCGCACGCTCTTTTGGGTACACGATGATGATACGCTCCATCGCCACCTCGTTGTCGCCCTCAATCTTCGGCAGGTTGTTCGGGTCGAGGTCTTGTCCTTGTAATTCGGGCGGCAGGTTCGAGCCGTCGAACGGCTGTTCGTCGCCAGCGTTGTTTGGCGTGTGGGTGTAGTTGCCGCCCATTGTTGTTTGTTCTGGCAACCACACATCTACGCCCCACGATGTAAGGTCGGTAGCTTCCCACTCGTTGGCAAGTTTGTCGAAGTCCCACTCGCCAAACGAAGCGTTGTCGGCAATGACAAACTCTTTTTTTTCTGCTTCCGACAACTCCGAAGCACGCACAATATCGACCGTTGGGTGTTCGAGCCACTGCTGCCACGAGGCGAGCAACTGCTCTTTTTCGCCGTTGGTTAGTCGCTGGTAGTTTTTTGTCTTGCCAATAATGTCAGCGATTTGTTCAAACGACATTTTAGCAATGCGGTTGAGTGCGTTCACACGCATATTTCCGCCCAACACCACCATCTTGTCGTCGATAACCACAGGACGAATTGCAATCATTTTCGGAAACACGAGCAACCGCTCACATAACAGGTTTAATTTTGCCTCTTTGATTGTGCGCGGATTGGCTACATTTACTTTCACCTGCGAAAGTTTCAATTTTTCAGTTTTCATACTAATTTGCTGATTTATAGTTTGTTGATTACTCCCACGCTTTGTCTTGCTGATATTCGCCAAACAGTCCCCAGCGGCACATCGAAGCGTATATTGGCGTATCGAGGCGGTATGCTTGGCGTAGTTCAGCAGGATTTATGCGCCAAGTTCCCTCTTCGATAATGTTGTCTGCGCTATCAGTGATGCGCGCATCGACCTCCTGCTTGCCTATGCAGCACGCGAGCGAAACATAGGTGTCGCATTGGTTTTGTAGTGCGTAGTTTTTGGCAAGTTTGCGGGCGGCAAGATTGAGTGTCAGGTCGGCTTTCGAAGCGTCTTTTGTCCACGGTGAGCCGCCGCCTATTTTACAGTTGCCGCCGTAAAAATCGACTGCGAGTTTGCGCCCTGTTGTGCCACAATCTGCTATCGACGAGTGCGCCACATAACTACCTGTGCCGTTCACGATGAGTTCGTATTTGCCTCGTATGCGCGAGCGCACGAAGTGTTTGACGGTCTTAATCGATGTTTCGGGAAGCAGCGGAATAGCAACTATCACTTTCTTGACCGCGCGGTCGTCCATCACTACCTGTGTCTTGATGTCAAGACCTCCAATGCCGCTGTCGAAAAGCATTTTGCAGAGCCGTTTGGCTATAGTATGGTCGAGCGGCATCCCTGCGGTTTCTTTGATGTAAGCACAATGTCCGAAAAATATACCTTGGTCTCCCCAGCCATTTAACCCTTGTGCAATTTGTGCAGATTGTTGACCGATGTACGAGGTTACTTCGAGCGCGTCGCCATAGATACAGTTGCCGTGTCCCCAACAGTCTGCGTAGGCTTTGGTGTAGCCTATCTCGTTCACTGCCTGTCGTACATACGAAGCAATTTCGTGTTTCAAAAACGATACTTTGCTCGATACTTCGCCAGCAAGCGTAACTTTGTAGTCCTTTATTTGTACTTCCACTGCGTAGCGCGTGGCTGGGTCTTGCTCGATATATCGGTCGAGCAGATACTGACTGATATAGTCTGCAATTTTATCGGGGTGTCCGAGCGACACATATTCGGAGAAGTGTATCATAACTGCTATTTTTGTGAAAGTATTGTGCAAAGATACGCAAAAGTTTCCTTATATGCAATTATTTCGCGCATTTTGTGCGTTTTTGTAACTATTTCTGCACAAAATTGACAATAAATGAGCCACAAATCGTGCTTTTAGTCGCAGATAGTTGTAGTGTTTTAGGTTAATTAAATTTCACGATAAATCAAATCTTCGAGCCAATCGACATCGACCGCAATGTTCGGGTCGCACTCCGCATTCTCGTCGCCCACCAAGTGAGCGGTAAGGTCGAAAGCGTCGATGCTCAAAGTCTTGTGGCTTCCCCATTCGTCGGGGTATTCGTCGATATACACCGTAACATCGCCCCACACGCAATTCACCACGCCGTCTTTCTCGTACTCGTACTCGATACACACGCTCTGCTGTCCCTCTCGACCGTCGAACTCTTTGTCTATGCGGTTGGCAATGCGGTCGGTGTAGTCCTCTGCGTTCAGCAAGCGGCGTGCGCGTTCGAGTTTGGCAGTCAGTGCCTTGTCGCGTTTCTCCAATGCGGAAATAGTTCTGTTCGAGTGTGCCACATTCGAGCGGTTGCGTTTGATGAACGCCGCTATCGTGTCGGAGCGTAACGCTTTCTCGGTCAGCAAAGCGCAAAGGCTCATGCGTGCGTCTGCTACATTGCGGTGGCGGTCGCGTGCCACCAGTTGCTTGTGGTCAATCTCGAACGCCGTGCAGATACATTCTGCGGCTCGCTTCATCAAGCGTTCGTCTTTTCGTTTTTGCTTTTGTTCGTTTGTCATAGTTGTAAATAATTTTCAGAAGTCAAAAGGGGCAATCCTCGTCATCGTCCGCGCCAAAGTCGAACGAGGCGGCTTGTTCTGCTGCCATTTGCTTCTGTTCTTGTTTGTCGATAAGGTGGTTGGAGTTGTCCCAATGCGGCTCTTGTCCGTCTGTGTAGGGGGTGTAGCGTCCGTTGTTCAGGTTGTATTTGAAATAGGTTGTACCAACTCTTCCAAGGTGTCGAAATTTGACCTTCGACACGCGCACTTCTACCCGTTCTTGTACGCGGTCGCGATGAACGATGATGCCAAAGTCGCATTTGTTGTAAAAATGTGCCGAACCGCTGATATCGTAGAGTGTTGGCACTTCTATTGTGCCGTCCTTGCCTTTGGGCTGTTTGGTGGGGTGTGCCATCAAAATTACCAGTACATCGTTTTGCTGCGCAAAGTTTGTCAAACGGTCGAGAACGCCGCTGATATATTGTGTTTCGCTGCGTGTGCCTTGTTCGTTGTCGAGACGGTTGTATGGGTCAATAACCAACGCTTTGATGCCGCGTTTGCGCACAAGATATTTGGCGCGTTCAAGAATGCTATCGAGACGGAAATCGCTCTTGGGGCAGATAAAGAAAAAGTCGCTTTCGAGGTGCATCTTCACTTGGCGATATTCGTTGTAGGGGAGCGTCTGTCTGCCAAATTTACGCCCTGTAAATTTCTCAATCAATTTCGATGCGTGATAGGCAAGTGGTGAGTTTTCTGGCGAAAAGTAGGCAAAACGCCATCCGTAACGCATATTCAGCCGTTCGGCAATTTCGTCGATAAACTCGCTTTTGCCGCTGCCAGGAATGCCAGTTACGACACACAGCCGCTTGGTCTCGAACGATAGCAGGTCATCAAAGTTCGGATGCCCAATAGTAACGCCTTTCTGCCAACCGCTCTCAAACAGTGCATCGAGGCTTTGTTCGAAATCCGACACCGAAAACACGCCGTCGATCTTGATGTCTTGCGCATTATCAAGACATTGCAGTAGGCTCGCCTTTCCATACTTTTGCAGGTGTTCGTTGGCATCTTTGCAGCCGTCGCCATATTCGACAATTTTACAGCGTTCTGCGCCAAACCTCCGCACCAATTCGTCGCGCAAAATAGTGCCTTTGGCGTCGGTGTCGGAAGCAATGTAGATGGTCTGCTTGTTGTCGAAATAGTCATCGATGTAGTCGTCAAGATAGTTTAGATTGGCATTCGCGCCGTTTGGAACGCTGACAACATCGTGCCGTCCGCACTCGTAAAACGATAGCGCGTCCATTTCGCCCTCCGTGATGATGCTTTCGGGTGTGTCCTTGATACTGTCGATATTATACGGAAGCAACTCCGCGCCAGAAACCAATTTGAAACACTTGTCGCCTGTGCGGAACTTGGTATTGACGAGTTCGCCGTCCTTGAAATAGTTGAACTGAACGGTGTTCCACGCTTTCTCTTTTTGTGGCATATACTCCTCGCCCTCTGTGATGTGCATCGCCTCGACCGTTGTGCGGCTTATTCCACGACTTGCAAACCACGCAAGTGCCTTTTCTGATATTGTGGCGTTGTGGTGCGGCTTTGGTTTGGCATACACTTTTGGCTCGCGCTTGATAGGGCGTTCGGTGTACCACGGCTGCTGTTGCGCCCACCGTTTGCGCTCATCGTCGGAATACTCCACAGCAGAGCCGCTGAAACCGCAATAATGGCACAAAAATTCGCCTGTAGCAAGATTGCACGATAGGCTCTTGTCGCTCTTGTCGTGTCGTGTTTGGTGGCATTGTGGGCAAAATACTTTGATGTTGCCCGCCGTGCGGTTGTGTGGCACTTCAATGCCATATTTTCTCCAATCGATATTTTTCATAGTCCTGCTGGTATCCAAGAGTTCGATTCACGAGAAAACACGGTGTCGTTGCTTGGGCGCGGTGGTGCCGACATTGGCACTGGCGGTAGGTTGCCAGTGCCGTAGCGACGCTTGCCGTCGTTGTCGATATATTCGCCCACACCAAGATTTGCTCCGTTGTTTGCTTTTGTTTTCGAGCCGCTGTTGCGCTGTTCCCAAGTGCGCACACACGCCCGCCAATCTTTGATGGCTGTGTTACCGTAGTGCCAGCCGCGCGCAGCATAAAAATCGACAAAGTGTTGCGCATCTATACCATTGTCGCGTTCCTTGCAATATGCCGCTACATCTTCGACGGTTGGAGGAATAAAGCGAGCGGTAGAGGCGCGTTGTGCGCACAAAACTCCATCTCCGCTCCTTTCCTTTTCCTTTTCCACTCCTATTCCATTCCTTTCCTGTTTTGTTTTGCTTTTGATTTGTTCGGGGGTTGCTATTGATTTGCTTGCGTTGTTATTGCCGATATTACGGCTAACACCAAGACCGTTATTGCCGCCTTGCCGCCCTGCTTTCGAGCGTTCTATGGAGCGATTTAAGATTGGTTTGATGAGCGTCCAATAACCCTGTTGGGTTGGGTCGGAAAATTGCGGCTCGGTGTCCGAAAATGCGTACTCGCACATCGCCTTGAGCATCTTGCCACACCCATCGTCGGGGAGGTAGCGCAACGCTTCGTAGTACGAGGCGAAAAAAGTGAAACTACTTGCTGCCATTGTTGTCTTTTTTTTGAAAAATGGCTCTATGGTTAGGCTAAGACCTCGCTACAGCATTTGCGTCGCGCCGCCTTTCGATTGGCGCAGCCGTGCATAGAGCCAATGTTTGTTTGTGCCGCTTGTATTGCTGTTTTCTTGGTCATTGCGGCTGAATTTTATTTGAGTAGAAACCGCCGCGCGCCTTGCACTGGCAGGGTAAATTCATCGACAATGTGTGGGTATTTCTCGCGCAGCAATTTGGTATCGAGAGCCATCGACGGTTTTGGCGCTTTCCAAGTGGCAAGTGTTTCGCCGCCGTAGGTGATTGCCTCGGCATCGTTGAACGCCATTTTCAACCTGTTTTCCAAATCGACCTTGTGCGCGTCCATCGCAGCAACCTGTTTTTTTAGGTCTTTCAACTCCTTATATGCTTCAAATAGTTCGTCGCTCACTTCCACCTGCTTGCCGTCGGTGTGGCGATTGTATTTTGTCAGCACATCTTGTACACAGATGGCATCAGGCTCTTTTTTGCCCAATACATTGTCCGTCCAAAAGCGTTCTACCTCTTCGACCAACCACGCATAAAAGTCGGGCGCAAATGTGATATCTTTGTAGCCAAATTCGCGTCCGCTGCACAACCACGCCAACGAGCCTTGCGTGTAGCCAGCCACGCCAAGATTCATCTGCACTTGGCAAAACCAGTGTTTTGGCAGGTCGTCGGGGTCGATGCTCCGCTGCGTTGTCTTACATTCGAGAATGCCCTTGTCATCGTCGTTGCGCTTGCTGCCCAACCAAAATGTGCGGTCGGGACTGACGCGCAAAAACGGCTTGTTGGCATCGATAAACATAAAATCATCTTTGCTGCTGTTGATGATGGTGCGCCCACTGGCATCGGCATAAAAGTGCGCTACAGCATCTTCGAGATAGTGCCCTGCTTTCATCGCAAAATTTTCGGGTTGCGCAGGGTCTATTCCCAATTTTTTGCGCCATAGTTGGTAAGGCGTTTCCCATGGATTCAATCCCACCACGCTTGCCACCTCGCTTGCGCCAATGCCATCTTTTCGGGCATTTAGCCACTCCTGACGGTTCTTGAATTTTAGTCTTGTGCGTTCCATTGTTCAGCGTTTTTCGGTTAGAGAACATTGGCTGCCATAGCCACTGCAGCACGGTCTTGCGCTGTTTCGGCTTTCTTTTGCGCAGCCGCCCTTTTCTTGGCTTCAGTCATCGGAAGCACAAACAACTCTTCGACGGTCGAACCGCCCTCGTTTATGGCGTTTATCGCACCGCGCAAGTTGAACAACATCTGATTGTCGATACCCTCTACCGTTTGCGCACCACAATAGAAAAGTGCTTGCTCTTCGGTGATATTGAATTTCTTGATGTACTCCAACATTGCCGTGCGGCGACTTGCCAAGTCCTTGGTCGAACCAACTGCCACAGCCTTTATTTCGTCGGCAACTTTTTTGGTGATTGCTTTCGGTACGACTTTCATCACGGCGTTGCGAAATGCTATTGCGCTGGCGGCATTGCCTGTAACTACCTGCATATCTTCCGAATAGGTCTTGCCATATTTGTCCGTAATGCGCCGTTTTACCTCGACGCTTATGGCAAGATTGGTTTCGAGGTCATGCGCCACACCTTGTGCCGTGATTGTCTTGCCATCGTTACCGATAATGCGTGTAGCAACACGGAGGTTACCCCACGCGCCTGCAACTATTTCGGCGAAACGAACGCTCACGCCCTCGATAGGGTTACTGCCACGCGCTAATGAATAAAAGCACTCTTGTGCGGTTTCTACATCCATCTCGCCATAGGTGCGAATGGTGTTCAATGCTTTGGCGACATCGCGCGGATGACGCTTGGCGGTGGCAATTTGTACATCAACCTCCGCACGGTCGATGGCTTGTATCACATCAACCGATTTCACTTCGATGATTTCATTGTTCTGCATAGTTTCACAGATTTTGTCGTGGTCTTACGCCTTTCCACATTGGCTTATTTCAATTTGTGAGTGGCGCAGTAGGTTTCTGCTTCACTCTCGATTTGCTCTTGGCTTTTGATGGGCGACTCTTTTAGCCATTCGTCGAGCGCAGACTTGTCGAAGAAAATTTTGCGCCCACGCTTGAAGTGTGGTACTTGCTTCTGACTTGTAAGTTTATACAAATAGCCCTTACTGTAATGCGTGTAAGCAACCGCCTCTTCAAGGTCGAGCGTCTCCTTGTTGAACATCAGTTGGCGTTGCTCTTGCAACATTTGCTCGATAGCGGCAAGTTGTGCCG
Organism: Segatella copri; assembly: GCA_963593685.1. GTDB lineage: Bacteria > Bacteroidota > Bacteroidia > Bacteroidales > Paludibacteraceae > W0P28-013. Next base: position 34,583 of record CAVBBP010000015.1, read on the forward strand.
AAATTTTTTCAAGTCGGTCAGTTTCCATAGTTATCAAATTGTTTGCTGATTTCACGAAATAGACCGTGCTTGCTACACGCCTTTCCTACACATATTGCCGCTGCCAAACTGACAAATGCAGCGACTTTCAAACCAATTACCGCCTCGAACGGCACATTTGGCATCTCTTCGCTCACAATGAACGCAAGCGACAACCAACCCCACGCTACCAATGCCACCAGTAGCGTCCATTGTGCTACTTGTTTTGCGTGTGTTTTCATAGTTTTCCTGCTCTTTTAAGACGGCTCTCGACGCGCTTCCGAATGGAATAAATCGTGCTGATGGTCGCCAAGTGATACTTCTCACAGAGATACTCCGCAATGGCTACTTTGCTATTGTCGGGGGTGGCAGCGAGCGACTGATACTCGGTGTAGATTGCCAACTCTCTTTGTTCCCTCTCTTGCTGGAACTTGGTTTTGAATACTGTTTCCATTGTCATTTCTTTTTGGTTGCTTTTTTATCTGTTTTTATATTGTTTTTTTTTCGTGAAAAGTTTGCACACTTGTAATTTTTTGAGTAATTTTGTACGCAATTTCAACCAGTGTTATTCTTTTGCAAAAAGATTATGCAATAATTTCGCTGCAAATTTACGAACTAATTTCGTATTTGCAAAACTTTTTATGAAAAAATTTCATAAAAAATCGTACTTACCAATAAATCAGCAAATTATGGATGTTAAAAAATTGAGAGAACAGATTGGCGCTACGCAACAGGCGTTAGCCGAAATGTGTGGTGTTACACTCCGTACTGTGCAGAATTGGGAAACAGGCAAACCAGTCCCCGAACGCGCACGCAAACTGCTCGAAGTGATTGCAGGCAATCGCGATATGGTTTTGTCGGGCAGTGCCAAAGACAACGGCGTGAGCGTTGCGGCAGCCACTGGCAGCCAAGTAACACTCAATCCCGACACGCAACGATTCTTCTCCACGCTCGAAAAACAGCAGGAAATTATGAGCCGTCAACTGGAAGAACTTGCCGAAATGCGCCGCCTAACACAGAAAAAAGACGAGCAGATTGACACGCTTCTAAAACTCATACAAGCCAAACAATGAACACGCCCGAAAGCATAAAAATGGGAAGAAGTCGCACGCTGGCGGCGCGCGTGATGTATCACACGCTCGATATACTCAACGAGCAAGACGGCGGCGCAATTCCTTTTCGCGAACTGAAATCGTTGCTGCCAACGCGTGTCGAATTTGATGAATGGGAAACCTACCAATACCCAAAAACAGGCGAATTGCGCTGGGTAGTGAATTTACAATACTACTCGATAGACCTCATTAAAAGCGGTTTTCTAATAAAAAACAGTGGCGAGTGGTGCATTACCGACGAGGGACGGCAGGCTCTTGCCAAATACAAAAACGAGCCAAATAGATTGTTTCAAGAAACGCATCGCCTCTATGCCGAATGGCTCAAAAACAACAAAGAAAACAAGGGCGAAAACAGCGAGGAGGCTGTGATTGACGAAGTGCCAAACACGGTGCTGTTAGAAACAATAAAACAGCAAGCCAATGACGACCAACGCACATACATCGACCAGCGCACCCCTTACGAGTTCCAAGATATGGTTGCCGCTCTGCTCCGCGCTATGGGCTACTACATTCCGTTTGTTGCACCCAAAGGCAAAGACGGCGGCGTCGATGTCATCGCCTATTCCGACCCACTTGGTGCTACCCAACCTATTCTGAAAGTACAAGTCAAACACCATAAAGAAAACAACACGGTGTCGGTCGATATAGTGCATAAAATTTTGGGCGTGGCAAAGGGCGATACACCCATCATTGTAACATCGGGACGCTTTACCGAAGACGCACGCATAACGGCACGGCAGAACAATGTGCGCCTCATCGACGGCACAGAGTTTATTGCGCTTTGGATTGAGTACTACACAAAAATGAGCGAAGACGACAAACGCCTAATGCCCATCGAGCCAGTCTATTTCATCAAGCGCGATTGAATACGGGAAAGTTATTTTTGGCAAACTTTGCGCTCTCGCAACGAAAATACTCCGCTTGATAAAACTCTTGGCGCAACATTTTTCGACAAAGAGAGGGCACTTAAAATTGTTTTTCGGGAAAGCAAAAAGCGGTTGTGCATTTTATTTAGCAGCAAAAGGTCGTTTTACTCTATTTGACCTAACACTACACAAATTCGTTGCAATCTTGTTACTCGCCGCCCCACCTCAATGCCGTTATTCGCTGAATATCAACAATTTATCATTATTCTACTACTTTCAAACTAATTTCGTATCTTTGTCGCAAATTGTTGATTGTAACATTGTAACAAAACAGATGCCATGAAAAAACTCGTTTTTGCAGCGACGCTGCTGTTTGCCGCCAGTTTTGCGCTGAAAGCACAGGTTGCCACCGAGCCAGCCATCATTCAAAAAGACTACACTGGCACGATAAAAATCATTTTCGACCCCACCCAAGGCAACAAAGGCATGGTGGGTGCCACCGCTTGCTACGCTCACACGGGTGCTTGCACCGAAAAGAAAGATTGGCAGTGCGCTCCCGAATGGTGCAGCGCATTGGATAAGCACAAAATGACCAAAGTGGGCGACAAATGGCAACTCGTTATCGACAATATGTACGAATACTACGACTGCTTGGCGGAGGGCGAAGTCATCACCAAATTGGCATTTGTATTCAACGACGGCAAAAAAGGCTCGAAAGAGGGCAAAGCCGAAGGTAATAAGGATATTTTTGTAGAACTGGTCGATGCTGGACTTGCGGCGCGCATCACCACATCGATGGGCGAAATTTCGTCGGTGGGCAGCACCGTGAGCCTCACCTGCAACGCCACCAAAGAGGCCACACTCACACTGACACTGAACGGCACAGTGGTGAAAACCGCCACTGGCACATCGTTCGACTACTCCACCACCATCGGTGCTGTGGGCGACTACGCATTCCGCCTCGAAGCCAAAGCGGGCGATAAAACTGCCGCCGACAGCGCATTTACCACAGTGCCAACAACGGCCACCGTCGCCACACGCCCGAGCGGCATCGACAACGGCCACTACTACAACGCCGACGACCCAACCAAAGTAACGCTCTGCACCTACGCCGCCAGCAAAACAGCACCAGCGCGCAATGTGTTTGTGGTGGGCGATTTCAACAATTGGATTCTGTCGAACAACTACCAACTGAAACGCGATGGCAACTATTTTTGGATCGAAATTGATGGACTGACACCGCAACAAGAATACGCCTACCAATATGTAGTGGTGCGCGACGATGGCACCGTGAAACGCATCGATGACCTCTATGCCGAAAAAGTGCTGCACCCCGACGACCAGTACGAGCCGAGAACGGTTGACCCAACGCTGAAAGCCTATCCCGAAAAAGCCGACGGTTATGTGTCGGTGATTCAGACCAACAAACCTGCGTTTGCGTGGAGCGATGCCACACTCAACTTCAAACGGCCGAACAAAAACAACCTTATTATATATGAACTCTGGGTGTACGATTTCACACCCGATCGCTCGTATCGGGGCGTTATCGACCGCTTGGACTACATCGAAAATCTCGGCGTGAATGCCATCGAACTGATGCCAATCACCGAATTTGACGGCAATTACAACTGGGGCTACTCGCCCAACCACTACTTTGCGCCCGACAAAGCCTATGGCAGTGCCGACGACCTGAAAACGCTTATCGACGAGTGCCACAAACGCGGCATTGCTGTGATTCTCGATATGGTGTTCAACCACGCTACAGGTCTGAATCCGATGAATGCGCTCTACCCCTACGGCACCGACTTGAAATACAATCCGTGGTTCAATGTTACCGCGCCGCACAGCGACAATGTGTACGAAGATTGGAACCACGATTTTGCGCCTGCCAAAACGATGTTCAAACGCGCTTTGCAGTATTGGCTCGACGAATACAAAATCGACGGCTACCGCATGGATTTAGCGCACGGTTTTTGCGGAGCAACTTGCAGCACGCTCGGTGCAAATCTGACCGAATACAACAACACCGTGAAAGCCGCCTCGGCCGATGCCTATTTCATTCAAGAATACTGGGGAAGCAGCCCGAGCGCAGCCACGCTTGTAAGTCAGGGTATGATTTGCTGGGCTGGCGGCAGCGGACTAAACAACGCCTACGGCCAAACTGCTATGGGTTGGCTCAAAGATGGCGATGGACTTGATGCAAACAGTGCCAACAAAGGCGATGGCTACATCACCTACTGCAACAGCCACGACGAAGAGCGCAACTTTTTCAAAGCCAAACAGTGGGGCAATGGCGCGATGAAAACCGACGAAACCATTCGTTGCCACCGCGTACCGCTCAACATCGCTTTCAATGTGCTGCTCAACGGCTCGCACATGTTCTACCAATACGACGAATTGGGCTACGACTACTCGAAATATCAAGACGAATACGAACGATTTGGCACTGACGACAACAAAAACTACAAACTCACGCCATCGGTCGATGCAGAGGTGAAAACGGCCAAAAAACCACGCCCCGAATCGCGCGACTATTTCAAAGAAGGACCACGCATGCAGGCCTACCAACAGGTGGCGCAACTCATTCGTCTGCGCACGCAACTGCTCACATCGGTGTTCGAAGGCAACCCAACGGCAGTTTCCATCGGTAGCGGCAAAGCCATTCGCACCATTCAATGGGGCAACGATGTGTATGTGGTCGGCAACTTTTCGGCCACGGCAGCACAAACAGCCACCATTCCCGCTGGCACTTGGTACAACTACCTTGGCGGCGGCTCGAGCGTGGCTGGCGGCAGCACCGTTACGCTGCAGGTTGGCGACTTGCTCATCTTGACCAACAAAAAACTGGAACTGCCCGAAGTGCCGTCGTCGTACGACTACGAATATGTTGGCTTCGACGACATCGCTGCCGAGCAGATAGGCTACCTCTACCCCACCATCACCGACGGCGCGCTCTACATCGCCTCGAACGAACTGCCGCAACGCATTCAAATCTACGCCGTGAATGGTGCTTTGGTAGAATCGACACGCCACACCAACAGCCTGAATGTCAGCCACTTGAAACAAGGACTCTACCTGATGGTCGTTACCTTCGACAAAAAACAAGAAGCCTACAAGTTTATTCGGAAGTGAGGAGTGGCGCGGCAGAGCCGCAATTTCAAATTTCAAATTTCAAATTTCAGATTGCGGTAGCCGAAACGCCTAAATCTTCAAATTTTCAAATCTTCAAATCAATAACTAGAAACTAGAAACAGCGCGAAGCGCGAGAAACCAGAAACTTGAAATCTAAAAATAAACCGCACAGGTTCTGACTAATGCGTTAAACTGATCAACCAATCAACCGATCAACCCAATCTGAAATTTGAAATCTAAAAATGTCCTCCTTACCCGAAATATCGCGCACTGCATCGTGGGCCGATTCGCCGACGATAGCCGTTGTGTTGGTGCTGCTTTTCGCCTTGATGGTTGTTGCCAAAAACTTTATGGGAGCGTTTCAACTTGAAAAAGTGCGCCAGTTTTTTCGCAACAAGGAGCGCGTAACCTACGCCGACTCCGATGCCGACAGCACTTTGGCGGCTACCCTACTGCTGTTTGCGTGTGCTGTGGTTTCGTTCAGCCTCTTTTTGTCGCTTGTTTACTGCCGCATCGAAGGGCAAGCCTACATCGCTGCACAAATTTTGTGGCTGCCGCTCCTCATGGCGGGGCTGCTGTTGCTGTGGATTTTTGTGCAGTGGGCGTTGCTCAAACTGACGGGCTACTGCGCCAACAAAGATGCCGAAATACCACGATTTATTCGCACATTTTTCGTCGTTTTCATCGTGGTGGGGCTGCTACTTTTCCCCATCGTGCTGGGGCTAATCTACGCACCACAAATGCTTTTCGATGCGCTGATGTATGTCGGTTTTGCGGTCGTCGCGGTCGGACTTATATTTCTGATAATTACCTGTTTACAACTTTTTTTCAGCGGAATAGATACTGTGTGTTATTTATTTTTGTACCTTTGCACCCTTGAAATTCTGCCCATTTTGCTGCTACGCAATGCGGTGAGAATGTTAGTTGCAAATGTGTTAACATAAAACATTAACGCCTTGAAAATCAAAAAGATATTGGTTTCACAGCCGAAGCCAGAAAGCGAAAAATCGCCCTATTTCGACATCGCTGAAAAATACAATGTAAAGATTGATTTCCGGCCGTTTATCAAGGTCGATCCCATTCCAGCGAGAGAATTTCGCCAACAACGCATCAACATTGCCGACCACAACGCCGTGGTTTTCACCTCGCGGCATGGTGTTGATAACTTTTTCCGATTGGCCGACGAGATGCGCGTTCGCAACAAAATCGACATGGATATGCAGTATTTCTGCGTGTCGGAAAAGGTGGCAAACTACCTGCACAAGTACATCGACTACCGCAAACGCAAAGTGCACTACGGCACCACAAACCGCGTGTGCGACCTCTTCCCCATCATTCAACGGCACAGAGAACTGAATTTTTTGGTGGTGCTCTCGGCCGAACACACCAACGAAATTCCCGATTGGATGGACAAGATGGAGATAAAAAACAGCGTGGGAATGATGTATCGCACCGTGAGCAACGATTTTGGCCCCGACGAGACGCTCGACTACGACATGATGCTCTTTTTCAGTCCGCAAGGCATCAGTGCGCTGTTGAAAAATTTCCCGAATTTCGAGCAGGGCGACATACAAATCGGTTGCCTCGGCACCAACACCGCCTCCGCCATTCGCAACGCTGGTTTGCGACTCGATATCGAAGTGCCGTCGCCACAATTCACATCGATAACCATGGCGCTCGATGCATTTCTGAAAGAGAATAACAAGCGCAAATAGACTGATTATCAGCAATTTATAAAAAAATCCGCCTCGTTTTCGTCGAAAAAAGCAGAAAGCAGAACTTTTGCCGTGCAAACCGACCACCGATGCCACAAACATTTGCCAAAACGGAACATTTGAAACACCAAAACGCCATCGACGCGCTGTTTGCCGCTGGCGACAAATTTAGGGTCTATCCGTTTCGTGTGGTTTACACGCTTGTGGCACGCCAGCCCGATATGCCGCCAGCGCAAGCGATGGTGGTTGTGCGCAAAAAACTGTTCAAACACGCCGTCGATCGCAACCGCTACAAACGCCTGCTGCGCGAAGCCTACCGTCTGCACAAACAGCCGCTTTTCGATGCGTTGAGCAACACGCCACACACCATGCACATCGCTTTTTTGGCCGTCGGCGACACTCTGCCCGACTTTCGAACAGTGGAGCGACAAATGGTTGCCGCCATCGACCGCCTGACAACCGCCGTACGATGAAAAAACTGCTGGAACGCATACTGATTCTGCCCATCAGATTTTACCAACTGGCCATTTCGCCGCACTTTCCAGCGGCCTGTCGCTACACGCCCACCTGCTCGCAATACGCCATCGAAGCCATCAGAAAACATGGTCCTGCGAAAGGCGCGTGGCTTGCCATAAAGCGCATTTTGCGCTGCAATCCGTGGGGCGGCAGCGGCTACGACCCCGTGCCATAGCCACAAAAGGGGACTTCTATAAATTCCCCATTTTATGAAAATTTTAACAAATGACGGATTTCAAAATACCCCAAACAAACTTTTCGACCAAAAAAGTACGGCATTGCAATTTTTTTTGTAACTTTGCAGTCCGATTTTCGCACACAAAAATTAAACTAAAAATATGAATGTTGAACTAAAAAACAGCGATGCCGTAAACGCCACCATCACCATCACGGTAGCCAAAGACGATTACGCCGAACGAGTTGAAAAGAAACTCAAAGAATACCGCCGCAAGGCCAATATTCCCGGTTTCCGCCCGGGCATGGTGCCGTTTGGCATGATTAAAAAGATGTACGGCCGAGCCGTTACCGCCGAAGAGGTAAACGACCTGCTTTCGGAAACGCTCTACGACTACATCAAAGAGAATAAACTCGAGGTGCTTGGCGAGCCGCTGCCCAACGAAACCGACCAAAAACCCATCGATTTCGATTCAGAAGAGCCAATCGAATTTGTGTTCGACATTGCGTTGGCACCAAAATTTGAACAAAATCTGACGAAAAAAGATAAAATTCCCTACTACGAAATCACCGTTAGCGAGGCAGAAATCGACGGCGAAGTGAAAAACTACGCCAGCCGCTTCGGCTCGTACGAAAGTGCCGAAACGACGGAAGAGAACGACATACTGAAAGGCACCGCCACCGAAATTGGCAACAACGAACGCCGCCTCGACGATGTGATTCTCTCTCCCATACACCTGAAAGACGACGAGCAACGCAAACTCTTCGTTGGCAAAAAAGTGGGCGACATTGTTACTTTCAATCCGCAAAAAGCGATGAGTTCGACCGAATTTGCTGCATTTTTGAAACACCCTCAAGAGGCTATCGAAAACATAACCGCCGATTTTACATTCGAAATCAAGCAGATAACGCGCTACAAAGAGGCCGCCATCGACAAAGCACTGTTCGACAAGGCGTTCCCCGACGAAGGCATCGCCGACGAAGCGGCTTTCCGTGCCAAAATAGCCGAATCGCTGAAAGCCTCGTATGCCAACCAAAGCGAATACAAATTCAGCATCGATGCGCGCGATACGCTGGTGAAAAAGATGGACGGCGTGGAGTTCCCCGAAGCATTTTTGAAACGCTGGGTACTCGCCACCAACAAAAAGATGACCGCCGAAGATGTCGATAACAACTTTGAAGCCATGCTGAAAGACCTGAAATGGCACATCATCAAAGATAGTGTGGCGACCAAAGCCGACATCAAAGTGGAAGAGGACGACATCGACGCATTGGCGAAAAAATTTGCAAGAATGCAATGGATGCAATATGGTATGTTCAATGTACCCGACGATATGTTGAACAACTATGTGGCCGAAATGAAGAAAAAGCCCGAAACATTGCGAAATCTCTCCGAAAAAGTGCTCGAAGACAAGGTGCTGGCCGTCGTCAAAGAGCAGGTGAAACTGGACACAAAAGCCGTTTCATTCGAAGAATTCAACAAAATGCAGGAAAAGCAGAAATAGTTTTTTTCATAATTTTTTGATTGCAGGCAAGTCCCTTTTGTCGGGGGCTTGTTTGTTTTAATAACCGTACAACATGGCAAAAATCGTACTCGAAAACATGGAGTTTTATGCGTTTCACGGCTGCTACGCCGAGGAGCGTGTGGTGGGCGCAACCTTTTTGGTAACGCTCGAAATGGACGCAGATTTAGAGGCTGCCGCCCACAGCGACAATCTCTGCGACACCATCAACTACGAGGCTGTGTATCAGACAGTTAAAGCCGAAATGCAGCAACCATCGAACTTGATAGAGCATGTGGCTTACCGCATAAAACACGCCGTGTGCGCCGCCTTTCCGCAACTCACCGCCGTAAGCGTTTCCGTGAGCAAACTCGCTCCCCCACTCGGCGGCAAAATCGACCGCGCCACAGTGGTAATCTAAATAGTGAGGAGTGAGAAGTGAGAAGTGAGAAGTGAGGAGTGAGAAGTGAGGAGTGACGCGGTGGAGCAAGACTCTGACTAAGACTAAAACGAAGACCATGACGATGACCAAAACAATTTGAAACACTGAAACTTTAAAACACTGAAACTCTGAAATTTGAAACTAAAAACAGCGCGCAGCGCGAGAAACATAGAAACAAAAATTGCGTCAGCAATTTTGAGAAACAAGGAATCTCCACCAATGCGTTAAACTTATCAACTTATCAACCAATCAACTCATCACCTTAATTTGAAACTCTGAAATTTGAAATCTGAAACCGCACGAAGCGCAATTTGAAGATTGTTTCGCCGATTCAGCCTATCTTTCCACAAAACTTTCGTGCGCAAAAAAAAAAAAACTGCAGTATTTGGCATTATTATCATTTTTTTTTGTAACTTTGTGGCTTAAACACCAATATCGATTGAAGCAATCAATGGCAACAAACTGTCATATCTCTGTCGTGTCCCCCATTTATCGTGGTGAGAAAATGGTGGCGGAGTTGGTCAATCGTATCGTGCAAGCAATGCACACCATCGAAACCGAAAGTGCGTGTAGCGCAGTGTCAACGAACCCCGCAGACATAGCGGCAGCAAACGACACGACTGCTGCCACGAATATGTCTAATACCCCCCCCCCGCAGCCTATTCGCTTATGAGATAATTCTCGTCAATGATGCCTCGCCGGACAACTCGTGGCAGGAGATAGAAAAGCAATGTGCACACAATCCCTGCGTGCGGGGTATCAACCTCTCCCGTAACTTCGGGCAGCACTATGCCATTACGGCAGGACTGCACTACGCCAAGGGCGACTATGTCGTGGTGATGGACTGCGACCTGCAAGACCGCCCCGAAGAAATCCCCGCCCTCTATCGAAAAGCACAAGAGGGGTATGATACGGTTTTAGCACAACGCATACACCGCGAGGACAATTGGCTCAAGCGTACATCCTCCAAACTATTTTATTCTGTTTTTAGTTTTCTCACAGACACCCAACAGGATGCCTCTGTTGCCAATTTTGGCATCTACCGCCGATGCGTGATAGATGCGATCTTGGCTATGGGCGACCGCTTTCGCTATTTTCCGACACAGGTGCAATGGGTAGGATTCAGGAAAGCCTATTTGCCCGTGCAGCACGCTGAGCGTGCCGAAGGCAAGTCGTCGTACAACTTTGGACGACTGATACGCTTGGCGTTAGATACCATCGTATCGTTCTCCGACAAGCCGATGCGACTAATGGTCAAGTTTGGTTTTGTCATCACACTATTGGCGGGACTGATTGCAATAATCTATCTCGTCCGTTTCCTGCTGGGGGATATTATTGTCTTGGGCTATACCAGTCTTATTCTCTCGGTGTGGGCGACTGCGGGCATCATAATTTCTCTGTTGGGCGTTGTCGGACTATATATCGGCAAAATGTTTGATACCGTGAAACATCGTCCCACCTTTATCATAGGGGAGACTCGCAATCTGGATGTATGAATATCAACACATTAGATTGGGATTCTCGTTTTTTCGGTTTGCGCATAGGGCGTGTGGAATTGCAAACGCCTGCGGATGCGACAGCACTGCAAAAGCAACATACCGAACTGAAACAGCAATACGATTTGCTATATGTGTTTGATACCGTAAAAGTAGGTTTTGCAGCAGCCGGCGCACCCCTTTCCGCCCAATGGTCTATTTCGACTACAAAAGTACTACTTTTATCGCACATACGCAAAAAGCAGACGAAATTGG
>CAVBBP010000016.1:0-44928 GCA_963593685.1 Segatella copri
ACGGCTTTCCAATTTTATTGAACGGAGCTATTTCGAGGATGTTTGCCTTTTCAAAGTCGAGGATGCCATTCTCTGCATATTTGTCGAGGAGAGCCTCCAATACTTCACGAGCCTTACCTTTGTACTTGCCGAAGTAGTTACGCTCCTTCACATTGTTGGCACGCGCCTTCCGAGTAAGTGGCTGTTGGTCAAAAGCCACATGACAAATAATGTCGAATATGTCTGCCTTCTCCAAAGCCGGGTTAGCCTCTCTCACTGCGTCTATCAATATGTAATATTCCTTAAGTTCGTCCATGATGGCCTGTTTGCGCTCCGCTGCGGTCCATTTTTGGATAAACTTGTCGAGGCTTTCGAAGTGTCGGCGAATATGCGTTCGTGCAAAGGCCTGCACACTCTCTGTTTTCATTGTCTTTCCGTCTTCACCCAATACTGATACTATCTCGTGAGCGATACGAATGTCCGTACCTTCGATGGTGTATTTTTCGCGTGTATTGGGAGCGCATTCGCCTACCAAAATAGGTTTTTCGTTGTCTAGGAATATGTATTTTTTCGTCGAAAGTTCGCTGGGCGGTTCGGGGGCACCGTCAAAGTCGGGGTCTTTGAACTTGGCGGTAGCATTGCGAAAGTCGAGTATCTCCAAATGCCACTTGCCTTTGTCCTTGCGCAGACGCGTGCCACGACCGATAATCTGCTTGAACTCTGTCATCGATCCAATCTCCTTGTCTATGACTATAAGTCCGCAGGTCTTGCAATCCACACCCGTAGAAAGCATATCAGATGTTGTTACGATAACTGGATACGGTTCATCTACGCTGATGAAGTTGTCGAGTTGTTTCTTGCCTTCGTGGTCTTCACCAACAATGCGCGTAACATAGTGAGGTGACTTGCGGCACATGTCTTGGTTCATATTTATCAAGAGAGTCCGCATTTCTGCTGCCTCCTCTATGTCTGAGCAGAATACGATGGTTTTGGTCATTCTGCCGATATTTTTCAGCATTTGCGTAATGCGGTGCGCCACTATTTTTCGGCGCATTCGTATCGCAAGGTCGCGTCCGAAATTCTGTCGCTGATACAGTTTGTCTTCTATTTCTTTGCCAAACAGGTCGAGTTCGCCCTCTTCGGGTGTCCAACCTTGCAGGTCGATGTTGAGAAAGTCTGCCGTTACACGATATGGAGCCAAGAATCCGTCGTTGATGCCTTGCAACAACGAATAGGTATAGACTGGATCGCCAAAGTAATCGAGGTTGTTTGCCCCTTCTTCTGCCTTAGGCGTTGCTGTCATACCGATTTGCGTAGCCGTATTGAAGTATTCCAGCACTTTACGCCATGCAGAATCGTCTTTTGCGCTACCACGGTGACACTCGTCCACTATAATCAAATCGAAAAAGTTCGGCTGCACCTCCAAAAATGGATCGGGTTTACCTTCGCTGCCCACTAACTGATGATAGAGTGCCATATAGACCTCGTATGCTGAGTCGATTTTCTCTTCGCCCTCGCCAACGCTTGTAATCTTGGTCATGAACTTCTTAAAAGGCTTGAAGTCCTGCGCCATGGTCTGGTCGATGAGGATATTGCGGTCTGCCAAATAGAGAATCTTCTTCTTTGCGCCACTCTTGTGCAAGCGGTGTATGATTTGAAAAGCAGTAAGCGTTTTGCCCGTTCCCGTAGCCATAACCACCAATATGCGTTGCTGCCCTCGAGCAATGGCTTCTACCGTGCGGTCGATGGCAATGCGCTGATAATAGCGCGGTTCGTGGCTGTAAGCATCAAAGTAGAAGGGCGTTTCGACAATGCGCTGCTCTTCTGGCGTGTAGTTTTTTGCTTCAAGATAACGCCGATAGAGTTCTTCTTCTGTCGGAAATTGGTCTAACATCAACTCCGTTTCCTTGCCTGTGATGAAATCGTGTTCCAAAAAACCGTCGCCGTTGCTTGCGTAGGCAAAATTCAAATCCAAAATGCGAGCATACTCCATGGCTTGCTGTATGCCAGCACCAACGGCGTGCTTATTATCTTTGACCTCGACTACGGCAATGGGCTTTCCTTTATGATACAACAAATAGTCCGCCTTTTTGCCCTCAGCAACAGAGTGTTGACTGCCAGCCACAAGCACACGACCATCGGTGAAGTAATACTCTTCACGCATATTCACAGGAACTTCCCAACCTTTGTCTTTTAAGGCTGGTGAAATGAACATAGTCCGTATTTCTTGTTCTTTAAGTTCTTTCTTGTTAATGTCCATACCCGCGAAAAATTTGTCAGTTTGCAAAATTCATCGTACGCCATTTTTTGCCCGATGCTACTACAGTGCAAAGATAACAAAATTCTTTCGAAAATGGAATGTTTAGCAAACTGTCCCCATTCTGATTATAATCATTGAATCATAAAATTATTGATTCATTGAGCAAAACCTATTAACTTTTCAACGACCGTTCAACTAGAAATTTGAAAGTCTGAAATCTAGCAAAAAAAAAATAGAAACCACCTTTGTGATGATTTCTACTCATTTTGTAGCGATAGCGATCTTTTGCGCTGCTAATAGGCTGTCCAAGCGCCATCGGTTACGAATATGGCGCCATTTACGAACGAGGCTTCGTCGGAGGCGAGAAAGAGGACGACTTTGGCAATCTCGTCGGGAGTGCATTTTCGCATATTCGTGATGTAACCTTCGGTGATTTTGTCTTCAATCTCTTTCCAATGTTCAATGGATTGGTCGCGTGCGGTCTTTGAGCCTGCCAGTTTTTCGCTATTGATGCGCAGATTGGTCTCTACTCTACCCGGCGCCACGGCGTTGCAACGAATGTTCTTCTCTTTGTAGTTGAACGCCACATTTTTGGTCAGTCCCACCAAAGCGTGTTTCGATGCCACATAAGCCGCTCCGCCACCGCGCGCGCCTGTCAGTCCAGCAATGGAGGCCGTATTGACAATAACTCCGCCGCCCTGCTTCTCAAAAATTGGAATCACCTTGCGGATTCCGCGCATGGGCGCATTCAGATTGGTTTCCAGCACTTTGTACCATAGGTCGTCGCTGACCTCACCGACAGGCATCAACTCGTCGAAAATGCCCGCATTATTCACCAAAATGTCCAGCCGTCCATATTTCGCCAATGCGGCATCGACCATTTTCTGAATGTCCGACTCTTTGGTTACATCTGCTTCCACGCCTATCACATCAAATCCCTGCTGGGTGAGCGAGGCGACGGTTTCGTCCAAGGTGGTTTTGTTGATATCGACCAGCACCACTTTGGCTTTTTCTTGGGCAAACAGTGTGGCGATAGCCCTGCCGTTGCCAGAGGCTGCTCCCGTAACAAGAGCAATTTTGTTGTTCAGCCGCGCACTCTGTGCGAAGGCTTGTCCTGCAAATTGACTTAAAATAACTGCCATTGCTAAAAAAATAATTTTTTTCATACACTTTGATATTTTTTGTTTTTCGTTGCAAAAGTAGATGTTTGCGTATGTTTATTTTTTGTATATTTGCACCAAAATAATGGAGTTTTCTGCTATGTGGAAAGAAAATTTATACCGCCCGATCGAAGTGCTTTTGCGGGAACACGACGATTTTCCATTGGGAGAACATCAGCACTCTTTCTACGAAATGGTTTACATCATCGATGGAACTGGCTATTTCGACGCGTCTGTTTTTGGGAGCAGTCAAGGGCATTCTGCCTATCACAAGGGCGATCTGTTTCTGATTCCGCCCGATTGTCCGCACATATTCGAGGTGAAAACTCGCAGCCAATTCATCTTCATTCGCTTCACACAAAACTATCTTTCGGATTACGCCAACTACAAATTTGAGCCTTTTCTCAAGATAAAATATGGCTTTCGGGTCAATTTTTCGGACGATGATTTTCGGACTGTCGGCCAACTGATGCACATAATTTTTCGCGAAACAAGCAATAGACAGCACCTGTCCGAACAGTTGTTGCAGTATTATGTGAACGCCATCATTCTGCTCTGCACCAGAAGTTTGTCGGAAATCACATCGGAACACGACAACATCAACAACAACAAGCCCCAATATATGCTGCAATACATTCAACAGCACATTCATCAGCCCGAATGCCTGAAATTGAACCTGTTGGCCGACAAATTCAATATATCGCCCAAATATGTCGGTCGTTTTTTCAAAAGAAATTTTGGCGAGGATTATACGCAATACCTTTTGCGGAACAGGTTGAAACGCGTGGAAGATATGCTAGTCAATACCAAAATGACGGTCAAAGAGATTGCCATTCAGATGGGATATGTCGATTCGTGCTATCTGAATCGGCTTTTCACCCGGCAATATGGCATTACGCCGTTGCAATTCAGAAAACAAAATTCGCATCTGTACGGCATGTTAAACGGCTGATTTACAGAAAAATAAGCCTCATAAAAACAAAGACGACCTCGGAGTTTGTTCCAAAGTCGTCTTCGCCAAATAACTTTTTATTCTTTTTATCACTTTACCATAAAATTATTTGCTTTTTTCATACAAAATGGTCTGATTTTCAGTGGATTACTTTTTCCGCAGCAGATTCACACGAATGCGGATTTGCTGATTGGGGTGTTCGTCGGGAAGAAAGCCCGAAATGCGGCACTCGAAAATTCCGCCGTGCCCAAAATCCAATAGCGTGGCCAGTTCGCTGTTGCAGGTAGCTGGAAGGTAGCCCACATGAACCGCCTCCAATTTTTTATTGCCAACTGTAATAACTTGTGAATCAACACCTTCGGGCATCTCTTTGGGCGCATAGAAGAGCGCAATGGCATTGTGGTCGTATCTGTTTTCGTCTTCGCGCACCATATAGAGAGGCTCGCCGACCTTCATTTGCGGCCGCACAGCGTAACCATCGTGGTGTTCGAACGCTGCCAAATTGCAGTTCAGAAATTCGATTTTGTTCTTTTCGAGTAACATAATTTTGCTGTAAATCAGGGATTTCGTAGTTCATCGTCGAGCCTTCGTGTCTGATTTCAAGTGCAAAATTACTCCATGCGACTGACACCACAAGTCAGCCACCAAAAAAAATGCAAAATTTTTATAGAAATCCCCACAAAATAGTGAGAAAGTGAGTAAAGTGTGAAAGTGAAAAGTCTATAAAGTGGAAAGTGTATAAAGTTTGTAAAGTTTATAAAGTCTATAAAGTCTATAAAGTAGAAAGTAAAAAGTAGGGATGCACCGAGTGCGTCCGAGAAGGTTATAGGTGAGAGGTTATCGTTTATAGACAAAAGACCAAGACGAAAACTAAGACTTAAGGCTTTTCCCCCTATCGGGGGAAATGGGAAAGGTGGCTACGAGAAAAATTAACAATGAATAATAATTGCGGTTCGACAGGCTCACCGCCCGACTGGCCGCCTTGCAATAAGTGCGCCCCTGCAAAAAAAAACAGCGAAGCCCCGCAACAGTAGCAGGGCTTCGTTTTTGTCTGTAAAAAAATGACTACTAAAAATCAAAATTTTTTGCGAAACAATCGTCTTCGCCCGAAGCCTTGACATGCTTTTTCTTGTCGACACTCACGCTACAGCCTTCGGCTTCAAAATCTTTTTTGTACTCATCGATGTCCTTGTTAATGTCGTCTTTCGTGCCCCAGTCATAGACTGTTACTGATTCAGACACGCCATCACAAGTAATGGTTCCTGTGATTTTCCAGCATCTCTCTTTGTTGCTGCACGAAGTCATTCCAAGCACAGCGGCGGCCACGATGGCCACGGTCAAATACACTTTTTTCATTGCATTTTGTTTTTAATGGTTATTAATTTAGTGAATTGATTAAACGAACGATTAATTGCTACACTTTTGGAACACTTTGTTTGCAACAGAAAAAAGCCAACCTAAAAACCACTTTATTTTGTTCACAAATCATGATTTTTCCCTTTTTTATGGGGAAAAAAATTAATTTTTTTTAGAAAAAATTTGTTTTCTGAAAATTATTGTGTACCTTTGCAGCATAATTGGAACACATAAAAAAAAGTGTAGCAAAAAAACCTTGGTTTAATTGCTACACTTTTTTGGGTAAAAAGCCTGCCAAATAAGCAAATCAACAAATCTGCAAATCAACAAAAAAGGACGCGGCATGCCGCGTCCCTACAACCAGCGGTTCGACAGGCTCACCGCCCAACCTGAAACTTGAAACTTGAAACCAGAAATTAAACCTCGCTAACCATCTGTCATGCGTTAAACTCATCAACCAATCAACCAATCAACCCAATCAACCCAATCGAATTTTCTCGCGAAACTTGAGTTATTTGTAAATCCGATTGAGAAGTGCCGATTCGCGCCGAAACGCTTCGCGCAGATGGTCGGGAGCAAGCACTTCGAGATTGGAACCGTGCTTGCGCAGTTCCTGTACAAAATCGTAGGTTGGCGCAACACGATAGGTGAAAATGCTGTACGCCGCATTGCATTCGGCCTCCATCTGCGTGCTGTGAATGGGCAGCGTGCGAATGTAGTTGGCCGCCTCTGCACCGACTTTCACGCGGATAAATTCGGCTTTGTTCAGGCGATGATCCACGCCAAACTGGTTCTGAAAAAAGTGGCGTGGGTCGAACTCTTTGGGCATTTTGTAGGGTTTGTCGGTGGCAGAAATCTCCTCCATACGGTCGAGCGCATAGACACGTGGATCGCTCTCTTCTGGGTGGTCGTCGGGCTTGCCAACCAAGTACCAGCGGCGTTTGAACACTTTCAGACAGTAGGGCGCGAGCAGAAACGAATGCCCTTCGGTGCGGTCGAAACGCTTGTAGGTAACCAGCAAACGGCGATTTTCGCGCATGGCCGAA
Source organism: Segatella copri (assembly GCA_963593685.1). GTDB lineage: Bacteria > Bacteroidota > Bacteroidia > Bacteroidales > Paludibacteraceae > W0P28-013. The sequence continues at coordinate 6,754 of CAVBBP010000016.1, forward strand.
ACGATGGTCGAGAGAAAGCGGCTGCCTTCGGGAATATGCTCGAACAGAATGCGATTTTGCATATCGCCAGCGATATTGACCATGTTTTTGACGGCAAAAGTATCGATGAGCCAAGCGCGCACGCCCTGCCCTTCGGCATCGCCCAAGTTGGCGAGCGAATAGCGTTTTGTGGTGTGGTCGCAGACAATTTCGATGCCAAACATTTCGAAAATCGTCTCGCGGTGGCGATGAAAATTCCTTTCGCCATATTCGGTGGCGTGCGTGTCGTTGTAGGCCGAATGCGCCCACCGTCGGTCAATCTCTTCGCGCGAAATTTGCCCTGCGGAATAGATGGTATCGACCAGCCATATCAGGCGTTGAAAAAGTTTGTTTTGCGCTGCCATAGTGGGAATTTTATCAAAAAGCAGCGACCCATATTGCATGAGCCGCTGCCCTATTTTTATCAATAGTTTGTGTTACGCCAAAAATTTGCGAATGCGTTCGGCTACTTGTGTGGGCGTGAAACCGAGTTTTTCGTCGAGCACTTTGTAGGGTGCCGAAAATCCGAACGATTCCAAACCGTAAACAATGCCATCGGCACCGACAAGTCCTTCGAGATTGACTGGCAGACCTGCCGTCAAACCGAATTTCCGAACGCCGCGCGGCAACACTTTCTCCTGATATTCAGCCGATTGCGAGCGGAACAAACCTTCCGAAGGCACGGAAACTACACGAATGCGTTTGCCTTCGCCACGCAAAATAGTGGCTGCCTCGCAAAGTGTGGAAACTTCGCTGCCCGAAGCCACCAAAATCACATCGGGATTGCCGTCGCAAGTTACGATGTACGCGCCTTTCGCTGCATCGCGGTTGTTGGTTGGCAAGTTGTTGATATTCTGGCGACTAAGAATGATGGCCGACGGCGTAAGCGTATTTTCCATCATCAGTTTGTAGCATTCGGTGCACTCTTCGGCATCGGCTGGGCGCAACACGAGCATCGAATTGCGTCCGTGGTGATTTTTCAGTTTCTCCATCAAGCGGATTTGCGCCTCCTGCTCCACAGGTTCGTGCGTTGGACCATCTTCGCCCACACGGAACGCATCGTGCGACCAAATGAACTTGACGGGCAATTCCATCAGGGCGGCCATGCGCACGGCTGGTTTCATATAGTCGGAAAAGACGAAGAATGTGGCACAAGCCGCTATCACGCCGCCGTGCAACGCCATGCCAAGGCAAACGCAAGCCATGGTGAGTTCGGCCACGCCAGCCTGCAAAAATGCGCCGCTGAAATCGCCGCGCGTCATGGCGTGCGTCTGTTTCAAAAAACCGTCGGTCTTGTCGGAGTTCGACAGGTCGGCACTCGACACCACCATATTTTCGACCTGCTTGGCCAGTTGCGACAGCACCGCTGCCGATGCGGCACGCGTGGCGCTGTTGGGCTTCTGCTCCACTTTGCTCCAGTCGATTTGTGGGGCTTTGCCCGAGAAGAAGAGTTCCATTTTCGCTGCCAATTCGGGATTTGCAGCCGTCCATTGGGCTTTTGCAGCGCGTTTTTTGGCAACAAATTCTTTCAATTCGGCCTCGCGGCGGGCGTAGATTTCTTTGGTTTCGGCAAAGAATTGGAACGCATTGTCGGGGTCGCCGCCGAGTGCTTTCACGGTGTTGCGGTAGGCTTCGCCGCCGAGCGGTGCGCCGTGCGTGGCGCAGTTGTGTTCGAAACTCGAACCGTCGGCTTTCAGCGCGCCTTTGCCCATGATGGTATGCCCGATGATGAGCGTTGGACGCTCTTTTTCGGCTTTGGCGGCGGTCAGAGCCTCGCGAATGGCTTTCACATCGTGGCCATCGATTTTGATGACGCGCCAGCCCCACGCTTCGTATTTTTTAGCGGTGTCCTCGCAAGTTACAGCGGCGGTTTCGGTCGAAAGTTGGATGTCGTTCGAGTCGTAAAACATGATGAGATTGTCCAGTCCAAGATTGCCCGCCAAGCGTCCTGCGCCCTGCGAAATCTCCTCTTGCACGCCGCCGTCGGAGATGTAGGCGTAGATGGTTTGGTTCATCACATCGCCAAATTTGGCTTTGAGGAATTTGGCTGCGATGGCTGCGCCCACAGCAAAAGCGTGTCCTTGCCCGAGCGGTCCCGATGTGTTTTCGATGCCGCGTTCCACATCAACTTCGGGGTGACCAGGCGTTACACTGCCCCACTGACGCAGTTGTTGCAGTTCGTCTAGCGAAAATTTGCCTGTGCAAGCCAACACCGAATAGAGCATTGGTGCCATGTGTCCGGGGTCGAGAAAAAAGCGGTCGCGGCTCTCCCAGCGCGGATTTTGCGGATCGTATTCCAAAAATTCGGAATAGAGTACATTGATAAAATCTGCGCCGCCCATTGCGCCGCCCGGATGGCCCGAATTTGCCTTCTCGACCATCGATGCCGCCAACACACGAATGTTATTGGCCGCTCTGTTCATTTGTTCTACGGTGTTCATAGTATTTTAATTTCAGATTTCAGAATTTCAGATTTCAGATTAGGTTGATGAGTTGATTGGTTAATCGGTTGATTTTTTCTGTTGAAGCGTTGAAGCGTTGAACTGTTGAAGCGTTCGGACGCACGCGGTGCGTCCCTACTTTCGCACTTTCATACTTTCACACTTTCACACTAAAAAAATCCTCACTCCTAACTCCTAACTCCTAACTATTCTTGCTACTTGCTACTCATATCTTGCGACTTACTAGTAATTTGTCATCATCGCTTTGACTTCGGCATTGACCATTTGGGCGAATGCGTCGGGGGTCATTGCGCCTTTGTCGCCTTCGCCTTGCTTGCGCACTGCAACGACGCCTTCGGCCATCTCTTTTTCGCCGACGATGAGCAGGTACGGAATGCGTTTCAGTTCGTTGTCGCGGATTTTGCGCCCGATTTTTTCGTTGCGATAGTCGCCAATGGTGCGCACATCGAGCAGATTCAGTTTGTCGACCACCTGTTGTGCGTAGTCGTTGAATTTTTCGCTGATTGGCAGCACCACGGCTTGGTCGGGCGTGAGCCACAACGGGAATTTGCCGCCCGTGTGTTCGATAAGCACAGCCACAAAGCGTTCCATCGAGCCGAATGGTGCGCGGTGAATCATCACGGGACGGTGTTTTTGGTTGTCGTCGCCTGTGTATTCGAGTTCGAAACGCTCGGGCAGGTTGTAGTCCACCTGAATTGTGCCGAGTTGCCAACGGCGACCGATAGCATCTTTCACCATAAAGTCGAGTTTTGGACCATAGAAAGCCGCCTCGCCATACTCAATTTTGGCGGGCAAACCCTTCTCTTGGCACGCCTCGACGATGGAGCGTTCGGCTTTTTCCCAAACCTCGTCGCTGCCCACATATTTTTCGCGGTCGTTCGGGTCGCGCAACGAGATTTGCGCCTCGAAGTTCTTGAAATCCAACGCTTTGAATATGATGGCGATGATGTCCATCACGCGCAAAAATTCGTCTTTCACTTGGTCGGGACGGCAGAAAATGTGTGCATCGTCCTGCGTAAAGGAGCGCACGCGCGTCAAACCATGCAGTTCGCCGCTCTGTTCGTAGCGATAGACAGTGCCAAACTCGGCCACGCGCAGCGGCAGGTCTTTGTACGAGTGCGGCGAATTTTTGTAAACCATGCAGTGGTGTGGGCAGTTCATCGGTTTCAGCATATAAACCTCGCCCTCTTCGGGAGTGGTGATGGGCTGAAAACTATCTTTGCCGTAGTGGTCCCAGTGCCCCGATGTGATGTAGAGTTGCTTTGCACCGATGTGTGGCGTCATCACCTCCTGATAGCCATAGCGTTTTTGTATGGTGCGCAGAAAATCTTGCAAACGCAGGCGCAACGCCGTTCCTTTTGGCAACCAGAGCGGCAACCCTTTGCCCACCATATCAGAAAAGGTGAAGAGTTCCAACTCTTTGCCAATTTTGCGGTGGTCGCGTTTTTTGGCCTCTTCGAGCAGCACCAGATAGTCGTCGAGCATCTTCTTTTTGGGGAATGTGATGCCGTAGATGCGCGTCAGTTGCGGACGATGTTCGTCGCCGCGCCAGTATGCGCCAGCCACGCTCAACAGTTTGATGGCTTTTATCGGGCTTGTGTCGGGCAGGTGCGGGCCGCGGCACAAATCGACAAATCCGCCTTGGCGATAGAGCGTGATTGTGCCGTCTTCGAGTTCCGAAATCAGTTCTACCTTATATATTTCGCCTCTGGCTTCGAACATCGCCATCGCTTCGGCTTTGCTGATGTCTTCGCGCACCACAGCCTCTTTGCGCGCCACCAATTCGACCATCTTCTTTTCGATTTTTTCCAAATCGGTCTCTTTGATAACCACGCCTGCGGGCGGCTCTACATCGTAGTAGAAACCGTTTTCGATGGCGGGACCAATGCCAAATTTTGTGCCGGGATAGAGTTCGGTCAAGGCTTCGGCCAGCAGGTGCGCCGAGGTGTGCCAAAAAGTGTGTTTTGCCTCTTCGTCGTCCCACTTGTGGAGGCGGAGCGTGCTGTCGTCGTTTATCGGGCGCGCCAAATCGCGTACCTCGCCATTGACCGTGGCGGCCAGCACTTCGGCAGCCAAACGCGGACTAATGCTTTCGGCTATCTGCAGCGCAGTAACGCCTTTTTCGTACTCGCGCACAGAGCCATCAGGAAAAGTGATTTTCATTCTATTATTCGTTTTTTCGATATTGACAAAAAAGTTTGCATTCCAACCTGCAAAGATACGAATTTTAGTTGAAAGAAAAAAAGCGAAAAAAGTTTGTAAAGTTGAAAGTGTGTAAAGTCTACAAAGTAGAAAGTTTATAAAGTTGATTGGTTGATCAGTTGATTAGTTTAACGCATTGGTGAAAGTTTCTGTGGATTTGGTTATTTGTGGATTTGGTTATTTGAAAATTTATTATTCATTTTTCATTGTTAATTATTTATTTTCTTGGCAGTAGCCCCCTTTCCCGTTTCCCCCGAAGGGGGAAAAGCCGCGCGTCTAATTAAGAATTTTGAATTTAGAATTATGAATTTTTTCGACAAGCAAGCGCAGTGCCAAACTTGTTTGAGCAGTGCCGAGCGGAGAAAAAATGCGCGCAGCGAATTATTTGCGTTCAAAAACGCTGCCAAAAATTAATTAAATGATTGAAAATTAAATAATTAGGTAATTAAAAAGTCTTTTGTCTTTATTCTTTATTCTTTATTCTTTACTCAAAATTCTTGCGACTTGCTACTTGCTACTTGCTACTTTCATTGTCAATTATTTTTCCTATCTTTGTAGGTTAAAACCTTTGTGGTATGAAACGCACAGTCAATCCATTTTTTGCAGTTTACGAATTTTTGGTATTCCTGCCGTTGGCCGTGGCTATCACGGCTGCTACCGCTGTAATCACCATTGCGATAACGCCTTTCAGCAAGAGCGCAAAGTGGGGCTACTACCCTGCCATCGTCTGGGCGCGTGTGATGTGCGCCATCGCTTTTGTGCGTGTGCGCATTGTGGGGCGCGACTTGTACAGCACCAAACAGTCGTACATTTTTGTGGCAAATCACCAGAGTGCCTACGACATTTTTCCGATTTACGGCTACATTGGCAGTCGATTTGTGTGGATAATGAAAAAGGAACTGCAAAAAATTCCGTTGGTGGGCAAGGCCTGCGAATCTGTTGGGCATATTTTTATCGACCGCAGCAGTGCCATCAAGTCGAAACGCAGCATGGAGGCCGCCGAACGCAAACTGCGCAACGGTTTGTCGGTGGTGGTTTTTCCCGAAGGCAGCCGCACACGCGACGGCGCACTGGGGCGCTTCAAACGCGGTGCGTTCAGCATTGCCGCCGACCTGCATCTGCCCGTAGTGCCAATAACGATAAAAGGCGCATATAGCGTGCTTCCAGCGGGTTCGTGCCTCATCAAACCAGGCAGAATCGAACTCATTTTCCACCAGCCCATCGACACCACCGAACTGACGCTCGACAATCTCAACGATTTCGTCGAAACAACACGCAACATCATCGCAAAAGACTTGGGAAAAAATTAGGAGTGAGGAGTTTTTTAGTGTGAAAGTATGAAAGTGTGAAAGTAGGGACGCACCGCGTGCATCCGAAAGGTTAGCGGTTATAGGTTAGAGTTTATAGGAAATGAACGAAGATAAAGACTAAGAACAAAAGCCTTTCCCCCTATCGGGGGAAACGGGAAAGGGGGCTACAACCTGAAACCTGAAATAAACCTCACAGACCATCACTAACGCGTTAAACCGATCAACCAATCAACTGATCAACTCATCAACCTATATAAAAAAATTGAAAAAAATCCTTGTCATATTCATCGGTTTGTTGCTGGGCGTGCCGCTGTGGGCGCAGCATTACTCTACCAAATCGAAAAAAGCCATCGAGTTGTTCGAGCGGGCGCGCTTATCGTATAGCGCCACCGAACGCGCCGAACTGATTCAAAAAGCCATCGATAAGGACAAAAATTTTGTGGAGGCCTACTGGCTGCAAGCGCAGGAAGCGTTGCGCCGCAAGGAGAGCCAACGCGCCTTACAGATTTTGACAAAAATCGACAATCCAAAAATGGCGCGCCACAGCGAAACGCAAGGCATGATGGCCGAAATTCTCTATCTCGACGGTCGCTACCAAGCCGCTATCGACAAGGCGGAAACGATTACCGACGGCGGCTACGCACGCATCAAAATCGAAATGCTGGAGCGGTTTCGCAATGCGCTCGCTTTGAGCCAAAATCCAGTGCCATTCGACCCTGTGAACCTGAAAGCCATCAACACGCGCTTCGACGACTATTTTCCGAGCATCACCGCCGATGGACAGATGATTTCGACCACCGTTTTGGTCGAAGAGGCCAACTTCTACAAGCAGGAAGACCTCTATTGGAGCCGCAAACGCAACGGCGTGTGGCAAATAGCGCGACCGCTCAATATGCCCATGAATACGCCGCAAAACGAGGGTTCGCAGAGTTTCTCGGCCGACGGACGCTACATGTTTTTTGTGGCGTGCGACCGCAAAGAGGGCGTTGGCAGTTGCGACATCTACTACGCTCTGCGCATTGGCGACACATGGAGTCAGCCCATCTGCATCGGCGAACCCGTGAACACGCCCTATTGGGAGAGCAATCCAGTGCTATCGCCCACTGGCGACGAACTGTTTTTTGTGTCGAATCGCAAGCCGAATATCGGCGGAAAAGACATTTGGCACTGCCGCGTGGAGATGCTCGACAATGGACTGCTCCGCTTCTACGATGCCGAAAATCTGGGCAACCCCATCAACACCGAAAAAGACGAGTATGCGCCGTTTATTCACGCTGATAATCAGACACTTTACTTTGCATCGAACGGTCATTACGGCCTTGGGCGGAGCGATATTTTTGTGGCACGCCGCACCGCCGATGGTTGGAGCGAACCGCAAAACATCGGTTACCCGATAAACACCAACGGCGACGAGGCGGGATTTGTGGTGAATGCCGCTGGCGACAAAGCCTATTTTTCGTCGGACAAGGTCGAAAACAACGGCCAACGCCTCGATATCTACGAGATAACGCTGCCCGAAAATGTCCGCCCGAAACCGATGGCGTTTGTGGCTGGCCGCACTTTCAACGCCGCTACGGGCAAAAATGTGGACGCACGCATCGAAATTTTCGACACCAACACATCGACCAAAATCTACGAGTCGCTCTCCGACCGCCGCATCGGTGAATTTACGGCCTATCTGCCGCCCGACGGCAATTTTGGCATCAATGTGCGGCGGCAGGGCTACCTTTTCTATTCCGACAACATTACCTCGACCGCCGATTCGCTGCTCATCGCGCTGCAACCAGCCAAAGTGGGCAGCAAAATTGTGTTGCGCAACCTCTTTTTTGCCTTCAATTCGGCCGAAATCGAGGCACAATCGGACAAAGAGATTGCTTATTTGGTCGATTTTATGCGCCAAAACCCCAAAATTCGCATCGAAATCACGGGACATACCGACAATGTTGGCACCGAAAATTACAACCTGCAACTGAGCCAAGCGCGCGCCAACGCCCTGCGCCAACTGCTGATTGAGCGCGGCGTGAGCGCCAACCGCATGACGGCTCAAGGCAAAGGCAGCACCGCCCCAATAGCCACCAACGACACCGACGAAGGCCGCCAAACCAACCGCCGCGTCGAAATCGAAATAGTTGAGTAAAAATTAGGAGTGAGGAGTGAGGAGTGAGGAGTGAGGAGTGAGGAATTTTTTGAATAAGGAGTAAGGAGTAAAGACAAAAGACTAAATTATTTGAAAATTTGAAGATTTGAAAATTTGAAAATTTGAAGATTGCGGATTTCTTGATTCCGAAAACCTGAAACTTGAAACAACGCGCAGCGCAACCAGAAACTAGAAATTAGAAATAAGAACTGCCTCACAGAACCAACACAAATGCGTTAAACTCATCAACCAATCAACTTTTCAACTCATCAACGACCAATCAACCAATCAACTAATCAACTAATCAACTGATCAACCAATCAACTTTATAGACTTTCTACTTTATAGACTTTACACACTTTCTTTATACACTAAAGAAAAAAAAATGCGCCAGACAGAATTTACATTACGCCCACACGGATATGGTTTTCACTTGATAACCAACGAGATAGTGCAGAATCTGCCCGAACTGCCAGCGTGCGGACTGCTCCACTTGTTCATCAAACACACCTCGGCGGCGTTGAGTCTGAACGAAAATGCCGACCCCGATGTGCAGACCGATTTGGCGGCGGCTTTCGACCATCTGGTGCGCGAGCGCGAGCCCTACTACCTGCACACCTGCGAGGGCGACGACGATATGCCAGCACACATCAAAAGCACGCTTGTGGGCGCATCGGTAACCGTGCCAATTACAAACCACCGACTCAATCTCGGCACATGGCAAGGCATCTACCTCTGCGAATTTCGCCGCCGCGCCTCGGGGCGACATGTCGTGGCCACTATCATCGAATAATCGCTCGCGAATGGCTGTTAATAACTTACCCTTACACTATCTTCACAAACCCGTAACACGCTATGAAACAACAAGATAACGATTGGAAAAACCGTTTGAACATTGTCTATTCCACCAATCCAGATTTTGTTTATCAACACACGCACGACGGCGACGAACCGACCACGCTTCCGCCAGCGCAACAGCGGTTGCATGTGCAACTCGAACGCCGCAACCGAGGTGGCAAAGCGGTTACACTTGTGTCGGGTTTTGTAGGCAGCGACGACGACCTAAAAGCACTTGGCAAAACGCTGAAAACGAAATGTGGCGTGGGCGGCTCTGCCAAAGATGGCGAAATTATCGTTCAAGGCGAACTGGTCGAAAAGGTGAAGGCGTTGTTGATAAATTTGGGCTACAAAGTGAAATAAGCCCCAAATTTCCGACCAAAAAATAGCGACAAAGTTCGCCTCTGTCGCTATTGAAGTTTTTTCGTTGTGCGGGATTTGTAATCCCGCACTCGCTGTATTATAGGGATTTGCAATCCGTTTTTTGTTGCTGTTTACTTTTTTCGTTCATTTCTTTTGACGACCAAAAGAAACGAACCAATTTTGCGAGTGAGCGAGCGCAAACGAAAACTCGTTTTTGATTTGCCGAGCGTGAGCAAAATCAAGAATTAAAGAAAAGTCGCGGCAGGGGCGCGAGCGTTGCCAAAAATTGGCGGTTTTGGTTTCGGCGGAATTAAACTCGCTTCGCTCAAACAGTAATTCCGCTTTTTCGAAACGCAAAACCTGATTTTTGACACTCGCCACCCAATGCCGTTCGCGTTCCGAAAAGCCTCTAAATTTGAGAAAAATCACTTGCAAAGCAATTTTTAGAAATCTCCGACAAAGTGAAATAACCCCCAAATTTCCGACAAAAAAAAGCGACAAAATTTGCCTCTGTCGCTATTGAAGTTTTACTTTAATTATTTCATACAACTACTTGTTTAGTAGCACTTTCAAGCACCGCTCGAGACCATCGACCCAGTAGGGAATTTCGATGCCGTAGGTGGCTTTGATTTTGGCTTTGTTTAGCACGCTGTAGAACGGTCGCGGCGTGCGGTAGGCGTAGTCCTTCGACTCGATGGGCGACACCGCGCAATCGACACCAGCCAAGCGGAAAATCATGGTTGTGAAATCGTACCAACTGCACACGCCCTCGTTAGTAAAATGGAAAATGCCCGGCACAAACCGCTCGGCAGTTACGATTTGCAGAATCGCCGCTGCCAAATCGGCGGCGTAGGTAGGCGTGCCAATCTGGTCGAACACCACATTCAGGCGGTCGCGCTCGCTGCCAAGACGCAGCATCGTCTTCACAAAATTGTTGCCAAAGCCCGAATAGAGCCACGCTGTGCGCACCACCAACGCCTCGGGGCAAACCGCAAACAGCGCACATTCGCCAGCGAGTTTCGTCTTGCCATAAACCGTGTTGGGTGCCACAGGCATATCCTCGGTATAAGGCACATGCCCCAAGCCATCGAACACATAATCGGTAGAAACATGCACCATTTTCAGTCCATGTGCGTGCGCTACCTCGCCCAGATTGCGCACCGCGTCGCAGTTGATTTTGTGGCAAAGCGGTTCATCGTCCTCGGCCTTATCCACAGCGGTATAGGCGGCGCAGTTCACCAGCACATCGGGCCGATGTTGGCACACAAAAGCCTCAATCGCACTGCGGTCGCAAATATCGAGCGTATCGACATCGGTAAAAACCGCTTCCAATGCAGGATAACGCTGCAACGCCACGCGCATTTCGTTGCCCAACTGGCCATTTGCGCCCGTAATCAAAAGTTTCATAATAATTTTTAAGGAGATTTCTATAAATTTCTGGTTATTGATTTGAAGATTTGAAGATTTGAAGATTTCAGCGTTTCGGCTACCGACAATTTGAAATTCTGAAATTTGAAATTTGAAATTGCGGCTTTGCCGCATCACTCCTCACTCTTCTTGTGATAACAGGGAATTTATAGAAGTCCCCCTATTTTCGAGTGCAAAGTTACACTATTTTTTGCGAAATAATTCAACCGCACCGCAGAATAGACGAAAAAAGGCGTTTTTTGTCGCATAAAATTTTCAGTATCAATTTTTTGTAGTATCTTTGCGTGTTTTAGAAAACCTATCACGATGGCAACAATAAAACCTTTCAAGGGCGTGCGACCACCACGCGAATTGGTCGAAAAAGTGGCTTCACGCCCCTACGATGTGCTAAATTCCGACGAGGCGCGCGCCGAAGCGGCTGGCAACGAGATGTCGCTCTACCACATCATCAAGCCCGAAATCGATTTCCCAGTCGGCACCGACGAACACGATCCGCGCGTCTATGACAAAGCGGTGGAAAATTTCAAAAAATTTCAGGAAAACAGCTGGCTGGTGCAGGATTCTGCCGAGCACTACTACATTTATGCGCAGACCATGAACGGCAAAACGCAATACGGACTCTGCGTGGCCGCCTCGGTGGACGACTACATGACGGGCAAAATCAAAAAGCACGAACTGACGCGCCGCGACAAGGAAGAGGACCGCATGAAACATGTGCGTATCAACAACGCCAACATCGAGCCTGTGTTTTTTGCCTACCCGCACAACGACGAATTGGACGCGATAGTGGCGAGAATTACCGCCAAAACGCCAGAATACGACTTTGTTGCGCCCGACGGTTTCGGCCATCACTTTTGGGTAATCGACAATGCCGCCGATATGCGCCGCATCACGGCTATTTTTGCCGATATGCCTGCGCTCTACATTGCCGACGGACACCACCGCTCGGCGGCAGCAGCCTTGGTGGGCGACGAACGCCGCCGCCAAAATCCGCACCACCGCGGTGACGAGGAGTACAACTACTTTTTGGCGGTCTGCTTCCCCGACAATCAACTCACCGTCATCGACTACAACCGCGTGGTGAAAGATTTGAACGGCCTCACAGAGCAGGAGTTTTTGGCAAAAGTGGCAGAGAATTTCGACATCGAAGACAAAGGTGCGGAGATTTACAAACCCACACACCTGCACAATTTCGGGCTTTATCTTGGCGGTCATTGGTATTCGCTCACGGCGCACCCCGACACCTACGACGACAGCGATCCGATAGGCGTACTCGATGTAACCGTGTCGTCGAACCTGATTTTGGACAAAATTTTGGGTATAAAAGACCTGCGAAGCGACAAGCGAATTGATTTTGTAGGGGGTATTCGCGGACTTGGCGAACTGCAAAAACGCGTTGATAGCGGCGAAATGCGCATGGCATTGGCACTCTACCCCGTTTCGATGCAGCAAATTATCAACATCGCCGATTCGGGCAACATCATGCCCCCCAAAACCACATGGTTCGAACCAAAATTGCGATCAGGACTCATTATTCATAAATTAGTCTAATAGTCGCAAGATATGAGTAGCAAGAAAAGTGAGGAGTGAGGAATTAGGAGTGAGGAGTGAGACGGCAAAGCCGCAATTTCAAATTTCAAATTCAACAATTAGGAACATAGAAACTTAGAAACAAAAATTGCGATAGCAATTTTGAGAAACCAGAAATTAGAAATCCACAGTCCCTCACTAATGCGTTAAACTCATCAACTTATCAACCAATTTTGGACACTGAAACAACCATAGTAATCCGCATTTATCCCGATTTGGCGACGGCGCAATATGCTGTGGCGATGTTGGCCGAGAGCGGTATCGATGCGTTTGTGGGCGACCGCAACTGGTTGCAACTCTACCCAATGTTTGCCCAGCAAGCCGACGGCTACAAACTGCACATTTTTGAACGCGATGCCGAAAAAGCCACCGAAATTTTGAACGCAATAGAGAATGAAACAACGACTCATTGAACTCATCTGCCTGATGGCGGTGGTTTGTAGCAGTTGCACACACCGCCCCACCGACCAAGAGCGCGCACAAGCGTTTCTCGATTCGGCGCAAACGCTCTACACCGCTGGCAAACTCGAAGCCGCCAAATTTCAGTTGGACTCGGTACATCAGAATTTCCCGAAATTGGTCGCTTTCCGCCGCCAAGCCGATACGCTTGCTTGGGAAATCGAGTTGAGCGAAATTGCACGAAATTTGGTCTATATCGATAGTTTGCTGCCGCAAAAAATAGCCGAAGCCGAGGCGCAGAAAAAGCCGTTTTTGTTCGAGAAAAACGAAAAATTCCAGCAATACGGCACCTACACCTATCGGCTGCTGCGCACCGAGTGGAATCTCGAACGCAACTATGTGAAGCCCTACTCCGACGAAATCGGGCAGATGTACATTGTGGCGCACTACTGCGGTAAACCCATTGGTTACGACCGCATTAGGCTGTCGGTGGACGACATTTTTGCCGAGAGCAGAGTAGCCACCGAGAGCGACAAAAACAGTTTCACCGACCTTGGCATAACGCACGAAACGGTGCTTTTCCGCTCCGATCTGTTGGGCGAACTGCCCGACTTTTGGACAGCGCACCAAAACGAAAAAGTGAAAGTAACATTCGTCGGCAAAAAGAGTTACGCCTATACGCTTACTGCCGAAGAATTGCGGGCGTTTGTAGCCACTTACCAACTCGCCACTACCCTTTCGGACATCGCCAAACTGAGCGACCTACAAAAACGCTCACTCGCAAGAGAGAAAATTTTGAAAGCGAAATTACAAAAAGTCGCAAGTAGCAAGAAGCAAGACGAGTTAGGAGTGAGGAATTAGGAGTGAGGAGTGATGCGGCAGAGCCGCAATTTCAGATTTCAAATTTCAAATTGTCGGTAGCCGAAACGCCTAAATCTTCAAATTTTCAAATCGACAACTAGAAACTAGAAATTAGAAATTAGAAATTAGAAACTAGAAATCTGAAATCTCCACCAATGCGTTAAACTTTTCAACTTATCAACTCATCAACTTATCAACGACCAATCAACTCATCAACCAATCAACTCATCAACTGAAAAAATGATTCTCGACTCGATACATAATGCCGACCGCTACACTGCTCTGCACCCGCGTTTTGCGCAGGCGTTCGAGTTTTTGGCGAAAACCGATTTGAACCGCCTGCCCGATGGGCGCATCGCTTTGGACGGCGACAACCTGTTCATCGATGTGGCGACAAACGAGGGCAAACAGACTGCGCCACTCGAAGCGCACCGCAACTACATCGACATACAGATGCCGATTTCGACCACCGAAACGATGGGTTGGCGACCGACTGCCGATTGCCACAAAACGCTCCAGCCCTACGATGCAGCGCGCGACATCGCCTTTTTTGCCGACGAATACGCCACCAAATTTCAAGTGCAGTGCGGACAATTTGTAATTTTCTTTCCCAACGATGCGCACGCGCCCACAATGGCACAACATTTGCTCAAAAAATTGGTGGTCAAAATTTTGATAAAATAAAAACTAAACATAGACATGGAAAATTCGTTGAAAATTATCAAAAACGACCCATTGCTCGAACCCTACGCCATGGCGCTGCAAGGGCGGCACGACTACGCCGTGCGGAAAGAGAAAGAGTTGCTCGGGCGCGACAATCGCTCGCTTTCCGACTTTGCGTCGGGCTATCTCTACTTTGGCCTGCACAAAATCAAACGCAACTGGTTTCTGCGCGAATGGGCGCCAAACGCCACCGCCATCTATGTGATTGGCACATTCAACGACTGGAAAAAGAGCGAGGACTACCGCTTGCAACCGCTCGAAAATGGCATTTGGGAGGGGCGTTTCCACGAAAAAGCCATACAGCACGGCGACCTGTTCAAACTGCTTGTCGAGTGGAACGGCGGTTGCGGCGAACGCATACCAGCATGGGCAAGGCGCGTGGTTCAGGACGACAATACCAAGATTTTTTCGGCGCAAGTGTGGATGCCCGAACACGAATACAAGTTCCGTGTGAAGCACTTCAAGCCGCAAACATCGCCACTGATGATTTACGAGTGCCACATCGGCATGGCCACCAATCAAGAAAAAGTTGGCACATACAACGAATTTCGCGAAAATGTGTTGCCGCGCATCGTCCGCGACGGCTACAACTGCATACAGATAATGGCCATACAAGAACACCCCTACTACGGGTCGTTTGGCTACCATGTGTCGAGTTTCTTTGCCGCCTCGTCGCGGTTTGGCACACCCGACGAGCTGAAACAACTCATCGACGAAGCCCACCGACACGACATTGCGGTGATTATGGACATTGTACATTCGCACGCCGTGAAAAACGAGGTCGAGGGTCTTGGTCGATTCGATGGCACACCCTATCAGTATTTCCACGGAGGCGATCGGCGCGAGCATCCAGCGTGGGATTCGCTCTGTTTCAACTACAACAAAAACGAGGTTTTGCACTTTTTGCTGTCGAATTGCAAATTTTGGCTCGAAGAGTACCATTTCGACGGCTTCCGTTTCGATGGCGTAACCTCGATGATTTACCGTAACCACGGACTTGGGCAGGATTTTGGCAACTACGCCGACTACTACAACATGAACCAAGACGGCGACGCACTCTGCTACCTCACGCTCGCCAACAAACTCATTCACGAAGTCAATCCAAACGCCATCACCATTGCCGAAGAGATGAGCGGACTGCCCGAACTCGCCACGCCATTCAAAGAGGGCGGCATGGGCTTCGACTACCGCATGGCCATGGGCATTCCCGATTTTTGGATAAAATACATCAAAGAGGTAAAAGACGAAGATTGGAAAGCGGGGCACATCTTTTGGGAGATGACCAACCGCCGCAACGGCGAAAAGACCATTTCGTATGCCGAAAGTCACGACCAAGCGCTTGTGGGCGACAAAACCATCATCTTCCGCCTGATCGACTCCGATATGTATTGGCACATGCAAAAAGGCGACGAAACATTCCGTGTGAACCGCGGCATTGCGCTGCACAAAATGATTCGCCTCATCACCGCATCGACCATCAACGGCGGCTACCTCAACTTTATGGGCAACGAATTTGGGCACCCCGAATGGATCGATTTTCCGCGCGAAGGCAACGGCTGGTCGTACAAATACGCACGCCGCCAATGGGAACTGGTGGACAACGACCGCCTACTCTACCACGACCTGAACGCATTCGACAACGCCATGGTGCGACTCATCGAGAGCGAAAAGAAGTTCAACGAAACGCCAATAGAAAAAGTGTGGGACAACGAAGGCGACCAACTGGTGGCTTACAAACGCCGCGATCTATTGTTCGTGTTCAACTTCAACGGCCAAAAATCGTTTATCGACTACGGCATTTTGGTGAAAAAAGGCGCATACAAAGTGGTACTCAACACCGACGCCAAGCAGTTTGGCGGCTTCGGCTTCAGCGACGATACCGTGGTGCACTACACGCAGCCCAGCCATCTGAAAAACAAAGAATGGCTCAAACTCTACATTCCAAGCCGCTCCGCACTGGTGCTGCGCTTGCAGTAGCGGAACATATCGGCAGACAGACGAGATACAAATTCATTGCTGTCCGCTAAAATGTGTACTTTTGCTCATGGTTATCGTTTTTTTTATTTTTGCAATCCAAAGATAACCAAAAAGGGCTGAATTCCAAACAAGGAATCCAGCCCTGATTTTTACCTCACAAAAACTTTTAGCGGACAGCAATAATTATTTTTTCAGCCAGCCGTAGTTTTCTTTGTTGGTGCCTCTTATCCAAGCGATGCCAGCAGAACCGTTGATTATCAGGAAGAAACAGAACAGCACGATGCTGAATACATTGAGAATAATCGTGTTGAAAACGATGCCTGCCACGCTGTAAACGACCCAATAAATCCACGAATCGTTCTTTTTGCCGATGAGCAGATAGTTGGCAAAAATGCTCGATGCAATCATCACGCCGCTCATGATATTTGCCCAAATGTTATGTTCTACAGCATCTTTTTGCATTACAAATGTAGCGAAAAAGTAGTCGGCCACGGTGATGACGACGAAGAGCAGCAGACAGATGAGCATCGGTTTTGTTTCGAGAAATTTCGGCGAAAATGGTTCGTCGCTACTGCCCGACGACTTTGTCCACGAGCGAATCGACATGATTTGGAACGGAATGAACACGGCGAAATAGAGCACTGTAAGGTCGTATTGTCCAATCAGATAGAACTGCACGCCAAGCAGTGCCGACATCACAATGCCGATGTAGAAGCCCGTGAAATTGGCGGGATTTTTTATCGACAGAATGTAGCCCACGCCGATGACGCTAGCGGGAATGCCCACGCAAAAGGCAGCGTCGCTCCATTGCAACAATTTGCCAGCCATTGCAGGCACAAACAGTTCTACTAAATACAATGCGCCCAGCAGTGCGCCAAACAACAGCGTGGCAATCAGCGTGTTAAGAGCCGTTGCACGCCACAATTTTTGAATTTCAGGTTTCATGATAGGTATTTTTTAATTTTTGGGTTGATTAGTTGATTGGTTGATGAGTTGATAAGTTTAATCGTTTGTGGATTTGGTTATTTGGAAAGTTGATAAACCAGTTAATCTGAAATTTGAAATTGCGGCTTCGCCGCATCACTCCTCACTCCTAATTCCTAACTACTCTTGCTTCTTGCTTCTTGCTACTAACAAATCACTTTGCGATTAAATTTTTGCCATTCGAGGCGATAGACGACCAGTGCGAAAATGGCGAGCAGGGCCACACGGCAAAGGTAGCACGCCCAAACGACGGCGCTCAAATAGTGCATCGCCAGCAGATAAACACCCAACAGCGCAAGCGCGAGTGCAAAATAGCCGCCTATCGCTTTCAAATCGTAGGGCACTTTTAGGTATTTTTGACCAACGGCATACGACAGCACCATGATGGTGAAATAGCAGGCAAACGATGCCCACGCCGAAGCCATATAACTCCAAATTGGCACGAATAAAACATTGATTAACAGCGTGATAACACAGCCAATCAGCGAAAAATAGGTGCCGTAGATGGTTTTGTCGGTGAGTTTGTACCAGAGCGACAAATTGAAAAATACGCCTTGAAAAATGTACGAAAACAGCACTATCGGCACCACGCGCAAGCCCGACCAGTAGGCGGGACTGATGATCAGTTTCAGAATGTCGAGAAAGAAAATCATGCCCAGCAAGATGAGCAGCGAAGCGATGATATAGTATTTCATCACATCGGCGTAGGCCTCCACGCTGTTGCGATCCTTGTGTTGAGCAAAGACAAACGGTTCGTAGGCGTAGCGGAACGCCTGCGTGAACATCATCATCACCATGGCGATTTTGAAACATGCGCCGTAAATGCCAAGTTCGGCTTGCGCATCGCCAGCCGTATAGAGGAACGGGAAGAGAATTTTATCGACCGTTTGGTTCATGATGCCCACCACGCCCAAAATGAGCAGCGGCAGCGAATAGCGCAACATCTGTCGCAGCACCGCCCACGAAAAATCGTACTTTTCGGCCACAATGGCGGGCAGCAAACAGAGCGTTTGAATGGCGGTGGAGAGGATATTCGCCACAAACACATAGCCCACGCCGTAGTCGGGCCGATAGAACCACGAAACGAGTTCGGGCTTCCACTCCATGATTTTCGGACACGCCAGCAGAAAAAACAGATTTAGCGCGATATTCAAAAGCACAAACAGCAGTTTGAGTGCCGCAAAACGCACGGCTTGCCGCTTGTAGCGCAGGTAGGCAAACGGAATGCTCGCAAAAGCGTCTAACGCCACCACAATGCCAAGCATCGAGATAAATTCGGCGTGGGTGGCATAGCCCAAAGCGTTGGCAATAGGCTGTTTGAGCAGCACGCAAGCGATGGCAAAAATGAGCGAAGTGGTGCCGACCGAAGTCAGTGCCGTGGTATAAACGCGGTTTGGTCGCTGGTCGTCGCGGTTGGCAAAACGGAAAAAGCCCGTCTCCATGCCGTAAGTCAGCACGACAATCAACAACGCCGTCCAAGCGTAGAGGTTGGTAACGATGCCATAGTCGGACTGCTGCGCCAACACAAAGGTGTAGAGCGGCACGAGCAGCCAGTTCAGGAATTTCCCGACAATGCTGCTCAACCCGTAAATCACGGTCTCTTGCGCCAATTTTTTCAGTCCAGACATTTAATTCAGTGTGAAAGTAATTTCTATATTTCTAATTTCTGGTTTCTAGTTTTTCAAAATTGCTACCGCAATTTTTGTTTCTAAGTTTCTATGTTGATTTAGTTAATCCGACAATTTGAAATTTGAAATTCTGAAATTGTCTTGGTCATAGCCCCCTTTCCCGTTTCCCCCGAAGGGAGGAAAAGCCACGCGTCCCACAACACCATTCAAATTCTTAATTCTAAATTCAAAATTCTTAATTAGAACAAGGTTGCTTGTTCGCTCGGTTTTATTCGTCCTAAATGCTTGTAGGCCAGCGCAGTAACTTCGCGGCCGCGTGGCGTGCGGTTGATGAAGCCCTCTTTTATCAAAAATGGTTCGTACACCTCTTCGATGGTGCCAGCGTCCTCGCCCAGAGCCGTAGCGATGGTGCCAAGTCCCACAGGGCCGCCGCTGAATTTGTCGATGATGGTGAGCAAAATTTTGTTGTCGATTTCGTCCAAGCCGTATTTGTCGATGTTCAGGGCTTCGAGAGCGATGCGCGCTATCTGCATGTCGATGCGACCGCTGCCCTGCACTTGCGCAAAATCTCTCACACGGCGCAACAAGGCGTTGGCAATACGCGGCGTGCCTCGGCTGCGTGAGGCGATTTCGTCGGCGGCATCGTTGTCGATTGGCACATCGAGAATGGCGGCCGAGCGGCGAATAATGTCGTGCAGAACTGCCTCGTCGTAGTATTCAAAATGGCAATTTATGCCGAATCGCGCCCGCAACGGACTCGTCAGCAAGCCGCTGCGTGTGGTGGCGCCAATCAGCGTAAATGGCTCTAAATCAATCTGAACCGAGCGCGCGCTTGGGCCTTTGTCAATCATAATGTCGATGCGAAAATCCTCCATCGCCGAATAGAGGTACTCCTCCACTATCGGGCTGAGGCGGTGAATTTCGTCGATAAAAAGCACATCGTTGCGCTCCAAACTGGTGAGCAGCCCCGCCAAATCGCCCGGTTTGTCGAGTACTGGTCCCGATGTAACTTTGAAGCCCACGCCCAACTCGTTGGCAATGATGTTCGAGAGCGTGGTTTTTCCCAGTCCCGGCGGTCCATAGAGCAGCACATGGTCGAGGCTTTCGTGGCGTTGGCGGGCGGCCTGCACAAAAATCGACAGGTTTTTGACCACCTGCGCCTGTCCGCGAAAATCGGAAAAAGCCAGCGGCCGCAAAGCGCGGTCGAAATCGCTGTCGCCAAGCGTTTGCTGATGATGTATGTCAAATTCTTCGGCCATGTTCTATAAAAGATTTCTATAAATTTCTTTGTCGTTTCATAAGTAAATTTTCTCGTCGTGCGGGAAAGACAATTTCAAATTAGGTTGATTGGTTGATTGGTTGATTTTTTCTGTTGAATCGTTAAACTGTTTAAGCGTTGAAGCGTTCGGACGCACGCAGTGCGTCCCTACTTTCAAACTTTCAAACTTTCAAACTCTCTTGCTACTTGCTACTCACATCTTGCGACTAAAAATTTTGAAATTGCGGCTTTGCCGCATCACTCCTCACTCCTCATTCCTAACTCCTCACTCTTCTCGTAATAGTTCCCTACAATTATTTCGTCAATCTGTGAAAAGCCTCTTCGAGCGTTTCGCCGCCAATAATTTCGGTCAAATCGCCGTCAGCCACTATCTTGCCGCGATTTACCACCACCATACGACGGCACAACGCCTGCACCTCCTGCATGATGTGCGTGGAGAAAAGCACGGTTTTTTCTCGGCCGATTTCGGCAATCAACGCTCTGATTTCGAGCAGTTGGTTGGGGTCGAGCCCCGTGGTCGGCTCGTCGAGCAGCAGCACTTGCGGGTCGTGAATCAAGGCCTGCGCCAAGCCCACGCGCTGGCGGTAGCCTTTCGACAACTGCCCGATGCGTTTGCTGCACTCCGCCGCAAGTCCCATGCGCTCAATCAACTCGTCGATGCGCGCTTTGCGGTTGCGAATGGCATAGAACCGAGAAGCAAACATAAGGTATTCGCGCACATACATTTCCAAATAGAGCGGATTGTGTTCGGGCAGATAACCGATCAGTCGTTTCGCCGCCAAATTTTCTGCGTTCATCGGCAGACCGCACACGCTCACCGTGCCAGCATCGGGACAAACAACGCCTGTGCAGATTTTCATCAGCGTCGATTTGCCTGCGCCATTCGGCCCTAAAAAGCCTACAATTTCGCCCGCATCGAGGTGAAGCGACACATCGTCGAGCGCCAATTTCGCGCCGTAGCGTTTGCTGATATGTTCGATATGTAATGACAAGGGAGGTAAGGATTTCAGAGTTTCAGGTTGGGTTGGGTTGATTGGTTGATTGGTTGATTGGTCGTTGAAAAGTTGATGAGTTGATAAGTTTAACGCATTGGTGTTGGTTAGCAAATTTCTGGTTTCTAGTTTCTAGTTATTGATTTGAAGATTTGAAGATTAAGGCGTTTATGTTACCGACAATTTGAAATTTGAAATTGTCTTAGTCTATAAACGATAACCTATAAACTCTAACCTATAAACTTTTCGGACGCACTCGGTGCGTCCCTACTTTCACACTTTTATACTTTCATACTTTCACACTCTCTTGCTACTAATAAAAAAGCAAAGTTAGCGATTTTATTGTTTTGGTGCAATAGGTTGTTGGCGGAGTTTGCAACGAGTTGATTATCAAGATTTTTCATTAGTTGATAGCAGGCCACAGGCGGCGGCGATGTCTTCGCCACGCGAGCGGCGAATGGTGCAAATCAACCCATTTTCGGTCAGATAGTCGCGCAGCCACACCATGCGTTCCTCCGATGGGCTGTGCCACGCCACGCCCGGAATGCGGTGAAAACGGATCAGATTGACGCGGCACGGCAGTCCGTCGAGCAGGCGCACCAGTTGGCGTGCGTGGCGAGGCGTGTCGTTCACGCCCTCGAACACGATGTACTCGAACGAGAGGCGGCGTTGGTGCGCAAAGTCGTGCCGTTTGAGTTCGGCCACCACCGTTTCTATCGGGAACGCCTTTTCGGCGGGCATCATCTGCAAGCGACCGTCGGCAAAAGGATTGTGCAGACTGACCGCCAAATGCGCTTCGCTCTGCGCCAAAAACTGCCGCAAACCAGTCAGCAGACCGACCGTAGAAACCGTGATGCGGCGCGGACTCCACGCCAGTCCCCACGGCGCAGTGAGAATTTCGAGCGCTTTCAGAATTTCGAGCGTATTGTCGAACGGCTCGCCCATGCCCATAAATACGATGTTGGTGAGTTGCGCGCTGTCGGGCACGGCGAGAATCTGGTTCATTATCTCGGCCGCCGACAGATTGCCACTCCAACCCTGCTTGCCCGTCATACAGAAGGCGCAGTTCATTTTGCAGCCCACTTGGCACGACACACAGAGCGTGGCGCGGTCGTCGTCGGGAATGTACACCGTTTCGACCAAACCGTGCTGCGTTTGGAACAGATATTTTTTCGTGCCATCGGTCGAAACAACCTCGTGCAGCGGACTGCGCAGCCCGATTTCGTACTTTTCGGCCAGCAGAGCGCGATTTTTCGCCGAGATGTCGGTCATCGCCTCGATGGCGGTGGCGCGCTTGGTGTAGAGCCAGTGCAGCAACTGCTTGGCGGCAAATCGCGGCATGCCCAATTCGGCAGCGATGGCCTGCATTTCGGACAGATTGCAGCCTATTAAACTTCTCTTTTCTGACATTTTTTTTGGAA
This sequence comes from Segatella copri, assembly GCA_963593685.1. GTDB lineage: Bacteria > Bacteroidota > Bacteroidia > Bacteroidales > Paludibacteraceae > W0P28-013. The sequence goes on from CAVBBP010000016.1 coordinate 29,365, forward strand.
AAAAGCGAAGACGCAGCAGTGCCGCGTCTCCGCCAGTTTTTTCTGTTTTACAAAATCATTTTACAACCACTTTCTGCGACTTGTCGCCCACAACGACGAGGTAAACGCCCTGTGGCACAGTCAGTTCGAAAGTCATCACAGCGTCTTGTGCCGCCACGGTTTGACCCACTGTGTTGTAGATGCGCACATCGGCGGCACGCTCCTGCTCTATCACAATGCGGCCATCGCGCACAAACAGTCCGTCGAGCGTCGTTACATTGTCGAGTGCGTCGGGGCATTCGATAACGGTTACAGCGCATTCGGCTGTGAAGCCGCCATCGACGGTAGTTGCGGTGATTGTGGCTGTGCCAGCGGCTACTGGCGTTACCAAACCATCGGCTACAGTAACCACGCGCGTATCGCTCGACGACCAAGTAACTGCCTTATTTTCAGCATTTTCGGGCAGCACAGTGGCTTTCAGCAGATAGGTTTTATTTTCGCAAGTGCTAAATTCAAGCGCGGCTGTGTCGAGTGTCAGGCTTGTGGCTTTCACGCATTCGGTTACGGTAACGGTGCATTCGGCCGTGAAGCCGCCCTCGACAGTCGTTGCGGTGATGATGGCTGTGCCGGGCATGTAGCCAAATACCACGCCTTCGTTGCTCACAAGGGCAACTTCTTGGTTGCTCGAAGTCCAGACAACTTTCTGATTGTCAGCATCTTCTGGCAAAACAGTCGCCGTGAGTTGCACGCCATTGTCGTCGCACTCTTTCAGCGAAATCGACACTTGGTCGAGCGAAATTTCTTCGACAGGCTGGCGCACATACAGTTTGCACGAATCCGAATAATTTTCGTCGTTGGTGGTAACGATAATCGTTGCCCGACCGCGCGAAATGCCCGTAACCTCGCCAGTAGCCGCATCGACTGTAGCAACGGCCTCATTGTCCGAGCGCCACACAACCGATTTGTCGGTGGCGTTTTCGGGCAGCACGGTAGCCACCAGCGTCTTCTTGTCGCCCACGGCAATGGTGTCGCGCTCCGACAGCGTTACGCCCTCCACATCGATGGTGGTGCAGTCGAGCGTCGAAGAGTAGCGCGGCGCAGCGGACAGAACTATTTCGATGTCGTAGTACTCATTTTTATCAGCAGAAACATTGCTTGTCTTGTATGCACCAAATTTATTGGTAGAACCCGCACGGAATATCCACGCATTAGTAGTCGTTGCAGTAGCCACTACGCGCCACGAACCTTTTGTGCCTTTCGAAATTGTCCAAGTTTTAGATGTGGCTTTTTCTTCAAAGTCGGTGCTGCTCTTGTAGTTCACATATTTACCGTCTCGTTGAATGGTGTAAACGCCAGCACTCACCTGTTTGAAGGCATAACTATTGGCTTCGTCGGCGTTGTCGGTCGGGGCATATTTTCCGCTCGCCAGTGCGCCTTGGGCAAATTTCTTCACGCCGTCCACTTCGGCAGCGATTTTGAAGTTGCCCGAAAGGGTTTTGGCTGGGTCGAAGCGGCGCGCCTCGCCTTTGTAGAGGCCATAAACCGCCCAGAAAGTGGTGTCGCTGCTGATAACCGCTTTCGTTATATCGACGGCTTCGAACGCTTCGGAGTTGTCGGCAACTTGAGTGGCAGCAAAGCCCTCGAGCGGCATACGCTCGCAACCAAACTGCGACAAATCGGGATTGGCAAACGACCCTGCGTAAATGATTTCGGTGAGAATCGCCGCATTGTCGGCATCACGATAGGTAATGGTGTACTTCGGCAACTCCTCAAACACCACTGTAACGGTGATGTTGGCCGTAACATTCTTGACCGAATCGCCTTCCAGCAAGGCGTAGCCGAGCGGTGTAACAGCAATCTCTTTGAGAATATAGCCTGTGGCAGGTTCAGCCACCACTTGGAATTTGCCGCCGTGCTTCACTTCGGCTGGAAGCGTTACCGTGCCTTCGCCCTTTTTGTCAAGCGTTACGGTGTAGGTGTTGAGTTCCCACTGCGCATAGAGCGTCATGGTGTGCATCTCTATCTCTGCGCCGTCGGCATACGATGTGCCAGTGCCATCGGCAGCGGTGTTCCACGCCACAAAATGGTGAGCGTCTAAGGTAAAGGTATTGCTCGTAAGTTGCTTCTTTGTAAGCGTTTCGGCAGTCAGTGGCTCCATCTCGCCGAGAGCGTCGGCAGCGTTTTTGTCGAATGTGATGGTGCTGCTTTTCGGCTCAACGGTAACGACAATTTCGTATTCGTTGTCGCAAATGCTGGCGTCTGTGGCCTTTTGCGACACAATCACCGTGTATTTGCCCGCTTTATCGACGGCAAGAGCAGTAGAAACAATTCGGGCATCTGTGCCGTAATCTTCGGCCAAACTGAATTCTTTGTCGCCTCCATTGCCAGCACCATCAATCAGTTCCAGCAAATCGACACTAATCGGGCTGTTGTCTATCAGCACAGTTGTGTCGCGCACGGCAAATGGTTGCGGTGTGCAGCAGTTGGTTATCCATTTGGTAACCTGTTTGCCCACACGAATCAGTTGAACAGGCTTTTGACCGCCATCCTTATAGCAAGCAAAACGCGGGGTGGAAGTATTGTATTGCAGTATGCGCGACGAATTACCTACATTGGTAATTATGGCATTGCCATCGCTAAACGACACTTTCCACGACGATTTGTCATCAAGCGTTGCAGATTCAGAAAGCGTGTTGTCAGAACCCGAGTAACTCAAGTATTTGCCTTCGTGTTCGAATGCGTAACTGCTCAGCGTATTGCCAGCCACCACATTCAGCGGATAAACACCATTTGGCGCGCCGTCGTATTTTGTAGCATTACCAATGCTTTTGCTATTAACCACCTCGATTCCGCCCAACTCCATCGAGTCGCAAGCCACAACCAGCACTTGAACGCCCACAGGCAGTGCTGTCATTTTTTGGCCGCCACCATCGACGCCATCGGCATAAACAGCGTAGTAGTCGGCATTGGCGGTGGGTTTATGAGCCGCATCGATAAGCGCAGGTTTCGTGGTTTTTGGCGCACTCGACGAGCCGTATTCCGTTGCGCACCAGCCGTAAAATTCTGGGAAATTCGCATCGCAACTTGCAGCAGCGTTGGGCAATGTGCCAAGCGCCTCACCCTGATAAACAGTGGTGGTAGTGGTGGCTTCGCCAGCGTGCCAAGTGATGGTGTATGTCGGGTCTTCCTCGAAATTGGCAGTGATAGTAACATCGCCAACGATATTTTTCACGGTTTTCCCATCGACTGTGCCATTTTCGGCAGGTGCAATCGTGAGATTTGCGAAATGATAATGCGCTTCGGGAGTTACCGTTACCTCGACATTACCGCCGTGGTTCACCGTTTCGGCAGAGAGCGTGAATGTGCCATTCACCTCCTCGCCTTTGGTGATGGCGTAGGCGTTGATTTCCCAAAGGGCATAGAGTTGTTTGTTGGCGGTGAGCGTTACCTTGTCGCCGTCGTTCCAAAGTTTGGTGCCGTCGGGTTGCTCCGCCCAGCCCACAAAGTGGTAGCCCGTGCGTGTGAAGGTGCATTTTTCGAGCGTCACTTCAGCGTTGAGTTCGTGTTTGGTGGTCGCCATATCGCCTGTGGCTTCGTCGCTGTTTTTGAAGTACTCAATCGACACTTTGCCCGTTACGGTAACTTCTTCCGATTCGACGCTGTTGTCGCAGAAGTTGGCATCGCCGCTCCATGTGGCTATCACACGGAATGTGCCAGCGTTTTTGGCAGTGGCTTCGCCCGATGTAGCATCGACTGTGGCTACCAGCGGATTGCTCGACGCATACGAAATTGTACCTGCATAGCCGTCGGGTGCGCCTGTTACGCCTGTTACCGACAGCGTTTCGCTGGTTTCGGCATCGATTGTGGTTTTATCCAGTGTGATGGCTGGCGTGGTGGTCCAAGCGTCGCAGCAAGCGGTGATGAAGACCGTTGTCGAGGGGAAGTCCGACTTGGCCGTAACCGAAATTGGACCGACGGCGATGTTGCCAGATGTCTTGTGATAAATAAAACGCACGCCTATCGTTCCTTGTGGAAATGGATTCGCATTGGTAAGCGTGATAGCGTTGGTTGTCATTGCGCCTGTAACAGTCCATGTTTCGAGAGAGGTAAAGTTCTCGTTGTCGAGCGTATATTGCAACTCTACCGAAGCAGTAACTGGACCAGCCTTGCGATTGTATTTGAATGTCGCTGTTTCGGGATTAGTAACTGGCACAGTGATATATGCGCTGTCGGTAGCCATTTTTATAAGGTAACTACCCGAACTACCATACGACCCACAATTTTGGTGCGAGCCGCCAGCGTTTTGGAGTGAGGTCAGAGTTCCTTCGCAAGAGAATGGCGTGCCTTGCTCTTTCGGTTGGTCGGCAAAAGCGGCGTAGTAGGTTACATTGCCAGCGGGAACGGTTGCTGCGGAAACGAAAGTTACCTCCATGCTGCCCTCTTTGCCCACATTTTCGGCAATCCAGCCCGCAAAATTGGGATAATTCGTCGCATCGCACGAAGTTACTTCGGCGGTTGGATAGGCCGCGCCGATGGCTTCGCCTTGCAGCACTTTGGCAGTGGTGCTGCCTGTGGGCGTTTGCCAAGTGATGGTGTACGACGCGTTCAACACCGTTACAGGCACTTCGACCTGCTGCGAGCAGTAGGTTATTTCGCCAACCGTGTTTGCGCTTTGCGCCACAGTGATGGTGGCACTGCCTTTTTTCAGCGCGGTAACCAAGCCGTCGGCCGAAACCGTCAGCACATCGCTGTTCGACGATGTGTAGGTCGGAGTGGCACCATTGCCGCCCGAAACCGTCAGTTTGAGCGACTGCCCTGCCTCGATTTCGAACGTTGCAGGCGTAACCGCTAACACTTCGTCTGGGTCGGAGCAAGCACCAATCGAATAGGTAACAATCCACTTAAGAATACGAAGTTGTAGGTTTTCTGCAGTATGTACATTTTGCACAGTAATCGATCCATCGGAATCTACATACAAATTGGCAATGGTAAGCGTATCGTTTACCCAAGTACCTGCCGTTTTGTTGCCGCCCGACAACTGATATGCGACATCTGCATCATAACCTTTGTCGCAAACTATCTCGACTTTTCTGATTACAACCTCTCCTATCGGGGTAAAGGTAACCGAAGCACCATTACCATTGAAAGTTGTTTGCCCACTTTTACCAACGCCCAAGCGCAAATCAGTATTGCCACCAGAACCAACGCTGACCGCATTTGCAGCATCGTTTTGTGCTGTTGTAAATTTGTAAATATCAAGCGTAGTTTCTGGTTCGTTTGTTACCGAAATAGTCGCACCATTTTTGTTCGACTCGGTAAAAACACTCTGTTCGTCGGTAAACAGAGTTATAGCCCACGCCTGCCCTGTAGCGCAGAGCACCAAAAAGGCTGCCAGCCAAAGTTTTAGTTGTTTTCTCATAATTATTGTTTTTTTAGTTGGTTATTTGATGAAGCGATTTTTATTTCTAATTTCTGGTTTCTAATTTCTGGTTGTCGGTAGTCGAAACGCCGCAATTATTATTCATTGTTTATTTTTAACCCCTCCGCTTCGCTCGTCCCCTTGCAAAGGGGACAGGCACGCGCCCAAGTTGGTTCAGTCCTCTCCCCTTTTCAAGGGGAGTACCTGCGAAGCAGGGGAAGGGTTCGAGAAAAATTTCAGATTTCAAATTGTGGCATTTTGAACGCCACAATTATTATTTATTGTTCATTGTTCATTGTTCATTGTTTATTTTTCTCGGACGCACTCGGTGCGTCCCTACAATTTGGAATTTGAAATCTGAAATTTGAAATTGCGGCTTTGCCGCCTCACTCCTCACTCCTAATTCCTAACTCCTCACTCGTCTTGCGTCTTGCTACTTTACAGCAATCTTCTGCACTGTTGTGCCAATTTTTACAAGGTAAACGCCGTTCAGTTGGCCGTTTTGGGCGGTTACATCGATGCCAGTCAGTGTGAAGATGCGGTAGTCGCCAGCGGCAACAATGCGGCCGTTTTCGGCATAAATGGGAATCAATTCCGTTTCGCCAAGAGCCGTTTCGCACGAGACGACGGTTACCTGACTTTCAACTTTTATGCTGGGGTCGTGTTGTGCAGCGATGGTTATCGTGGCTTTGCCCGGCGCAATGGCGTGAACTGTAGCACAAATCGACTGCGTGAGTGTAGTAACATCGCCATAGACTTTAGCCACCGCCTCGTCGCTCGACGACCACAGAAAATCGTCTTTAGAAACAGTGATGATTGTCGGCTCGACGGTATAATAGATTTGGAAACGCTCGCCCTTGCCATCGACAACTCCGCCGCAATCTTTCAGCGTAAATTTTTGGTCGGTATCAGGATATTTGAGCGCAATTTTTTCGATTTGGCACGGCAAAACGGTTACATGGCAGGTGTCGGTCTTGTTGCCGTCGGTAGCGGTAACCACCACATCGGTTTCGCCAGCCCCGACAGGCATCAGTTTGCCAGCGTTCACGGCTACCACATTCGTGTCGAGCGTCTCCCAAATCACGGTTTGAATGGGCGCATTGCTCGGCTCTATCGCCACAGTGAGTTTCACCGCGTCGGTTTGGCAAGCGTACATTTCCACCTCGTGTTGCGGGTTTTTGCCCTTTTCGTCCATGATTGTTACGCCTTCGACATTGCAATTTTCGACGATTATGGTGCAGGTGTCGGTCAGATTTTTATCGACACGGCTGATGCAGACAATTTTTGCTTCGCCAGCAGCCACAGGACGCACAATGCCATCGCGTACGGTGGCAACTTCGGGATTAAGCGATTTCCACAGCACGCGCGTGTCGGTTACAGTAGCTGGCAGCAGCGTCGGCCGCAAGATAACCGAGTCGGTACAAATCGTCATTTCGCGCGTGTCGGGCAGCGTGAGCGATGTGGGCAACACTTCGGCTTGCTGTGCACCACGGCGGCAGAGGAATACCTTGCTTTGGCTCGATGTGTAGGTGGTGAAACGCGGGTCGGCACTGTTGTACTGTATGCTGCCGTAACTCTCGCGAGTGCTGGCTATGGTGTGTCCGTCGTAACTTGCGCCCAGCGTGATGTTCCAAGTAAGCACGCCGCTGTTTAGGCTCATTTTGCCTTTCCCTTTGCAACCGAGCGTGTCGCCATATTGGTCAATCATCAGCCACGCTTCGTCCTGTTTTTTCATCTCGAAAAAGAGCAATGCAGGATAGTCGAAGGTGTTATTTTCGGGGAAATAGACTTCGTTGTAACTGCCCACCGCGGTAACGCCAAGATAGGGATTTGTCTGCGTGGTGTCCACTTCGCACGCGCCGATATGGCCGCTATTCACCAAAATGCAGATGTCGCCGTCGGCCAGCGCATCAGTTTTGTCGAGTTGCGTAAATTTGTAGGGCAGCGGTTTTTCGGTTTCAACGCCAGCGGCAGGCGTGTAGTAGATGGTCAGGCGGTCGAGATAGACCGACTTGCCCGCCGAAGTGCCGCCCGTTACGGTGATAGTAACAAATTCGTCGTCAGCGACTTTGCGTTTCGTGGTCATCTCTTTGGTGATATCCACCGAAATTTCGTTGCTAAAACGCACCCACGCGCCGTACCAATCGGGGCTATTGAAATCTTTTATGCCCGAATCGTAGAGCGTTGCGTTTGATTTGCCGTCGTCGTAGCCGTAGAGTTCGACTTTGGCTTGCACCTTGCCCTCTTCTTTGTTCGAGCGCATGGCAAATGTTACGCTGTCGATGGTGCAGCCCTCCCAACCATGAAGGTCGAGTGTTGCCTTGTTGTTGCCGGGAATCTGGTTGTAGGTGTTGCCTGGCGTTGCACCAAATTTGCTGTAAAAATCGACATGTGAAAAGGCTGGCTTCTCGCCGTAGGTTTTCAGGGTGAATGTGCCGCGGCTGGAATCGTAGTTCTTTATTTCGACCACTAACTCTTTGGCCGACAGCGCATTCGCCATCAGCAAAAGTGCCGCAGCAGCAAAAATTTTCTGGAAAAATGTTCTATTCATTCGGTTCAATTTAAGGTATCTCAAAAAGTTTTCAAAGTTACTAATTATTTTTGACAAAACAAAACAAAAAAGTCCCCCAAAATTTTCGGCGCCTTACAACATTTATGGTCGCAGACAGCCAATAGGGACTACAAGCACGCCATCTTCGCGTTGGTATGCATATTGTCCCGTACCTGTCAGAACCATCATAAAAGATGGTGCGTACATCTTGTCTGTGTCTATTTTCTTGGCTAATTGGGTTAGATTCTTAGCCCCTTCTTCTATCAATGAGTTACCACCCAACTTAATCTCAATCAGTCCATAATGCCCATTGCGCAGATGCAAGACACTATCGCACTCCAAACCATTGTTGTCACGATAATGATACACCATACCGTCCAAGGCTTCCGCATAGACACGCAGGTCGCGTACCGCCAATGTCTCAAACAACAATCCCAAAGTATTGAGGTCTTTTGCCAAGTCTTTCGGACCGATACCCAATGCCGCTATGGCAATACTCGGATCAACGAAATAGCGCGTATCGGTGGTGCGGAGAGCGGCTTTACTGCGCAAGTTGGGGTTCCACGCTTCCATATCCTCAATGACAAAGATTTTTCGCAGAGCATTGAGATAAGATGTAATTGTTCCATCGCTAAGCGGTTTTCCCTCATTGGCACTCAAATCGGCGGCAATAGTACCATTGGTGGCTTGTGTACCTTGGTGGCGGGCATAACTGCGTAGCAGTTTGCGCGTATTCGTCTCACTTCTGTCTGTTGCGTCCACCTCAATAATGTCCCGCTTGGCAACAGCATCGATGTAGTTGTACGCCTGTCTGAGTGCCGCCCGCTCCGATTTGCCGATACTCTTGGGCCAACCGCCGCGGCAAATAAGGTAGCAAAGGTCGTTCAGTTTCAACTCATTGGTAGCCACAGCATCAAACTTCCCCTCAAACAGATTCCTCAATGAAAGCAAGCCGTTGCTTTCACCTGACTCGTACAACGACATTGGACGCATGTGTACCCAACCGACACGCCCCGTGCCAGTATGCCCCAACTGCGATTGATCGACAGGTTCCGCACTACCAGTCAGGATAAACTGCCCATCTTCACCACGGCGATCTACAACAAAGCGGCAAGCATCCCAAATTTGCGGTACTTTTTGCCATTCGTCAATGAGGCGGGGAGTACTGCCTTGAAGCAGCGCTTGGATATTGGTCTCGGCCAAGCGGAGGTAATTATTTTTGTTCTCTGGATCATCTATATAGATGACACTTTTTGCTTGCTGTAAGGCGGTCGTTGTCTTACCACACCACTTGGCACCATCTATCAGCACCACTCCTGCGGCTTCTAATTGAAGTTCAAGCAGTTTATCGGCTATTCGTTTCCTGTATTCCATATCAAATTGTGGAGTTTGGAGATTTTTCGTTGTGGAGTTTGAAGATTTTTCGTTGTGGAGTTTGAAGATTTCTCATTTAGGCGCAAAGGTAATACATTTGGGGCAAATAGGCAAGAGGCGTTAGTGTTTTTGAGGGCTTTCGATACGGGAAAACAATATAGGAAACTTCTATAAATTCCCCATTAATCATCTTATTTGCGAGAGGGCATAGAGTGGGTAAATTTCCACATGTCGCACGGCATCTGCGGCTTGCTCGTCGGTGTATTCCAACTGCCCGAAATTCTCCAACGAGATACGAAGCGCATAGTCCAAATGCTTCTCGCGCATCATCAGCCACAGGCTTTTCATGCCGCCTTTGCCAGCCGCCTTCACCTCTATCGGCAGCACATGCCCTTTGCGCACATCCACATAATCCACCTCAGCCGTACTGCCCCGCTCCTCTCGCGCCCAATAGTACAACTCGTGCCGTATATGCATCGTACGGTAGCGCAAAAGTTCCAAACCTACCAACATCTCTGTAACAGCCCCTTTATTGACCAATTCTTCGGCGGTAGCGGTCATTATCAACGCCGACATCTCCGTACTATTGCCGAGCGACATATGCTGCAACCGCAACATCAGTCCAGTGTCCAAAAGCAACATCTTACGGCACGAACTGTCTGCCTCGCTGCCCAACGGCACTCCGTTAGCCGAAGTGCGTGTAACGGGAATGGCAATACCCGCCAACACCAACAAATCCAATGCTTGCCGAACGGCAGAGGCTTTGTGGTCTGTGGAAACACGCGAATAGACAAACTTGTTGCCCACCTGCAATGCCACACTGCGCAAGGTCAGCCGCAGCAGGTTCGGTTGAACTCGCTTAGCATACTTGGCGAAATCGTCTTCGTAAGTTACCAAGATGTCGTCTTGCACGCGCTGGCAACGCAGATAGTCATGCGTCTCGACCCATTGCGCCACCGCTTCGGGCATTCCGCCCACTAACAAGTAGGTGCGCAGGTATTCCACCAACTTATCGTGCAATGGTTGTGGCAGAGGAGTATCCACAGTAGCCGACCGCCGTTGCTCCAACAACGCCGTCATGCCATTGGCGGTAAGGAACTCGTCAAAAGTCATCGGGTGCATGTACATCGAGTGGATTCGCCCCACACCGAAAGTGGGTATCTCCTGCAGAGCAAATTCCAACAGCGAACCAGCAGCCACCACATGCAATGCTGGCATATCCTCGCGAAAGAAACGCAGACTCATAATCGCCTCCGTGCACTCCTGTATCTCGTCGAAAAAAAGCAGCGTCTGCCCCTCCACCACAGGTATGCCGCTCAAGGCAGCAATCTGCGAGGTGATACGGTGCACATCCAAATCGCTTGCAAACAGTTGCTTATAGACAGGTTGTTTTTCAAAATTGATTTCGATATAATAGCGGAACGACTCGCCCAAATGTTTCACAGCACGGCTCTTTCCCACTTGTCGTGCGCCTCGCAACAAGAGCGGCTTATGCTCACTTTCGTTCTTCCATTGCGTCAATTCACTATCTATCAAGCGATTAAAATACATATCAGACAAAAATCAAGGTTTTTATTCACACTACTTGGGCAAAAATCAAGGTTTTTATTTGCCGATTTTAGATAAAAATCAAACATTTGACACTGCAAAAGTACTACAAAAGTTTGGGTTGTGCAAATTTTAGTTGCGAGTTGAGCGAGCTTCGCCCTGTTTAGAGTTGAGTGCAGTTAAGAGTGGATAGTTGATAGTTGATTTGGGGCTGAGTAATCGGGGGGGGGTATCGTTGTTCCAGTTAATCGAGTTATTTTTAGTTAATCTGGTTGCCATGAAACAACATAGACCGCCGTTGGAGTGGCAGCCTATGTGAATCATAAGACATTTTTTAGGTCAAAGTACATTACTCGGGTACGCTGTCCCGTATCTTTTGATGTCAAGAACTTAAATCCGTGCTTTTCATAGAAACCGAGTGCATTATCATACGCATCCACCGTAATAAAACGACACCCCGCATACTGCTCCCGTTGTGTATAGAGGTATTGAACAAATTGTAGTATCTGTGAACCATAACCACGGTGACTGTATTTTTCAGATACCGCTAAACGACCTATTTTAATAGCAGGGTAACTCTTACGGCGTTTGTTGTTCTTTATCAGCCGATTGACACGATTCCAAATGCTCTTTTCCTCCTCGTCCATCAAAATACGGTCATTGAGTAACGAGAAATACGCAGCACATTCATCGCCGTCCTCTATCAGATAGGTAACAGCCAACAATGCAACGGTATAGTTCTTCGCATCGGAGACAAGAAAATCATTCAAGTCTTTGTCCTCGCTCCTAAACGGCTTAATCTCTGTATCTTGCGATAGTTTAATGATACGCATAGATTACTACAATGCAAAAGTGGCTGCTTGCTTAAAGGCTTCAAAAGTGCGTTGCATTTGCTCCCTATATTGTTGCGAAACAGGCGATGGTGTGTACATATTCTGTACAAACCTCTCTGCGTCACGCCCTGTCAGTACAGGAGTCTCTTTAATAGGTCTTGCCATAGCTGTTCGTTTTGGTTGTTTGCTGATTTCACTGCAAAAGTACTACAAAAGTTTGGGTTGTGCAAATTTTAGTTGAAAGTTGAGTTTTTGACAAAACAAAAAAGTCCCCCAAAAATTTTGGGAGACTCTTTTGTTATAAATAGGGTGTCTTACGCTTTCTCCTCGATAGCAACGCCTTTTTTGCGATTTTTGAGGCGCATCAGTTCGTAGGTGATTGGCGTGGCAACGAACAGCGTGGAATAAACGCCTTCGACTACGCCCAGCATGATGGCAAAGACAAATCCGCGGATTGTTTCACCGCCAAAGATGAAGATGGCCACCAACACCACAAATGTACTCAACGAGGTGCTGAAAGTACGGCTCAATGTGGAGTTGAGCGAGTCGTTGATGGTGCGTCCAAATGGGCGTTTCGGATACAAGCCCACATTCTCGCGCACACGGTCGAATACCACCACGGTGTCGTTGATAGAGTAACCGATAACCGTCAGAATGGCGGCGATGAACGACTGGTCGATTTCGAGCGAGAACGGCATGAACATGTAGCAGAGCGAATATACGCCCAAGATGAAGAGTGCGTCGTGCATCAAGCCGACCACCGCACCAACAGAGAAGGTCCAGTTGCGGAAGCGCAGCAAAATGTAGAGTCCGATGCCAATCAGCGCAAAGATAACCGCCCAAATGGCCGCTGCTTTGATGTCGTCGGCAATCGACGGACCCACTTTTTGCGAACTCTGTATGCCGTAGTTATCGACATGGCTGTTTTCGGTCGAGGCGGCATAAACGCCATTTTCAACCGTATAACGCTGCACGAACATCTCTTTGGTAACCTGCTCGTTGAGGTAAGGTTTCAGGTTTTCGTAGAGCATCGATTCGATAACATTGTCGATAGAATCGCTGTTGTCGCCAACGGCGTAGTTGGTCGAGATACGCACTTGGTTTTCGCTGCCCATGGTGATGATGCTCAACTGCGAGCCTTCGAACACTGGTTCGAGCGTTTCGCGCAACTCTTCAGCATCGACTGTCTGCTCGAAGCGCACCACATAGTTGCGACCGCCCGAGAAGTCGATACCCTGTTTCAGACCGTTGGTTGCGAGCGAAACGATAGCCACAATCATCATTACACCCGAAATGATGTAACCGATTTTGCGTGCTTTCACAAAGTCGAAATGGGTATTTTGGAACCAGTTGCGTGTGAAACTTGTGGTAAATTCCAGATGACGCTCTTTGTCGCTCTTGGCCATGCGCTCGTAAACCAAGCGTGTGAGGAATACCGCTGTGAATACCGAAGTGATGATACCGATAATCAGCGTGGTGGCAAAGCCTTTGATTGGACCTGTGCCGAAGTATGCCAAAATGATACCCGTAAGAATGGTGGTAACATTCGCGTCGATAATGGCCGAAAGTGCGTTGCTGTAACCGTCGGCGATGGCTTTTTTCAGATTTTTGCCCGAGCGCAACTCCTCGCGCACGCGTTCGTATATAAGCACATTCGCATCGACCGCCATACCCATAGTCAGCACGATACCTGCAATGCCCGGCAAGGTCAGTACGGCTTGGAACGACGCCAAAATTCCGAACAGGAAGAATATATTGCAGAGCAATGCACCGTCGGCAATAAGGCCAGGAATCAATCCGTAGTAGAAAATCATGTAGAGCAGCACCAAGCAGAAGGCGATGACGAACGAAATCAAACCGTCGTGAATGGCGGCCTGTCCGAGCGACGGACCAACCACATCTTCTTGCACAATGCGTGCTGGGGCGGGCATTTTACCCGATTTCAGAATGTTTGCCAAGTCTTTGGCTTCGTCCTGCGTGAAGTGTCCCGAAATTTGCGAACTGCCGCCCGTGATTTCGGTGTTCACCGTTGGAAACGAATAGACATAGCCGTCGAGTACGATGGCGATAGATTTGCCGATATTGTCTTTGGTCAGACGCGCCCATGTTTTTGCGCCCTCGGCGTTCATCTTCATGTTTACGACTGCGCCGTTGGTGAATTGGTCGAAATCGGTGCCAGCATCGGTTATCACATCGCCTTCGAGCGGCGCACGACCGTCGAGGTTAGGTGCGTAGATGGCTATCAGTTGGAATGCCAACTGTTTGGCCTTCTCGTCGATTGGTTTCACCGTCCATTTCAGACGGAGTTCGCGTGGCAAAATGTCGCGCACCTGCTTCATGGCGAGCATAGCATTCACCTTGGCGGTGTCGGCCGCAAGCACTGTGCCGACCACTGGACCGTAGTTATTTTCGGTGTGCAGCAGCGCAAAAAGCGGATTGTTGCGCACAAATTCTTCGTAGCGAGCGTCATCGGTTTCGGTGGCTTCGGTGGTTTCGGCGTTACCTTTCAGCGAAGCAGCCAAATCATCGATATTTTCGGTTTCGGGAGCGGTCTCCGTTTCGGCTTTTTTAGGAGCGGCTTCCGTTTTTGGGGCTTGCGCACCATTGATGTCGCGAATAATTTCGTTGGCTTGTGCAAACAGCGGCATCAGTTCCGAAGCGTTGTAGGTTGTCCAGAACTCCAAATTGGCCGAGCCTTGCAGCAGTTTACGCACGCGCGCTGGCTCTTTGATGCCTGGCAGTTCGATAAGAATGCGGCCTTGTGCATCGAGGCGTTGGATATTGGGTTGCACCACGCCAAAGCGGTCGATACGCGAGCGCAACACATTGAACGAGTTGTCGATGGCACTGCTCACCTCTTCGTTCAGCACTTTCATCACTTCGGCGTTGGTCGAACTCAGTTGCACGCGTTCGCGCAGTTCGTAGGTGCTGAAGATGGTCGAAAGGCGTGCGTTCGGGTCGATTTTCTCAAATTCCTCTTTGAAAGCGGTCAGAAAATCGGCACCCGACTTGGCGGTACGCGCTTGTGCGTTGGCAAGTGCCTGTGTAAATTCGGGCGTTTGGTTGTGTCCCGAAAGAGCGCGCAGAATGTCGGGCACAGAAACTTCGAGAATGACATTCATGCCGCCTTTCAAGTCAAGACCGAGGTTAATTTCCTTTTCGCGGCACTCCTTGAGCGTGTAGCCGAGCCACACCTCTTCGCCAGCCACACTGTCGAGATATTCGTAATACTTCTGATTGTCGCCCTGCGCAGCGGTCTTCGCTTTATTGTCCCAACGCGAAGTTACGAAACTAAACGACAGGTAAAAGCAGCAGACAAGTGCCAGTGCGATAGCGAATAATCTCACAAATCCTTTGTTTTGCATAACTGTTTGTTTGTTTATTTTTACAATTAACGATATAAATGCACTATTAGCGTGCAAAGTTACGCTATTTTTTTGGCATAATGCACAAGTTTCGCATATTTTTCACAAATTTTATCAAAAACCCACTGTTTTTCAGGTGGTTGCGTAGTGCGAATTTCTGGTTTCTTGCGCTGCCGCGCGGTTTCAGTGTTTCAGAGTTTCAGAATTTCAGAGTTTTGTTGAAGCGTTGAACCGTTGAAGCGAATAAATTTGTCAATTTGTAAATTTGTAAATTTGTAAATAAAAAGGACGCACGCGGTGCGTCCCTACTTTCTACTTTTCACTTTATAAACTTTTTCGCTTGTCTTGCTACTTGCTACTCATATCTTGCTACTAACAATCTGAAATTTGAAATCAAAAAAAAACGCCCCCGATTGTCGAGAGCGTTGAGTGTGTGTGGTGGTTGTTTTATCGTTTGTTTCGGACAAAGAGTAGCCTGTTCTTGGTGTAGAGCGC